>NZ_JAATEK010000005.1:0-332707 GCF_012034195.1 Microbispora sp. CL1-1
CGACGGCAGCGACATCTCCCGCATCAAGCGCCAGCAGGTCTTCATCTCCCAGGTCGTGAAGAAGGCGACCAGCAGCGCCCTGCTCACCGACGTCGGCAAGCTGCAGAACTTCATCGCCGCCGCGGCGAAGTCCGTCACGAT
Organism: Microbispora sp. CL1-1; assembly: GCF_012034195.1. Taxonomy (NCBI): domain Bacteria; kingdom Bacillati; phylum Actinomycetota; class Actinomycetes; order Streptosporangiales; family Streptosporangiaceae; genus Microbispora; species Microbispora sp. CL1-1. The sequence continues at coordinate 142 of NZ_JAATEK010000005.1, forward strand.
GGACGACGCGCTCAACACCGAGGAGCTCATCAAGATCGCGCAGAGCGCGCAGAAGCTCTCGGCGAAGGGCTTCAAGGCCACCACCGTGCCGTGGGAGCCGTACGTCGCCGACAAGAACCGCGTCCAGTGGAAGCAGCCGGCCGCGGGCAACCTCTTCAAGGCCATCGCGAACGACACCGAGGTCACCCCGACCGCGAGCGCCACCCCGACCGCGGCCGCCTCGCCGTCCGGCCCGGTGGTCACCAAGCCGCAGCAGGTCAAGGTGCAGGTGTTCAACGGCACCAACACAGCCGGGCGGGCCAAGGAGGTCGCCGAGGAGCTCTCCGCGCTCGGCTTCAACGTCGTCGGCGTCGGCGACGCCAGGAAGCCCGACGGCACCGACCAGCCGAAGACCATGGTCCGCTACACCGGTCAGGGCTGGAACTACTCGAAGATGCTGGTCGGCAAGCTGCTCAACCCCGTCAGCCCGGAGACCGGCAAGGTGGCGAGCGGCCCGGTCACGCCGTTCACGCCGTCCTCGCCCCCGCCGGACGCGCCCAAGGGCAAGGTGCGCGGGCCGATCATCCAGCTCGTCGTCGGCGCCGACTGGAAGGGCGTCCGCTCGCCCATCGACCTGGGCGACAACGCCATCACCGCCGACACCAACCCCTGCGCGACCTGAACCGCGCCACGGCCGGGCCGGGGCTCCTGCGTCGTCCACGAGGACGCGGAGCCCCGGCCCGTTTCCGTTTCCGGCGGTCTGCCGGTTTCCGGCGTTCTGACACCGGGATTCACAGAAGCCACAAGAGCTTCGTTCGGCCCCAGAGGCGACATACGCGTTCAAGAACGTTAGGGTGAACACCTGGCGGACGCGCCCTGTTCGCCCGTTCGGGCTTATGCGCCGGGGCGCCTTCGCTAGTGTCCGAAAGGACGCGGCGACGCTACGCCATGCGTGGCCGTTCCCCCGAGCCTCCCAACAGATAGCTGAGCGTTTCTCCCGTGAGTGACTCCCGCCATCACGCCCCGGTTCCCGGATCTCCACAAGGCAACGACCCCGACGCCGAAGAGGCTCCCACCGGAGTGATAAGCCGCATCACCGGAGACTGGCCCGCTCCGGACGGCGGCGGCCTGCCGCGGCGGGAGCCGAAGACCACGGGTGGTCCGGAAGCGGAGCAGCACGGGCGTCACGAGAGCGGCTTTCGAGCGCCCGGCGACGAGAGCGCCGGTGAGAGGGGCCCGGGCAGCACTGGCAGCGCGGCGGGCAGCGCGACAGGCGCCGCCGAGACGGGGAACCCCGAAGGCCCCGCGCCGGCCGGTTCCGCACCCGCCGGGGCCTCGCCGTACGACAAGCCGCCGCTGCCGGTGCGCAAGCCGCGGAGCACCGGTGCCGCTCCCCTCGCCGCCCCGACTCCCACCGCCTCCACACCAAGCGCTTCGACACCGGGCACCTCCACACCGGGCACGTCCGCACCGGACGACAAGCCGCCCCTGCCCGTACGGAAGCCACGCCGGCCGGGCGCCTCCCGCATGGGCATGCCACCCGCGTCCGCCCCGCAGCCGGAGGGCTTCGACTACTTCTCCGCGGGCCGGGGCCCGGATCGCGCGGACACGGCTCGTCAGGGCGCGGAGCACGCCGCCTCGCCCATGGGCGCCGCCGACAGTCCCACGGCGTGGCCCCAGGCGTTCCCGGAGAACGGCCCCCGCAACCTCGCGGACGCGTTCCCCGGCGCCGCCCGGCGCTCGTCCGGACCACAGGCAGGCCCCGGAGCACAGGGTGGCCCAGACGCCCCCACGCCCCCCTTCGGCGAGCCCCCGGCCTTCCCCACCCCGGTCTTCGGCGCCGGGGCCGACACGGCGGGAACGCGCTTCGGCGGTTTCCCCGAACCTCCCGCTTTCCCCGAACCTCCCGGCTTCCCCGAGCCACCGCCGGCGGCCGCCGGCCGGACGGCGAACCCCTTCCTCGACACTCCCCCGTCCAGCACCGGCCCGGCCGGCACCGGCCCGTCCGGCGCGGGCCCGGCCGTGACCCCGGACGACCCCTTCGGCGCCGCGCCGTACGCGCCGGCCCCCGCGTGGCTGGGTCAGGGCGCCGACCCCTCCCAGTGGGACCCCTGGCGGCGCTCCCAGGACGGCTCAGGCGGCGCGAACGACCCCCGCCAGACCGGCCCGCTCGGCAAGCCGCTGCGCGCCCCGCTGCCCGCCTGGGCCGAGGCCGCGCCCGCCCGGCCGGACGACCCGTCCGCCCACGGCGCGAAGCGGCGTGACGGCGCGGAGGGCGAGCCCGCGCGGGAGCACGCGCCCCGGGCCAAGAAGCCGCGCGACCCCTACCTCGACAACGTGAAGTTCGTCGGCATCGCCCTGGTGCCGATCGGCCACTCGCTGGTCCCGACGCTGGCGGCCGACTCCTCGCGGGCGGCGTACCTGTTCATCTACGTCTTCCACATGCCGTTGTTCGTCATCGTCAGCGGTTACCTGTCCAGGAACTTCTGGAACTCCAACGCGAAGACCAACAAGCTCGTCGACACGTTCCTCGTACCGTACGTGATCGTCGAGCTGGGGTACGCCGTGCTGCGCACCGCCTTCGGGCACAAGTTCAGCATCACGATCACCGACCCCGCCTGGTTGAACTGGTATCTGCTCGCGCTGCTGTTCTGGCGGCTGTCCACACCCGTGTGGAAGCGGATGAAGTACCCGTTCATCATCTCGATCGTCGTATACCTGTTCGCCGGGTTCTCCCAGCTCTCCGGCGACTTCAGCATGGACCGCTTCTTCGGCCTCATGCCGTTCTTCGTCCTCGGTCTCGTGCTCAAGCCGGAGGTCTTCGACTTCCTCAAGAAGCGCTGGGTGATGGTGCTGTCGGCGCTCGTGCTGCTGGGCGCCGCGGCCGTGGCGATCTTCCTGGTGAAGAACTACTCGATCAAGCTCGGCCCGATCTACTACAAGAACAGCTACAAGACCCTCCACCTGGTCTGGTGGAAGGGCATGATGCTGCGGACGGCCCTGCTGGTGGCCGCGCTGGCCATGTCGGCGGCCGTGATGTCGCTGGTCCCCAAGCGCCAGACGTGGTTCACCGACCTCGGCACCCGCACGCTCTACTGCTACCTGCTGCACGGCGTGCCGGTGATGATCGCCAAGGAGATGGGCTGGCTCAGCTTCTCCTGGCTGCACGGCCCGCTCGGCGTGGCGGCCATCGCGTGCTCCTGCTTCGCGCTGGCCATCGTGCTGTGCCTGCCGATCACCCGTACGGCGTTCAAGTGGCTGCTCGAACCCCGGCTGACCTGGTTGTACCGGAGGCCGAGCGCGCGGCCGGCGCAGCCGGCGAGCACCGGAAGTTAAGCCGCATTTCGAGGAGCATTCACCCGGCACATCCGGTCATTTCGGACGGTGCGGTCAGCCTTCCTCCATGAGGGTATGCGTCGGCACGACAGTCCATCATCCCGAGGACGCCCGGATCACCCACCGGCAGATCCGGGCGCTGCTCGACTCCGGTCACGAGGTCACCTTCGTCGCGCCGTTCAGCCACTGCAACGTGACGCCGCGGCAGGGCATCCGGGCCGTCGACGTGCCGCGGGCCGTGGGCCTGCGCCGCGGCAAGGCGCTGCGGGCCGCCGCCTCCGCCCTGCGCACGGCGGCCCGAGACGCCGACCTGCTGCTCGTGCACGACATCGAGCTGCTGCTCGCGCTGCCGCGCCGCCGGCCTCCCACGGTCTGGGACGTCCACGAGGACACGATCGCGGCGCTCGGCGCCAAGACGTATCTGCCGGGGCCGGTGCGGAGCGTGCTGCCGCCGCTGATCCGCGCGATCGAGAGCCGGGCGGAGCGGCGGGTCCATCTCATGCTCGCCGAGGAGTCCTACCGTGCGCGCTTCCCCGGCGCGCATCCCGTCGTGCCCGACCACACGTACGTGCCGCCGGCGCCGCCCGCGCCGCCGGGGGACAACCGGATCGTCCACGTGGGCCACATCTCCCTCGCGCGCGGCGCGGCCGAGATGGTGGAGGTCGCCCGGCGGCTCCGGCCGTACGGCATCCGCCTCGACCTGATCGGGCCGGCCGACGCCGAGGTGCGTCCGATGCTGCGCGACGCGCAGCGCGCGGGGCTGCTCGACTGGTTCGGATACGTCCCCAACAACCACGCGCTGCGGATGGCCGAGGGCGCCCTGGCCGGGCTGTCCCTGCTGCACGACGTGCCGAACCATCGCCACTCGATGCCCACGAAGATCATCGAATACATGGCCCGCGGCGTCCCCGTCGTGACGACCCCGCTGCCGATGGCGGCGTCCCTGGTGGAGCGGGCCGGCTGCGGGACGATCGTCCCGTTCGGCGAGGTCGGCGAGGTGGCCGACGCGGTCGTGCGGAGCGTGCTCCGCCTGCGCGAGGACGCCGAACGGCGTGCCGAGATGGGCGCCCGGGGCCACGCCGAGGCGCTGAACCACTACCACTGGCCCGCCGTGGCCGGCGAGTTCGTCGCCCTGCTGGAGCGGTGGGCCCAGGCCCCGGACACGGTCCCGGCCCTGAGCCCGAGCCGTACGGTCCCGGCCTGACCGCCCCTCATGCCGCGGGCCGGCCGGAGCCGGGTGGCGCGGACAGCAGGCGCAGCCCGGCGGCGGCGAGGCCGGCCGCCTGGGTGACCGCGCCCGCGACCTCGAACCACTCGGAGCCGGTAACGAGGCCGATCACGTGCAGCGGCGGCCACGCGACGACCCCCGCGGCGGCCCAGATCGGCACTACGCGGGCGCGGAGCAGGGCCAGCCCGAGCAGCAGCGTGCCGACGAGGTTGCCGAGCGCGAAGAGCGGAAACACCCAGACGACCGTCGGCTCGCTCTCGACGCCGTCGATGACCGCCGCGTAATCGGCGGCGTGATCCCCACGCTCGGCCATGACGACGTTGCCGATCCCGTTGAAGGCGATCGCGAAGTAGCAGATGTATCCCGCTGCCACGAGAACCGTGCCGAGGAACCCGAGCCTGCGGCTCCGGTCGCCGATGAGGCGCCTCGCGCCGAGCATGGCCGGCACCATGAGCAGGCTTCCCACCATGGCGGCGAGCGAGCCGAGGCGGTAGAGGCCGGGATGGGCCGACGCCAGGGCCAGTGCGTTCGCCCCGGTGCTGTCGTCTCCTCCCGCGCGGGTGGCCCAGGCGTAGGCGGCGTTGGCGACGACGAAGCCCAACGGCGCGGTGAACAACGCCAGGGCGAGCGGCAGATGACGAGTGCGCGGCGGCGTCATGTGCGGGACCGCAGAGCCGGGGCGAGGAACGCGACGCAGACGAGGGTCAGCACGACGCCGACCGCGGCCGTCGCGATCGCCGGTGTGGGGACGTCGTCGACGAAGAACGCCGGCACCGCGGTGAGCCCCGACAGCAGCCTGGTGACGACCACGGCCACTACCGCGGCGCGGCTGCCGCGCCAGGCCAGCACGACGCCGACCACGGTGATCAGGCCGAGCACGCCGTCGAGGAGCGCCACCGCGAACGGCGGGTGCTCGCCGTCGCCCAGCGGCAGCGAGACCACGTCGACGAGACCGAACAGGCCGGCCAGGACCAGGCCTGTGACGAGGAGAACCGAGCGTTTCACCATGCCTCCTGAGATGCGGATCGGATACCGATGTCCGCAGTGTGAGCGCACCGGCCCCGCCGGCGGATCCGGGCTATCCCTGGCCGGATCTCCGTGCTGGCACGCATTCACTCCGGCCGCCTCGCGGCCTGCGGTGTGCTCTCGCGGCACTCCCCCGCCTGCTCACGTACGCCCCGGGTGCTGCCGCTGCCGCAGGCGACGCAACGGCGGCGCTGAACGGCACGGCGCTTGCGATCGGCTGCCCGGCATGGAGGACGACCACCGCCGCGTGCTCGCCGTCCTGCTCTACCTCGGCAGTTCCCGCACCTGCCGCAGGCGCCGGTCGAGGAACGCCCGCTCGGAGGCGTTCCGCGTGCGTGTGATCGCCGCCTCGTACGCCCGCGCGGCCTCCCCGGCCCGGCCGAGCCGCCGCAGCAGGTCGGCCCTGACGGCGTGGAACAGGTGGTAGCCGTCCAGGTCGAGATCGTCCACGAGGGCGAGCGCGGCCTGCGGCCCGTCCACCTCGGCCACCGCGACGGCGCGGTTGAGGGCGACGACCGGGTTGGGGGCGAGGGCGAGCAGGTGGTCGTACAGGCTCAGGATCTGCCGCCAGTCCGTGGCGGCGGCGACCGGCGCGTCGGCGTGGACGGCGTTGATCGCCGCCTGGATCTGGTAGTGTCCCGGCCTGCCGCGCCGCAGGCACGCCCGCACGATGCCCTGGCCCTCGGAGACGAGCGCGTGGTCCCACCGGCCGCGATCCTGCTCCGGCAGCGGCACCAGGTCGCCGGCCGGGGTGGTGCGGGCGTCGCGGCGGGCGTGGACGAGCAGCATGAGCGCGAGCAGCCCCATGACCTCCGGCTCGTCGGGCATCAGCGCGGCCAGCAGGCGGCCGAGCCTGATGGCCTCCGCGCACAGGTCCTCGCGGGCCAGCCGGTCGCCCGCGCTCGCCGTGTGCCCTTCGTTGAAGATCAGATAGACGACGGCGAGCACTGCCCGGAGGCGGTCGGGCAGGTCGGCCTCGCGCGGGACGCGGTACGGGATCCCCGCGTCGCGGATCTTGGCCTTCGCCCGCACCAGCCGCTGGGCCATGGTCGGCTCGGGGACCAGGAACGCCCGCGCGATCTCGGCCGTGGTGAGGCCGCCGAGCAGGCGCAGCGTCAGCGCGACCCGGGCGGCCGGGGCGAGCGCGGGATGGCAGCAGGTGAAGATCAGACGGAGCCGGTCGTCGTGCACGGGACCCTCCTCGTCGGCCGGTTCGCCGCCCGCGTCGCCCGGGGCGTGCAGCAGGGCCGCCCACGCCTGCTTGTCCGCACGCCGGGACTCCCGCCGGTGGCGGTCGATCACCCGGTTGCGGGCGGTCGTGATGATCCAGCCGGCCGGGCTGGGCGGCGGCCCGTCGCGCGGCCAGCGCCGCACCGCCTCGGCGAACGCGTCCTGCACCGCCTCCTCCGCGACGTCGATGTCGCCGAAGTGGCGGACCAGGACCGCGACGGCCCGGCCGTACTCCTCGCGGAACACCCGCTCGATGTCGAGGTCCCTATCGCCGGTCGTCATCGCCCTCCACGATGCCCGCGAACGGGCGCACCTCGACCGGGAGCGTGGTCGCACGGGCGAGCCTGCGCCCCCATTCGAGCGCCGCGTCGAGGTCGGGCGCCTTGATGATCGTCAGCCCGCCGACGTGCTCCTTGCCCTCGGCGTACGGGCCGTCGGTGACGAGCTCCTCACCATCGCGCACCCGCACCACCGTCGCCGTGCCCGGATCGTGCAGCCCGCCGGAGAAGACCCATGCCCCCGCGGCGCGCAGATCCTCATTGAGGACCGCCAGATCCCGCATGATCGGCTCCAGGACCTCCGGCGGGGGCGCGTCGCCGTCGGGCTGCTGGATGCTGAGCAGATAGTGCCTCATGGCCTCGTCCACCTCCTCGGTGAGGCCCGCCTGATGCGGGCCCGTTCACCTTCTACACGACCGGCCACCCCCCGAATCGACACCAGGACTGGCACAACCTTGCCGCCGTACGGCTGTCGCCCGGCCGCCCGGCTTGCTGTACTGGGAGCATGGCAAGCCATCTCGTCCAGGGTCGCAGGGTCGAGACGCCGGTGGAGGTCCGCGACGCGTCGGTCTGCGTCGCCGCCTACCTCGTGCGGGCCGACGCGGCCCGCGCGGTCCTCGCGTACTCCAGGATGGACGTCACCGAGGTCCTGCCGGGCAAGGCCCTGTGCTCGCTGGTGTTCGTCCGCTACCACGACTCCGATCTCGGCTCCTACAACGAGTTCGGGGTCACCTTCCTCGTACGGCCGGACGGCTCGGGCCCGCCGCCGAGGCCCGGGCTCCTGGCCGGGCTGAAAGACCTGCGCGGGGCGGGATCGGGCGCCTTCGTCCACTGGCTGCCGGTCGACCAGGCGTTCACGCTGGAGGCCGGACGGGTCATCTGGGGCTTCCCCAAGGAGCTGGCCGACGTGGACCTGCGACTCCGCTCGCCGTACAAGCGGTGCCTGCTGCGCAGGGACGGCCGGATGGTCGTCGACCTGCTGCTCAGGCCCGGCATCGCGGCGACGCCCGTGCCCCTGCTCGGCGAGGCACTGCCCGTGCCGGACGCCTACGCCCACCTGGACGGGGTCACCCGCCGCATCCCCTGGACGGCCCGGGCCCGGGGGGTGCGCTGGCGGCCGGGCGGCGCGCTCATCCGCCTGGGCAACCACCCCATCGCCAAGGAGCTGAGCGAGCTCGGCCTGCCCCGGCGGGCCCTGATGACGGCCACCGCCGAGCACGTGTCGATGACCTTCCAGGAGCCCGGACCGGCGTGACGCCCCCAGGTCACTCGCCCTGACGCCGGCCGTCCGCCTCGGCCTGTGCCCCCTTGGTCTGTGCCCCCTTGGTCTGTGCCCCCTCGGTCCGTCCCCCCTCTGCTTGGGGCGCCTCGCCGTGTGACGGCTGATGATCGCAGGAGCGCCGGTCCCGGGCGGCGGCGTCCGCGAGCGCCGGCAGCTGGGCCGCCAGCCGGTCGACCTTCTCGTTCAACGCCCTGATCTCGTTCATGACCGCGATGTGCTGCTGCAGCTCCAGCTCCTGGTCATCCTTCCAGCGCTGGGCGTTCACCTCCGCCTCCATCGCGGAGACGATCACACCGATGAGCAGGTTGAGCACGAAGAACGCCGTGATCACGATGAACGTGGCGAAGAAGATCCACGCGAGCGGCTCCTTCGTCATCACGTCCTCGGCCACCTCCGGCCAGCCCTCGACCGTGAGCACCGTGAACATCGTGAACAGCGACCGCCCGAGGTCGCCGAAGTAGCGCGGGGCCACTTCGTGGAAGAGCTGCTCACCGATCACGGACGCCGTGTAGAGCGACAGCAGCAGGAGGACCACGGCGGAGGCCAGCCCCGGCAGCGCCGCGAACAGCGCCGAGACGACCCGCCGCATGCCCGGCACGACGGAGATCAGCCGCAGGACCCGCAGGAACCGGAAGAGCCGCAGGATCGACACCGACTCCGAGGCCGGCACGAGGGCCATCCCGACGATGACCAGGTCGAACCAGTTCCACGGGTCGCGGAAGAACGCCTTTCCGTGTACGGCGATCCGCAGGATGATCTCGACGACGAAAACGGCGAGGATGGCCCGGTCGATCACGAGGAAGGCCGTGGCGTATCGGTCGGCCAGCTCGTGCGAGGTCTCCAGCCCGAGCGAGAGCCCGTTCAGCGCGATGACGGCGATGACCGCACGTTGGAAGACCGGAGAGTCGATGAAGACACGGAGCCGCTCGCGCTGGAAGGGCAATCCCACACTCCAAGATCAGACAGCGTGACCGCCCGAAATCCTACAGTTTGCCCCTGACCTCCGTTCCCAGGGAGGGTCGGTAGCGCCATGCACCCTGCTTTGATCGACTTTGTGCGGTGCCGTGCTCCGGGCATAGAGGCCGGGGGCGCTACCGTCGGAGAGCAGTCGAGGGAAAGGTGGCCATGAAGCCCGCAGACCCGTCCGTTCCGCCCGTCCGCCGTCTTGGTCTCGCGGACGTGCCGCACTGCCTCGACCTGGCGCAGGACCGCTCCTGGCCGAGGGAGGAGCGCAAGTGGCGGCTCCTGCTGGAGAACGGCGAGGGCTTCGGCATCGACGCCCCGGACGGCCGCGGGCTGGCGGGAACGGCCGTCCTCACCCGGTATGGCACGACGGCCGCCGCGGTCGGCATGATGCTGGTGGCCTCCCGCTATGGCGGGCGAGGGCTGGGACGCCGTCTCCTGGAGCACGTCCTGGCGGAGGCCGGCGACGCGACCGTGTTCCTGTGCGCGACGGAGTATGGCAGGCCACTGTACGAGAAGCTGGGCTTCGAGACGGTCGGCGTGGTCGAGGCCCGGGTCGGCCGCTTCCACGCCGGCGACGGCCCGTACGGCGAGGCGGACCCCGGCCGGAACGCGACCCGGCTCGCCGAGCCCGGGCGGGACCTGGCCGCGCTGTGCGCTCTGGACGTCGAGGTCTTCGGGGCCGACCGATCGCGCCTGCTGGCCCGCCTGTTCGCCTTCGCCGAGCAGGTCAGGGTCGCCGAGCGGGACGGTGAGATCACCGGCTACGGGGCGGCCTGGCGGAGCGGCGACCGATTGTTCGTCGGGCCGGTCGTCGCGGAGGACGACGCGACCGTCCGGACCCTGGTCACCGGCCTGGCCCGGGGCGCGGACGTCCGGATCAGGCTCGACCTCCACCGCCGTCACGAAGAGCTGGTCTCGTGGTTCGACGGGCACGGCCTGGCGCGGTCCTCCACGACGTCCTTCATGGTCCACGGCGGCCGGCCGCTCCCCGGCGACCGGTCCCGTCTCGTCGCCTCGTTCATGTCGGCGCTCGGCTGAGCGCAAGAGGCCGCGCGCGAGAGGCCGGGCGCGAGAGGCCGCGCGCGAGAGGCCGGGAGCCGGGACGTTGAGGACCCGGCCGCTCGTCCGGATCTAGACGATGGGCGGGCGGCCGAGCCGCAGCATGCGCCAGGCGGTGCGCCAGGCCATGGGACGGCGCTCGCCCGCCGGCTCGCGCAGCCCCTCGAAGAAGCCGCGGAACCACGCCTTGATCGCGGGCATCGAGCGCTCGCGTAGGAGTGTGAGCACGACCCAGTTGAGCAGGTAGAACATCGCCAGCGGCCACGGCAGGTTGCGCCGGGCCAGCCAGACTCGGTTGCGGGCGTTCAGCCGGTAGAAGTCCGTGTGCCGCGACGGCAGCACCAGCGGGTGGTACATGACCGGCTCGGCGTCGTATTCGATGCGGTAGCCCTCGCCCAGCAGGCGCCAGGCGAGGTCGGTCTCCTCGTGGGCGTAGAAGAACTTCTCCGGCAACCCGCCGACCTGGAGGAACGCCGACTTGCGGATCGCGCAGGCACCGCCGAGGAAGGTCGTCACCGGCGACGACCGCTCGGGGTCGCCGGCCCGCAGGCGGGGCACGTGCCGACGCTGCACGGAGCCGCCCTCGGGGTCCATCACCCGGAAGCTGATCACGGCGAGGTCGGGCTCGTGCGTGAACCGCTCGCGGACGTGCGCGGCGACCTTGGAGTTGGCATACCAGCCGTCGTCGTCCAGGAACAGGACGATGTCACCCGAGCACTCCTGCACGCCGCGGTTGCGCCCCTCGGGGATGCCCGCGTTGCGCTCCAGCCGTACGGTCTTGATCGTCGCGGCGGTGCCGGGCAGCGGCCGGGCGGTCAGCTGCGGGACGTCCGCGCCGTTGCCGACGATGACCACCTCGATGTCGCCGTCGGTCTGGGTGAGCGCGGACTCCACCGCCCGGTCGAGCTCGGCGATCCTGTTGCCCATGGTGAGGATGACACAGGAGATTTTCACCGCGTCACTGCCTCGACATGGGGCGCACTACACACGACTTCATGATCACCGAGTCTGTATGGCCGGGCAATCCGGAATCTGCCTGGTTTACCTTCGGACAAGGGTATCGGAACTGACACCAAACCCCTACCCAACCGTGAATGTACGGCCTGACAGCACGCCACGCGGGACTCGACGCGCTCATGAGAGCCGCCGGGAGGCGAGGATGCTGACCAGGTGCAGCACGAGCTGGACCACCGCGATGATCACGCAGGCGACCACGAGGATGCGGGTGGCGGAGAACCAGTTGTCGAGCACCGCCGCGACCACGACGATCAGCGACAGTTCGACGGCCTGGATCACCCGGTGGAACCGCAGCGCCGCCGCGGCCCTGCGGGCCAGCGCGAGCCGGGGCGAGGTGAACTGCTGCGCCGCCGCCTCGGTGGTCGCCACCAGGCCCGACCGGGCGCGGGCGACGTCGACCAGGTCGGTCTCCGACTTGATCAGGATCGCGCCGAGCGCCGCCGCCACGCCCATCACCGTGTACCAGTCGGGCAGGGTCTCCGACGCCCGGAAGCCCAGCCCGATCAGCAGGGCCGCCTCGGCGAAGTAGTGCCCGACCCGGTCGAGGTAGACCCCGGTGATCGAGGTGCGGCCGGTCCAGCGGGCCAGCTCCCCGTCCGAGCAGTCGAGCAGCAGGTAGACCTGGATGAGCAGGGCCGCGCCCAGTGCCGCCCAGAAGCCCGGGATGGCGAGCACGGCGCCCGACGCCACCCCGCACAGGATCATCAGGCCGGTGACCTGGTTGGGCGAGATGGGGGTCTTGGCCAGCAGCCAGGTGGCGTAGATGGACAGGCGCCGCATGTACAGCAGGCCGGCCCAGTGCTCGCCGCTGCGGCGGTCCATGGTGGTCTGCGGCTGGGCGACCGCGCGAAGCTCAGCGACCGACGGCGCGGACATAGTCCTCAACTCTCCCCCGGACCTCGTGCTCCGACAGCCGGAGGTGCTCAAGGATGGTGTAGCGGCCGGGCCGCGTGCTCGGGGCGAGCATCACTGCCTCGGTGAACTGTTCGTGCGTCAGGCCGACGTCGCCGGGGGCGACGGGCAGGTTGTGCTGCCGCAGGCAGCCGACGACCTGGCCGAGCCGGTGGGAGTCCTCCCGGAGGAAGAAGCAGAAGGCCGCGCCGATCCCGGCCAGCTCGCCGTGGTTGGCGGTCCCAGGGAAAAGCTGGTCCACGGCATGCATGATCTCATGATCTCCGCCGCTCGCCGGACGGCTTGACCCGGCGATGACCATCGACATGCCCGACATGATCAGCGCCTCGGCCAGCACGGTCAGGAACGCGTCCGACTCGATGGAGTCCGCCCGGCCCAGCACCGCCTCGGCCGCCGTACGGGCCATGGAGATCGCCACCCCGTCGACGGGCTCGCCGCGCTCGGTCCGGCCGAGCTGCCAGTCCTCGATCGCCGACAGGTTGCTCACCACGTCGCCGACACCGGCTCGTACGAGGGACTGCGGCGCGTCGTGGACGAAGTCGAGGTCCACCATGATCGCCAGCGGCATCGGCACGCCGAACGACGGCTTGCCCCCGTCGTGGACGAGGGAGGCCACCGGCGAGCAGATGCCGTCGTGCGAGAGGTTGGTCGCCACCGCGACCATCGGGATCCCGGCCAGCGAGGCGGCGTACTTCGTGGCGTCGATCGTCTTGCCACCGCCGATCCCGACGACGGCCTCGAACGCTCCCTTGCGCAGGTCCGCGCCGAGTGCGATGGCGGCGTCGACCGTGCCGTCGGCGACCCGGAAGACCTTGGCGTCACCGAGCGAGGGCGCGATGACCTCGGTGATCCGGTCCCCCTGGTTCGGGCCGACCGCGACCGCCACCTGCCCGGACGTGGCCACCCGGCTGTCGGCCAGCAGGGTCCCGAGCTGCGCGATCGCGCCCCGCCGCACCTCCATCGAGAGGGGAGCGGGAAGCATCCTTGCCAGAATCGGCATGCGAACTCCTCACAAGACCGCGGAAATCAGTAACGGCACGCGATCTCACGGGCTTTCGCGAGGTCGTCGTGGTTGTCCACCTCGACCCACTCGACCTTGCCGATCGGGGCGACGGCGATCTTCTCGCCGCGCTCGACCATCTCCTGGTAGCCGTCCTCGTAATAGAGCTGCGGGTCGCGCTCGAACGTGGCCTTCAGCGCGTCGGCGAGCCGCTCGGCCGCGCCCGGCCGGATGAGCGTGGCGCCGATGTACTCGCCGTACGCGTCGGCCGGGTCCATGAGCTTGGTGATCCGCTTCAGCCGGCCGTCCTCCAGGGTCACCTTCATCTCCTCGTCCGCCAGCGACTTCACATCGTCGACGGCGAGCAGGATGTCGGAGGTGTTCTCTGCGGCCAGCAGGGTCCGCTCCACCGACACCGGGTGGACGGTGTCGCCGTTGACCAGCAGCGCGCCCTGGGAGAAGTAGTCGCGGGCGCACCACAGCGAATAGGCGTTGTTCCACTCCTCGGCCTTGTCATTGTGGACAAGCGTGAGCTTCACCCCGTGGCGCCGCTCCAGGTCGGCCTGCCGTTCCCGTACGGCCTGGGCCTGGTAGCCGACGATCACCACGACCTCGCGGAGGTCCACGGCCGCCAGGTTGCGCAGAGCGATGTCGAGGATCGTGGTCTCACCGTCGACCGGCACCAGCGCCTTCGGCAGCGTGTCGGTGTACGGCCGCAGGCGACGTCCGGCCCCGGCGGCCAGCACCATTCCGAGCAATTTCCCGCACTCCTTGAGGTCGAGCGTCAGACAGTAACCCCAAAGGTTAGTTGGCTCGGCACCCCGATTGGGTAATCCACCGTTGGTCTGACGTTAATCCTGGGCCGCCGGTTCCACCGCCTCGTCGGGAGTGCGGGGTGCGGCGAGCCAGCAGGTCACGCTTTCCCAGGCGAACAGGCACCACAGGTAGAGCGCCAGCAGGACGAACACGACGGGCACCAGGCCGAGCAGGCCGCCCAGGGCGACGACCAGCATCCGGCCGTCCCAGCCGAGCCCCGCCGTCGCCAGCCACGGCGGCGGATACACGTGCTGGCGCAGCCGATAGACCGTGTCGTAGTGATGGAATGCCAGCGCGCCGAGCAGCGCGACGATGATCACCGGCGGCACGGAGCGGGCGAATCCGGCCGAGGCGATGAAGCCATACTCGGTCAGCCGCAGGATCGGGGGCGCCAGCCAGTCGAGCCGACCGTCGTGCCGGTGGGCGCTGCCCGCCCCGGCCAGCAGCAGCGCCACCGCCGGGGCGAAGACCGCGAAGTCGTCGGCCCCGGCGATGCCGAGCACGAGCAGCACGGCGGTCACGAAGGCCCCCGCGATCGCGGGCGGCAGCGGCGGGAGCTGCCCGGCCACGAGCAGCCCCATCGCCTTCGACAGCGGGCCGTCGTCACGGTTGGCCACCACGACGCTGCGCGGCACCGGCGTCATGTGCACGGAGATCGCGCCCCGCGTCTTCCCGCCCGCCTCCCGGGGCCGACGGCTCATGCGAACGACCTCGCCATCCGCCCGGCGGCCGTGTAGGCGAGGGCCACCGCGCCCCAGCCAAGCAGCGCGAGGAACGTCACCCGCGCGTCGAACAGCGCGGCGGTCACCGAGATCAGCGCCATGCGCTCCCCAATCGGCAGGACGATCATCTTCTTCGCCCAGTAGGCCACGCCCCGCGCGCCGCTCAGCGCGTCGAGCCGCCGCGACAGCGCCAGCACCGATCCGGTGCCCTTCGCGGCGGCCGCGGCGGGCGCCTCGTCCCAGGGCACCGCCATCGAACGCGGGGCCGCCGCCCGCAGCCCGGCCGCCCTGGCCCGGTCGGCCACCGCGCCCGCGTAGGAGAAGTCGACCATGTGGCGGACCGTCTGGAGGATCATCGTGCCCACCGCCAGGGCCCAGATCTCCCACGGCTCCCGGGACGCCGACACGTATCCGGCCGCGAGGCCGACGTACACCAGGTATTCCTTGAACCGGTCGCTGATCGCGTCGAGCCAGCTCCCGAGCGGGGAGAAGCGGCGCGTGTATCGGGCGAGCTGCCCGTCCAGGCAGTCGAGCACGAACGACAGGTAGAGCGCGACGGCGCCGACGACGAGCCCCGCCCTGCCGCCGTCGGAGAACCAGATCGCGGCGATGGCGGCGAAGGCGACCGAGATGCCGGTGACCGTGTTCGGAGTCAGGCCGAGACGGGCGGCCGGGCGGATGAGGTGACGCGACCACGAGCTGACGCAGAAGGTGGTGAAGAAGCCGTCGCCGCTCTTCACCGCGGCGTCGAGCCGGGCCTGCGCCTCGTCGACGTCGGCAAGCTCGCGCACCGCGCGCTCGGCGGCCGGGCGTGTGCCGACCCGCCCGCAGTGCAGGGTGTTCAGCGTGACGGCGTGCACCTGCACGCCCGCCCGCACCAGGCCCGTGAGCAGCAGCTCCGGGACCTCGCCGTCGCCGACCCGCCCGAGGTGGCGGCGCTGGGCCAGGTCGGCCAGGTCCTCGGCGATGTCGGCCAGCCCGGCCAGGTGGGCCTCGCCGACCTGGAGGACGCCGCGGAAGGTGCCGTTGGCCCACTCGACCTCGTGGAAGGACGTGCCCGCCGACACGACGCGGCCCCACTCGGTCCGTACGGGCGGACGCAGCGGGGCCGGGTCGCCACTGGCGACGAGCGCGCCGGTCGGGCGCGCGGGATGTTCGAGCAGCAGCGACAGCGCCTCGGTGTGCGCGACCAGGTCGGCGGCCAGCACGGCGACCGGGGAGGTCGAGGCGCGGGCCGTCTTGGCCACGATCCGCAGGTCCTCGGCGAGCCCGTCGCTGACGCAGATCTGGTGGCGTGGGCCGCCCTCGGCGCTCTTCTCCCACTCTCCGGCCTGGGCGTCCTGGCTCCGGACCACGACCAGCACCTCGCGGACCGGCAGCGTGAGGAGCTGGGCGATGAGCCGCTCCAGGAGGCTGCCCTCGGATCGGGCGCCGTCCGACCAGGGCAGCCCGGCGGCCGGCGAGGTCGCGAGGACGACCGCCACCGTTTCTGTGTCCCGTGACGTACCGGGCTTGCTCGGATCCGCCCCCATATGAAACCCGTTTCACGTTGACCGCACGTGCTCACCTCGCAAAGTAACCGAGTGATCACAAGGTGGCAATCACCTTCTCCGGCTTCCGGCACGGGTATGGTCTCCTCCGGGGAGGACAACATGATCGCCGAATCGCGTCTGCGCAGGGTGGGGGTGGTGCTGGCCGGCGGCGTCGGTCAGCGCGTGGGCCTCAACACCCCGAAACAGCTTCTGAAGATCGCCGGGAAGACGATCCTGGAGCACACCCTCGACGTGTTCGACGGCCACCCGGAGATCGACGAGGTCGTCGTCCTGATGGCTCCCGGCTTCGTCGCCGAGGCCGAGGAGATCGTCAGGAGGAACGGTTACACCAAGGTCGGCCGGGTGCTCGAAGGCGGTGCGAGCCGCACCGAGACGACCTGGCGGGCGCTGTGCGCGCTGGGCGAGCAGGAGTGCGACGTGCTGCTGCACGACGCCGTACGGCCGCTGATCGAGCCCCGCATCATCAGCGAGTGCGTGGCGGCCCTCGAACGCTACGAGGCGGTCGAGGTGGCGATCCCCTCTTCCGACACGATCGTGGTGGCCGCCCCAGGCCCGCGCGGCGACATCATCCGCGACATCCCCGACCGCTCCCGGCTGCGCCGGGGGCAGACCCCGCAGTGCTTCCGCCTGTCGGTGATCCGGGCGGCGTACGAGCGGGCCCTGGCCGACCCCGAGTTCCCCTCGCTGCCCACGACGGACGACTGCGGCGTCGTGCTGCGCTACCTGCCCGACGTGCCGATCTACATCGTGCCCGGCAGCGAGCACAACATGAAGGTCACCCATCCGGTCGACGTCTTCATCGCCGACAAGCTCTTCCAGCTCGCCGAGAACACCGCACCCGCGCTGGACGAGGACGCGTACCGGGCCGGGCTCGAAGGCCGCACGCTCGTGGTCTTCGGCGGCAGCTACGGCATCGGCGCGGACATCGTCGCGCTGGCCAAGGGCTACGGCGCGAGCGTCCACTCGTTCTCCCGCAGCCAGAACGGCGTGCGCGTCGAGGACGTCGCCGCCGTGGAGGACGCGCTCGCCCGCGTGTACGCCGAGACCGGCCGGATCGACTACGTCGTCAACACGGCGGGCGTGCTGCACATGGGCAAGCTCGGCGAGTCCGGGCAGCACACGATCGAGGAGACCATCGGGATCAACTACCTCGGACCGGTCAACATCGCCCGCGCCTCCGTGAAATACCTGATGGAGACCCGCGGTCACCTGCTGCTCTACACGTCCTCGTCCTACACCCGCGGCCGGGCCGACTACAGCCTCTACTCCTCGACGAAGGCCGCCGTCGTCAACCTCACCCAGGCGCTCGCCGACGAGTGGGCCTGCCAGGGTGTCCGCGTCAACTGCGTCAACCCCGAGCGCACCGCCACCCCCATGCGGCTGCGCGCGTTCGGCGACGAACCCGCCGGAACGCTTCTCTCCCCCGCCGCCGTCGCCCGCACCAGCATCGACGTGCTGCTGTCCCGCCTCACGGGACAGGTCGTGGACGTACGGCTCAACCGATGAACACAACCATCAACGGAGGGACGGGCGCCCGCCCATGGGGGGAAACAACAGGGGGCGCAGGGCCCCGCACGCACTGGTCAGGCTGGCCCGGCGACCGGCGCTGAGAGGCCTGGCCGGTGGGCGCAGGGGCGCGTTCACCGCGCTCACGCTCGCGTCCTACCCGGCCCTGCTCACGGCCGCCGTGTGGCCGCTGCCGGCGACGTTCGCACTGCTCGTGCCGCTGTCGTACGCCGCGGAGATCGCGCTGCCCGGCCGGGCGGCGGCGATGCTGAGCCGGGCCCATCTCGGGGCCACGGTCCGCTTCCTGTCGCGTGAGACGGCCGTCGTGGTGATGCTGGCGCGGCTGGCCCCGGGACGGCCGTGGTGGTTCGCGGCGTTCGCGGCCGGGCTGTTCCTGTTCCACGGCCTGCGTGCGGTGCAGACGTGGCTCGCCGAGCACGTCGACCGGCGGCACAACCAGATGCCGGTGGTGACCCGCAACATCGACCTGCCCGCGCTGCGGATCCCGCCCGCGCCGCCGCGCGCGCTGCTCACCTGCCGGGGCGCCAAGCTGCTCTACCTCGACGCGCTCGCGGTCGTGCCGGCCGCGGCCGGGGCGGCGGCGGGCCTGGGCTGGACGGGCGCGGCGGGCGCCGCCGCGGCCCTGGCGCTGGAGGTCGTCGCGGTGGCCCTGCTGCTCGTGCACGCGCGGCGGGCCAGGCACCTGGGCGACCGGCGCCGCCTGCTCGCGGTCGTGGACAAGTGGGTCGCCGCCTACCGGCCCGAGGTCGTCATGTACTTCTCCGGACCGGTCACGGCGGCCTACCAGGCCACGATGTGGCTCGGGACGCTGGAGCGCATCACCCCGAGGACGCTCGTGGTGCTGCGTGAGCGGGCCCAGGTCACGGCCATCGGATCGACGACGCTGCCGGTGGTGTGCGTCCCCTCCTCCGTCGACCTCATGAACTTCCGCGCGCTCGACGGCGTGCGGGTCGCGCTGTTCCCCGCCAACGTCGGCAACAACATCCACATGCTCCGGGTGCCGGGCGTGCGGAGCGTGTTCATCGGCCACGGCGACAGCGACAAGGAGGCGTCCTTCAACCCGTACACCAAGGTGTACGACGAGGTCTGGGTGGCCGGGCCGGCCGGGCGCGACCGCTACCTGCGCGCACAGGTGGGCGTGCGCGACGAGGCCATCGAGGAGGTCGGCCGCCCCCAGCTCGCCGGGGTGCGGCGCACCAGCCCGTACGCCGAGGGGGCGGCGCCGCACCGGACCATCCTGTACGCGCCCACGTGGGAGGGGTGGAGCGACGACCTGTTCCACAGCTCGCTCGTCGCCATGGGCCCCGCGATCGTGCGCGCTCTGCTCGACGAGCCGGTGCGGGTGATCTACAAGCCCCACCCGTTGACCGGTCACCGCTCGCAGGCCGCCCGCACGGCCCACCGGAAGATCATCAGGCTGCTGTCCGAGAGCACCGGCATGCCGCACCTCGTCGTGACCGGCCGCGAGCCGTCGCTGTACGAATGCTTCAACGAGGCCGACGTGCTGATCTCGGACATCTCCAGCGTGGTGTCGGACTTCGTCGCCAGCGGCAAGCCGTACGTCGTGGCCAACGTGGCGGGCCTGCCGGAGGACCGGTTCCGCGAGCGCTACCCGGCGGCCGGGGCGGCCTACCTGCTCGGGCCCGACCTGGCGGAGCTCCCGGACATCCTGCGCCGCCTCGACGTGGCCGGAGAGGACGACATGGCCGCCGCCCGGCGGGCGCTGCGCGCCTACCTGCTCGGCGCCGACCAGCGCGACCCGCTGGCCCGCTTCGAGGAGGCCGTACGGCGTGCCGCCGCCCGGGCCGAGGCCCGCGCCCTCTCCCTCGGACTGAGCGCCCTCGATCCTGTCGTACACGAGTGAACGCGCCGAGGAGAGCTTATGGATGCCAAGGAAGGGCGATACCAGGTGACCTCGACGGTGCCCTTCGGGCGGGAGATCTTCGTCCCCCACCCGATCGGCTTCACGCTCGACACCTCAGTCTTCGAAGAGGTCCTCTAGGCTCGCCCGCTCCGGCTTGGGGCGGGGCTTGCTGAGCTTCGGGGGGCTGGTCAGGAAGCCCGTCCCCCACGAGACGTGCATGGTGGCGTACACCAGCGGCAGGCGGACGAGCGCGGCGCCGGGCAGCCCGCGGCCGGTGAGCACCGAGCCCGCCAGGATCGCGAGGAGATAACCCCCGGGAATGATCAGGCCGGGCAGGAAGAAGGGTGAGACCACCAGGCCCAGCGCCATCGCCGCCACGGCGGCCGGCGGGGCGAGGTAGCGCAGGTTGATCGTGCCCTGGTGGGTGCGGGAGACGACCCGCCGCCAACGGCCGTAGTGGAAGTACTGCTTGGCCAGGGCGCGCACGTTGGGCCGGGGACGGTAGGTGACGCGCATCCTCGGCTGGAACCACACGAGCCCGCCGGTCTCCCGGATGCGGTGGTTCATCTCCCAGTCCTGCGCGCGCAGGAAGTGCTCGTCGTAGCCGCCCACCCGGTCGAGGGCGCTGCGGCGGAAGACGCCGAGGTAGACGGTGTCGGCCGGACCGGCCTCCCCGCCCGTGTGGAACCGCGCGTTGCCCACGCCGATCTTCGAGGTCATGGCGCAGGCCACCGCCTGCTCGAACGGCGTGATCCCCTCGGCGGCCATGATGCCGCCGACGTTGTCGGCGCCGGTCTGCTCCAGCGTCTCCACTGCCGTACGAAGGTAGTCGCGGGGCAGGATCGCGTGTCCGTCCACCCGCGCGACGATGGGGTTGCGGGACGCCGCGATGGCGGCGTTCAGCGCGTTGGGAGTGCGGCCGGTGGGGTTCGGCACGACGACGACACGGCGGTCCTCGGCCGCGATGGCGTCGGCGACCTCCTGTGTGCGGTCATGGGAGGGGCCCACGCTGATGACGACCTCAAGGGGGCCCTCGTAGTCCTGTTCGAGGACCTGCCGTACGGCGTCGCGCAGGTGCCGTTCCTCGTTGAGCACCGGCATGATCACCGACACCGGCGGCCAGGGCCGCGCGGGATTCTGGCTCGACTGTCGCGAGTCGGGAAAGGGCTTCATGGCGGCGCTCACGCTACTGTACGGAGGGGTGGAGACGGCAACCGGAGGACGGGAATGCCCGGCGACCATGAGGAGGACTCCGGCGTCCGCGTAGGGGGCGACGGGTACGGCGGGGTTAGGCTGACGGCGCAACGCGCCCGCCGGCGGAGGACGAGCCTCCGATCCCTGGTCATATCGGGCTCGCTGTCGGGAGTCGTGCTGATCGGCTCGGGCGTGGCGTGGTTCGCGCCGAACTACGCGCTCAACCGCATCCGCTCGGTGGACGCCGGGACGAGCGAGGCCGAATCCACGGGCGCGATGAACATCCTGCTGGTGGGCGTGGACAAGCGCGACAACCTGACCAGGCGCCAGCAGAACCAGCTCCACCTCGGCCGCGACGTCGGCCAGCGCACCGACACGATGATGGTGATCCATCTGTCGGAGGACCACCGCAGGGTGACCGTCGTCAGCCTGCCGAGGGACACCTGGACGACGATCCCCGGCAAGGGCGAGCACAAGATCAACTCTGCGTACCAGTTCGGCGGAGCCAAGCTGGCCGTGAAGACGGTGGAGCAGGCGACGGGCCTGAGCATCAACCACTACATCGAGGTCAACGTGCTCGGGTTCATCGATGTCGTGGAGTCGCTGGGCGGCGTCACCGTCTGCACGCCGGTGCCCATCGACGACCCGAAGACCAGACTGCACCTCCAGCCGGGGACGTACACGCTGGACGGCGTCAACGCGCTCGCGTACGCCCGCACGAGGGCCACGGCGCGCTCCGACCTCGACCGCATCGACCGGCAGCAGCAGGTCATCTCCGCGCTGCTCGGCAAGGCGCTCAGCGGCGGCACGCTCGCCAATCCCGTCAAGCTCACCGGGTTCCTCGACTCGACGTTCAAGACGCTCACCGTGGACGCGGCCCTGCAGAAGAACCTGCTCGGCATGGTGAACCAGTTCAAGACCGTCTCGACCGACGACGTGTCGTTCGCGACCGTGCCGCTGGCCGACGTGAACTACCACACGCCCACGGGCGAGTCCGCGGTGCTGTGGGACAAGACGGCGGCCCGCGACCTGTTCCAGCGGATCGCCGCCGACCAGCCCCTCGTCAAGCCCTCGGCGAAGGCCTCGGCATCTCCCTCGGGCAGCCCCGCCGCGTCGGCCGGTGCTGTGGCCTCCCCTACGCCCTCTCCGACGGCGCTCACGATCCCGCCGGGCCGCATCTCGGTCAAGGTGCTCAACGGCACGCTCATCACCGGTCTCGGCGCGACCACGAAGGCCCGCCTCGTCGATGCCGGGTTCATGGTGCCGTCGCCTCCCGGCGACACGACCCGCCGCGACTTCGCCACCACGGTCATCCGCTATCCGCCCGGCCGCGAGGACTCGGCTCGTACGGTGGCCGCCGCCATCCCGGGCGCCGAGCTGCGCGAGCAGCCCGACGTGGCCGGCATCGAGGTGGTGGTCGGCCAGAAGAACCATGACGTGAAGAAGGTGAAGGTCACCGCGCCGGAAGGCGCCGCCGCGTCCGCGTCGCCCACGCCGCAGGCGACCCCCTCCGCCCGCACCGCCACGCAGAACATCTGCAAGAAGTAACCGCCCGGCCAGCATTCGCGTCGGACCGGCGGCACCGCCACACCCCCTCAAACGCCGTCCCACCCACTGGAGGGCCAACTGATGTCCAACTGAGAGAGCGTCAATTCTTGACGCTCTCTCAGTTAGTTTCAGTGACATGGAACCGGAGGCACTCAGTGCCGTCCTCGACGCCGTCGGCAAAGGCGTGCCGGCGGACGCCCTGGAGTCGGAAACCCTGGACTTCAAACTTGTCGCCGACTCTCCCGAGGCGACCTTCGCTCTGCTCGCCGATACCCTGGTCTGCTTCATCAACGCCCAAGGCGGCACCGTCGTCTTGGGGGTGGACGACAAGGCGACGGTGAGAGCGGACGCCTTGCGCGGCGTGCCCACCTCCTACACCTTGGACGGCCTCCGCAAAGGGGTCTTCGACCGGACGTCTCCGCCGATCACGCCATTCGTCGTGGAAAGGATCGTGGACGGCGTCCGGCTGGTCGCCCTGTCCGTTCCCCGCGGAGTCATGCCGCACAGCAACGCCGCGGGTCTCGCCACTCGTCGCCTCGGCAAGGAGTGCCTTGCGTTTCCCCCCTCGCAGCAGCGCGAGGTCATGATCGCGCGGGGTCAGATCGACTGGTCCGCCGAAGCGTCCGGTGCGGGGCTCGAGGACCTGAGCGCGGTGGAAATCGCCCGGCTTCGTGACCTGCTGGTGGCAGCGGGCCGCGATCACCTCGCAGCGCTGTCCGACCGAGCGATGCTCGAAGCGCTGCGACTCATCACTCCGGACGGCGGTGTCACCAACGCCGGGGTCCTCCTGCTCGCCGACGAGCGGGTGCTGCGCACCGTGGTCCCCAGCTACGGATACTCCTATCAATTCCGCCCCACCTTGGGCAGCGAGGCGACGGGCAGGAGCAGAGGGACCCGGCCCCTGCTGGCGGCGCTCGAAGTGATGTCGGACGCGGTCGCCACGCGCCGGGAGATCCACCCGCTCACGATTTCCGGCGGTGTGCAGCTCCAGCTCACCGACTATCCGCAGGACGCCGTACGAGAACTGATCGTCAACGCCTTCATCCATCGTTCCTACGAGACCAGTGGGACGGTGGACATAGAGCACTCCCCCGAACGGCTGGTCATCACGAGTCCTGGAGGGCTTGTCGCCGGGGTCACCCCGGACAACATCCTCACGCACCCTTCGACGCCGCGTAACCGGCTTTTGACCGAAGCCATCTCCACTCTGCAGTTGGCTGAGCGCACGGGGCAGGGCATCGACCGGGCCTATCGGGAGATGCTTCGTGTGGGCAAGGAACCTCCGTCAATCGAAGACAGCGGCACCCTCGTGCGCGCGACGCTCTCCGGCGGCATCGGCAACGATGCCTTCGTCCGCTTCGTCGGCGAGTTGCCCGCGAAGGCGGCGCGCGATGTCAACGTCCTGCTCACGCTGTCGCATCTCCGCCGCGACAGCGCGATCGACGCGCTCCGGCTCGCCGCCGTGATCCAGCGTCCTCCCGAGGAGGCCCAGGAAGTGCTCATGTCGATGGCGGAGGAGCACGGTCTGCTGGAGCCGAGCAGACGCACCGCCAGAAAACTGTTTCCCACGTATCGCCTGCGGGCCGAGACGGTCGCCGCGATGTCCCGGGCAATCACCTACCGGCGCCGGGGTGTGGACGGGATGGACCAGAAGATCATCGATCACGTTCGCGAGTACGGCTTCGTGACGAACCGCACCCTGCAGCGCCTCTTCGACATTCAGGTGTACGCGGCGCGCGACATGCTCAACGACCTGCGTGCACGCCGGATTCTCGAGAAGATCGGAGACGCGCGCGGCGGGACTGGAGTCAGGTATGGGCCAGGGCCTGCCTTTCCGCGCTGAGTGACCGGTGGCGTGATCTGGCGGTCAGGCGTACGTCCACGGACTCGTCGCCGTCGCGCTCGCACCACAGGGCCAGGTGCCGGTCGGCGGCCTCCCTGGCGATGGCGGCCGGGACCGGAGGGGCCTCAGCCGGACGCGCTCGGGGCGTAGATGTCGTCGAGGCCGATCAGGCGGATACCGGGGTCCCCGGCGGCCGAGGCCAGCAGCTCGGCGGGCCGCGAGGAGGTCGCGGGCGCAGGCCGGCATAGAGGTGTAGTTCACAGAACTGTACTTCTGTGAATCTCCCCGCTCGCGAGCGCGCTGCGGACCGCGTCGAGGAGGGTGGCCGGCTCTCCGGTCCGGTACGCCTTCCTGGATGTGGTTCATGACGTAGCCGAAGGCCAGGCCGGTCGCCGGGTCGGCGAAGCCGAGCGAGCCGCCGTAGCCGGGGAACCCGCGGGCAGGAAGCGGTTCACCTGCGCGCGGGACGCGGCACGGGTGGGGGGTCCCCCGGCAGGCGGAGCGTGCGGTGGACCATCTGGTGCAGAAAGGTGCGGAAGCGCCACAGCGCGCCGGGGTGCTTGTGGTCGTATCGCTGGCCCGACCTGTCGTACACGCCGCTCTGCACGAAGCTGTGCACGCACCAGATCACCGCGTTGATCGTGTAGTCCACGTCCACGTCCGGGGCGGTCACCATCGGGGAGATGGTGTCGATCACGAACTGCGCCGCCGGAGCGGCGTACATCGGCTCCAGCTCGGGGATGTCGGTGGCGTCGGCGAGCCACCTGTGGGTGTAGAGCGCCGGATATTCCGGCTGGTTGCAGCAGAAGTCGATATATCGGTCGAGAAGCCGGTGCAGGGCGACGATCTTCTGGTCGGGCGGGGCGCCGACGATGTCCTTGATCCCTTTCTCCAGGACGGCGTTGTGGGCGCTGTTCATGAAGTCCATGACCTCGAGATAGATCTCTCGCTTGTCGCCGAACTGCCGTTTGATGTAGGCGACGTCAGTGCCCGCGGCGTCGGCGATCTGCCTGAGGTCCGTGCCGTCGTAACCCAGCCCGGCGAACAGGCGGGTCGCCACCTGGAGAACGCGGTCGGACAGGTCCCCGTTGCCCGTACCCGTCATGCGGTAGTCGGTTCCCCCGTGGATCCCCCCTAATCACCGTATGGCGGGCCCGGTTCGGAACTGTTCCGGACACTTGCCGGGCTTGTGCGGGTTCGCGGCGGGCAGGGATCTTCGTGGGGTTCTCTTCAGACGCTCCTCGCGAGACGCCTACGGAGGTCCCGTCGTGCACCGATCATCCGATCCGGAGGGCGGATCGAACCTTCGGTTCGGCTTGCTGGGCCCGGTCGAGGTCAGGAGGAACGGCAGGCCGGTCCCGCTCGGCTCGCCCAAACAGCGCGCCCTGCTGACCGCGCTGCTGCTCGAACCCAATCGGGTCGTGTCGATCGACCGGCTGGTCATGGCGGTGTGGGACGAGGAGCCGCCCCGCTCGGCCGTCGCCAACGTCCGCACCTACGTCAACCGGCTGCGGGGGACGCTCGGCGACGGCGACCGGCTGACGGCCCGGCCGCCCGGCTACGTCCTCACCGTGCACCCCGGCGAGCTCGACGTCAGCGAGTTCGCCGACGCCCTGCGGCAGGGCAGGCAGGCGCTGTCGGCCGGGCGGCCGGAGACGGCGTTGCGGCACCTGTCGGCGGCCCTCACGCGGTGGCGCGGCGCGCCGGCCGAGGACGTGCCCAGGTCGGCGGCGCTCGGCCCGCGCCTGGACGCGCTCGCCGAGCAGCGCTGCCTGGCCCTGGAGGCGCAGGCGGAGGCCCGCCTCATGCTGGGCGAGCACGCCGACGCCGTGCCGGAGCTTCGGGAGACGGTGGCCGCTCATCCCACCAGGGAGCGGCTGTGGGGCAGCCTCATGCTCGCGCTGTATCGCACCGGCGACTCCGCCGCCGCGCTCGCCGCGTACGGCCAGGCCCGCGCGTTCCTGGCGGAGGAGCTGGGCGTCGAGCCCGGTCCCGAGCTGGCCGAGCTGCACCGGCGAATCCTCCGGCGGGACCCCGCCCTCGATCCGTCCCGTCCGGCCCCCGTGTCGGAGGCAGGGCCGACACCGGTCGCGGGCCCCGGAAGTCTCGTGAGTCTCGTGGGCCGCGATGCGGAGCTGAACGAGATCGTGGCCGCGATCACCGCCGCACCCCCGCGGCCCGTCCGGCCGGTCGCCGTGCACGGCCCTGCGGGGGTGGGCAAGTCGGCCCTCGCTCTGCACGCCGTACGGATGGCGGCGCCGGCCTTCCCCGGCGGCGTGTTCCACGTCGACCTGCGGACCCTTCCCCGGCCCGGCGCGTACGAGACGCCGGCCCGGCTGCTGGGACTGCTGGGACTGGCGGACGACGAGATCGCCGCCGACCTCGACGACGCGGTGCTCCAGCTCGGGAACGCCACGGCCGGCAGGCGGGTGCTCGTCCTTCTCGACAACGTGACCGACGAGGGGCAGGTGCGCCCGCTGATCGGCGCCTGTCCCGGCTGCCGGTTCGTCATCACCAGCAGGACGGTGCTCGGGGCGCTCGACGACGTCGACCATCTGCCGCTCGCTCCCCTGACCGACGACGCGGCGTACGAGCTGCTGGTGCGGCTCTGCGGCCGGGACCGGGTCGATCCCGAGCAGGTGAGGAGGGTGGCCCGGCTCTGCGACAACCTGCCGCTCGCACTGCGGATCGCGGGCAAGCGGCTGGCGGTCCGGCGGGAGTGGACGCTGGCGGCGTTCGCCGACATGCTGGCCTGCGAGGAGCACCGGCTCGACCTGCTGACCTGCGGCGACCTTTCCGTACGCAGCGCCCTCGACCTCGACTACCAGGCCCTGCGGCAGTGCGGGGGGACGGCGAACGGCAGCGCGCTCGCCCTGTTCCACCGCCTCGGCGAGCGTGGCATGGCCGACTGCGGGTCGGCGACGGCGGCGGGGCTCCTCGGCCGTGACCGGCGTACGGCGTGGGCGGCACTCGGCAGGCTGGCCGATCTCCGCCTGATGAAGCCGATCGCCCCGGACCACTACCGGATGAACGACCTCACCCGCCTGTACGCCATGGAAATCGCCAGAACAGCAGAAAAACCCGCGAACGGGAATTCGGCCGTCTAGGGTGGCCATTCGAAAGCGTGGCGCCCTTCGCGCGAGGAGAATTCGCGCGAAGGACGCTCCGCCGTGTCCGTCTAGCAGATGTACTGCCAGTATGTGCAGTAACTGCCGCCGGGGATCCCCGACCCGGTGCAGCAGTAGCGCTGGACGCAGCCTGTGCTCTCGTACCAGCAGTTGACCGCCTCCGCGCGGGTGGCCGGGACCAGCCGGGCGACCATCCGGTCCGCCAGTCGCTGAATCGTCCGTGTCATTCAGTTCCTCCTTGTGAGGGACTCCTTTTCGGAGCCCGACATTAGGAGCGGCCTCGATCGCGGACGTACCACTGCGATACACGAATTCCTGTATCGCCGGGTTCACGCGTTCAACCGCCGGATCACGACACCGGTGATCCGGCTTTCCGGGAGGAGCCCCCACTGCCGGGAGTCGGTGCTGCGCGACGGATCGTCCCCGAGCACGAGCAGCCGCCCCGGCGGCACTCGTGTCTCCCCCAGCGCCTCGAATCCCGGTGGGACCGGATCCCCGGCCACGGCGGCGGCCCGCTTGATCACCAGGTTGGTGCCGCCGTCGAGCGTGACCCCCTCCCCCGGGCCCACGCGGGAGATGACCACGATGTCACCGCGCCGGACGCGCCGCCCCGTGCGCAGCGTGCGTACGAGGACCCGGTCGCCGGACCGCAGGCTTGGCTCCATGCTCTCCCCGTGCACCTCGACGACGCGCAGCGACCGTCTGGCCGCCATCGCGGCGGCGCCGCCGAGCGCCGACGCGAGCAGGACGAGCAGGACGGGTGTCATCGTGCGTGTCATCGTGCCCCCGAGAGCCGGTCGTGCGGGGCGGCGGCGGTGTGGTCCTCCCGCTGCCGGTATCCCTCGGCCTGCAGGGCGAACAGGCGAGCGTAGATCCCGCCGCGCGCGAGCAGCTCGGTGTGCGTGCCCTGCTCGGCGACCTGCCCGCCGTCCAGGACCACGATGTGGTCGGCGTCGCGCACCGCGCCGAGCCGGTGGCTGATCAGCAGGCTCGTACGGCCGCGGCGGTGCTCGCGCAGGCCTTGATGGATCTCGTGCTCCGCCTCGGCGTCGAGGCCCGAGCTGGGCTCGTCCAGGATCAGCAGGTCCCTCTCGCCCCGCAGGTAGGCGCGGGCCAGGGCGACCCGCTGCCACTGCCCGCCCGACAGATGGACCCCCACATCCGTGGGACCGTCCTCCGCGGGGTCCACGAGGCCGCCGAAGACGCGGGACAGCATCGTGTCGTACCCCCGGGGCAGGCGGCTCACGACGCCGTGCACCCCCGCCCGCCGCGCCGCCGCCTCGATCCTCCCCCGGTCGTCCAGCGCGGCGAGGTCGCCCAGGCCGATGTTCTCGGCCGCGGTCATGTCATATTCCATGTAGTCCTGGAACACCGCCCCGATCCGCGCCCGCAGCTCCGCCGGGTCCACCTCCCTGAGATCGATCCCGTCCCAGAGGATCGAGCCGCGCTCCGGGTCGTACATGCGGCACAGGAGCTTGACCACCGTGCTCTTGCCCGCGCCGTTCCGGCCTACGAGCGCCACCGCGGTGCCGTACGGGATGGTCAGGGTCAGGCCGCGCAGGGCCCAGGGGTGGCCGGGCGAGTAGCGGAACCACACGTCCTTCAGCTCGATCCCCCGGCGCAGCGGACCCGTCCGCCGGGGCCTGGCCGGGACCGGCAGGTCCGGCTCGGCGTGCAGGACGGCGAGGTAGTGGCCGAACAGCAGCACCTGCTGGTGCACGGTGACGAGCTCGACGACGAGACCGCTCACCGCGGCCTGGACTCCGGCGACGGCGGCCACGAACAGCGCCACGTCGCCGATCGCGCCCGTGCCGTTCGCCGCGGACACGAGAACCCACAGCAGGCCGCCCCCGGCCGCGAGCGCGGCCGTCGTCCCGGTGACGGCCTGCACGCCCAGCTCGCGCCGGTCGGTGCGGCTCCGCTCGGCGTTCGCGGCCCGCCGGTAGGCGTTCATGAGCCCGCGCAGGTGCGCCCCGGTGCCGAAGAGCCTCAGCTCCTTGGCCGCCCGGACGTTGACGAGAAGCTCGCCGAAGAAGAGCTCGCGGCGCTCGACCGGGCCGATGCCCCACAGCATCGCGGCCCGCCGCCGCGACAGCCAGAGCTCGGCGGCCAGGGACGGCACCGCGGCACCGAGCACGAGGGCGGCCATCCACGGGCTGATCGTCACGAGGGAGACGAGGAACCCGGCGCCGGTCATCGCCGTCCTTGCGGTGCCCAGGGCGGCGGAGACCACCATGCCCGGGGTCGCCCCGCCGTGCTGCTGGGCCATGCGGATCCGGTCGTGGAACGCCGGGTCCTCGAACCTGGCGAGGCCCACGAACCGCTCGGTGGCCCGGAAAAGGCGGTCCTGGGCAGCGAGGCCGATCCTGCGTCCGCTCTCGTCCCTGACGTACTGGACGATCTGCGGCCCGAGCGCCGTCAGCACCCCGCACCCGGCGAGCACCGCGCCCAGGCCCGCGGTCACGCCGACCCCGGGCCGGCCGGCGGCGATCTCGTCGAGGACCAGCTTGGTGCACCAGGCGATCGTCACCGGCAGGACGGCCATGAGCGTGCTGAGGACGGCGAAGGCGATGGTCAGCCCCCTGCCCGCCCGCCAGGCCATGCCGAGGGCGGTCACCACCGCCCGCGCTCGGGCCGTCACGCGTGTGCGGGGATCGTGTCGAGGTCCTCCAGGGTGGTGCCGCTGGCGACCACCCTCCCGTGCTCGTCGACCAGGGCGAGGGACGGGAAGCCGCGCACCTGCAACGCCTTCGTCAGGCCGGTGCCGAACTCCTCGATCAGCACCAGGGCGACCGGCTCCAGCGCCCGCCGTTCCTCGGCCATCTCCTCCTCCGCACCGACGAGCACGGCCAGCACGTTGCCGCGTCCTCCGGGGAACGACCGCGCGTGCTCGGCGAACTGCGGCAGGCGTTCGTGGCAGGCCGGGCAGTCGGGCGAGAAGACGCCGACGAGGACCGTCCCGGTCAGCGTCTCATCCGAGACGTGCACGCCGTCGGTGCTCACCGCGGAGAAACCGCCGATCGTCGCCCCAGGAGGCAGTACGAGGAACGGGGCACCCGGCGGTCGCGCCGACAGCATCTCCTCGTGCGCCCGAAGCCGCCGGATCACCCCGACCGTCAGCACCAGGTCGATCAGGCACAGGACGCCGACGCCCAGAACGAGCGCTGTCAGGAACGGCATGAGGAACCACCTTCGTCAGGGTGAACTGGTGAACAGACCGGCGATCTCGCCGATCGCGGACAGCAGGACGGCCGCGGCCCCGGCCGCCAGGGCGACCGCGACGAACCCGGCCGGCCCGAGACCCGCGAGGACGGTCCCGGCGCCGGCCTGTACCGCACCTGCCTGTACGGCTCCCGCCGTCGCGGCGGCGAGGAGCACGGCGTTGCGGGCGAGATGACCGGGGCCCACGGGAACGGCGGAGGCGCCGAAGCAGCGGCAGGGGACCCGCCTGCCGCGCCGCAGGGCGACGACGATGGCCACGGTGAAGGCCACGAGCAGCCCGAGCGCGAGACAGAAGCCGGCGAGCACGGTGGGCGGCCAGGCAAGCAGCGGCGCGACGGCGGCCTCGGCGGTGACGACGAGCGCCGCGACGGGCCGGGCCGGCAGCCGCACGAGGGGCACGAGGGCGCGGATGGCCGCCGTGAACTCCTCGTACGCCGTCCGCCCGCGCAGCTTGCTCACGGCCGACATGAGGAAGACGATCCCCGTGAGCAGCCGGCAGAAGGCGAAGAGATAGGCCACGGGCGTCCTCATCCCCGGTCGGGCGGGTGGGTCGCCCACCACGCTAGGAACAGCCGCGAGACACCGGATATACGACGGCTACACGCCGCGGTGTATTCGTTATGCGGCCATTTGGCCGATGTGACGCGGGGACTGCACAATGGACGACGTTTCACGCCGGCGAGGAATCGAAGCAGCGTGAAAACGTCCCGGAAACGCGACTTCGCGACGACCATCGACCAGCGGCTCCAGCGGACGGCGCAACAGGCCGTCGACGCGTACGTCCACCGCGACGACGCGCAGATCGCCACACAGGTCCTGATCGTCCCGGGCGAAGGGACCGTAAGGGCGATGGTCTCCAGCCGTGATCCCGACGGCGGGCGGGGACTCCAGCAGGGCACGACGGCGATGCCGTACGCCCTGGCCGCCGCGCTCGCCGCCGGCTGGCGATACGACGACGGTTTCTTCGTCGGGGACGCGTACCGTGCCCCGAGCTACCCGGCGTTCAAGAACTGCGCGGGCAGGCCCGTCGGCGATCCAACCCACAGCGTCCGCAACCGCGAGAAGGGCGGAGCCCGGTTCGTCACCCTGCGGTCGGGCACCCGGGACGCCGTGAACACCTTCTTCATGCAACTGCAGGGGAAAGTGGGCCTGTGCGAGACCATCCAGATGGCCCATCTGGAAGAAGACGATGACCGAGGCGGTGCGGGGGACGCAGGAGACCCGCTTCACCCGGCCGGACACCGAGCGCTTCGGCGGCTGCCGCGACTCCTGCCCGCCGCGTTGATCGGCGACGGTGAGCGGGGCGTCCGCTCTCAGCCGCGCATGCTCTCGTCGAGCGGGGTGAGCGTGGCCGAGGCCTCGTCGTGCTCCATGCCGGTCGCCTGGAGCAGATCGACGGCGATGGAGCGCAACTGCGCGATGATGACGTTCGCCGAGAAGCCCAGGTGCTTGGGCCGCTCCCGCGCGGCGACGGCGAGCAACGCCTGCCTGGCCAGCGTCGGCTCGCGCCCGGCCCCCAGCTCCAGTTGGAGCAGCAGCGCCGCCTCCGAGACCTCGCGCAGCAGCTCGGCCAGCGCGACCGGCGGCGGCATGGGCTCCCCCATCGCCGCCAGCGTGCGGCGCACCAGCACCCGCGCGTTGCGCAGCGCCAGGTCCACCGGCAGGGCGGCGGTCTGATACCTGGCCAGCCTGGCCCGGTGATGCCGGCGCAGCGGCGAGATCCTGATGATCTCCTTGCTGTTGTCCAGCGCCGCAGTGAACTCCTCGACCGCGGTCTGGGTCCTGCGTCCGCATTCCAGGGCCTCGGCGGCCAGGTCCGCGTCGCCCTTCTCGATCGCCTCCGCCGCCTGTTCGAGCATGGTGGAGAACGCGTCGAGCACACCCGACAGGTGCCTGCCCGCGATGGTGAGCGGGCTGGCGGGCAGCAGGGCGACCGCGGCGATGCCGACGACGCCGCCGGTGAGCGCGTCCACCATCCGGTCCAGCCCGCCGCCGTCCGCGCCCGGCACCAGCATGGCGACCAGCACCGCCGACGACCCGGCCTGCGACACGAACAACTCGCTGCTGTTCAGCAGCCACGCGACGGTCATGGCCAGCGCGATCACGAACGCGAGCTGCCAAGGGCCCGAGCCGATCCACGACACGAGCAGGTCGCCGACGCCCACCCCCAGGCTGACGCCGATCACCAGCTCGGCCAGCCTGCGCAGCCGCCGGCCGGACCCGATGCCCACGCAGATCATCACGGCGACGGGCGCGAAGAGGGGGTTGGGGTGGCCGAGCAGATGTACGGCGACGAGCCAGGCCAGCGCGGCGCCCACGGCACACTGCGCGATGGAAGGCCCGATCACACCGAACGTGCCCAGCCGTTTCCTCCACTGATCAACGAGCCACGCGCGCACCCCTCCACAATCGCGAATCTTTATGACAGTGGGATCACATTTGCCCCGAAATCCTCTGGTTCGAGCCGTTCGCCGTACAAGGCCGGCGGCGGCGTCGCCAAGGCCTCTCTAGTTGATCCGGAAGACGGGGAAGCCCGGAGCGATCTCCCGCACCTGTTCCTCGGACGCGTTCGCGTTGAGTCCCTCGAAGAACCTTCCGACCTCCCAGCCCCAGCGCTTCAGGTACGCCCGGAGAACGGCCGGCTTCTCCTCATCGGAGAGCTCGATGGCGGTGAACGCTTCGACGCGGCGGCCCACGCGCAGCTCACCGTTCCCGGCGGCACGCAGGTTGCGGACCCACTGAGTGATACCCCGGGGTGCGACCAGATAGCGAGTGCCGTTCAGGGTCAGCACGTTCACCGGCGTGGTGCGCCATTCCCCGCTGGACCGGCCGCGGACGTACAGGATCCGGGATCCCCAGAGGCTGATCCCGAGCCGGGTCAGCCCTGCGACCGTCCGGTTGAAGAGGTGATCCATGCGGGTCGGTTCGATGTAGCGGGACATGGTCGACTCCTCGGCGACTCACTCCGAGAGCACTGCTCTCGCTTTAGGGCAAGCATGCCCGGAGATACGCTCACAGTCAAGAGCGGTGCTCTCTAGCTTGTACGCCGATCTCGCCGAAGACGTGGAAAACCCCGCCTCCAACCACGGGAGACGGGGTTTGCGCTGCTCAGGGCTGCTGGGGAGGCAGGGTGGGCTGCCCGTCG
This sequence comes from Microbispora sp. CL1-1, assembly GCF_012034195.1. NCBI lineage: Bacteria > Bacillati > Actinomycetota > Actinomycetes > Streptosporangiales > Streptosporangiaceae > Microbispora > Microbispora sp. CL1-1. The sequence continues at coordinate 34,017 of NZ_JAATEK010000005.1, forward strand.
GAGACTAGGCGCCGGTGTGCCGGAAGCGGGCCTCCCTGATGTCGGCCTCGTGCCGCACCGCCCAGTCGGCCAGCGCGGACACGGGCTCCAGCAGGGTGCGGCCGAGCGGGGTCAGGCTGTACTCGACGCCGGGAGGCACGGTCGGGTGCACCTCGCGGCGCACCAGGCCGTCGGTCTCCAGGGCGCGCAGCGTACGGGTGAGCATGCGCTGGCTGATGCCCTCGATCGCGCGGTGCAGCTCGTTGTAGCGATGGGGCCGGCCGCCGAGCAGGATCAGCAGCAGCATGCTCCATTTGTCGCCCAGCCGCCGGAACAGCTCCCCCACCGGGCAGGCTTCGAGCTCGTCGATCGGCACGGGACGGGGAAGCTCGTGGGCGAGTACGGAGGGAACACCAGTGTGCGTACCGGACATCAAACTGCCTTCTTTCCGCCTCTGACGTCGCAGCCCGACGATTGGACCAGCCGACCACCAGCCTATGGAGGATTCCGTGCCGGGCCGACGACACAAGACCGTCATCATCAGCGGGGGAACCGACGGCATGGGGCGGGCGACCGCCCTGGAACGGCTCGCGAGGGGCGATCACGTCACGGTGATCGGCAGCAGCGAGGCCAAGGGCCGTGCGCTGCTGTCCGACGCGGCGAGCCCGAACCTGCGGTTCGTACGGGCGGATCTTTCCTCGATCGCGGAGGTCGAGCGGATTGTCACCGACGTGGCCGAGCACCACGACTCGGTCGACGCGCTGGCGCTGTTCGCCAACCGGATCAGCTCCAAGCGCACGGAGACGGCCGACGGGCTGGAGTACACCTTCGCCCTGTACTACCTGAGCCGATACCTGCTCGGGACCCGCCTGCGGCCGCTGCTGAACGCCGCCCCCGACCCGGTGGTCGTCAACGTCGCCGGGGTCGGCGTCACCGCGGGCCGGATCGTGTGGGAGGACCCCCAGTTGACACGCCGGTACGGCCAGGTGCTCGCGCAGCTCCAGGCGGGACGCGCCAACGACCTGCTCGGCGTCGCGTTCGCCGCCCGGCCCGAGAACCGGGCGCGCTACGTCCTCTACCACCCCGGTTTCACCCGCAGCGGGGTGAGCGGCCACCGGAACCCACTGGTCCGCGGAGCCATCAGGGTGCTCGCGGCGTTCCTCGCGCGCCCGGTGGCCGAGTCGATCCGTCCGATCGTCGAGTGGATCGACCACCCGCCGGCCGGCGCGCTCACCGCGGTCGACCGCGGCAAGCCGGTCGACCACTCGCTGAAAACGCTCGATCCCGGCGACGCCGAGCGCCTGCTCGCCTACACCGAGGACCTGCTCGGCCGCCTCCGGGCGGACGCCTGACCCGACGGCGAACCCCGCCTGCCCGGTACGGCAGACGGGGTTTCGCACGCCAACGACTACTTGAGGAGCTGGCGGGCCATGACCATGCGCTGGATCTGGTTGGTGCCCTCGTAGATCTGGGTGATCTTGGCGTCGCGCATCATCCGCTCGACCGGGAAGTCGCGCGTGTAGCCGTACCCGCCGAGGAGCTGGACGGCGTCGACGGTGATCTCCATGGCGGCGTCGGAGGCGGCGCACTTGGCGGCGCTGGAGAAGAAGGTGAGGTCCTTGACCGGGGTGCCGCTCATGGCCAGCTCCGACTTCGCGGCGGCGGCGTAGGTGAGCTGGCGGGCGGCCTCCAGCTTCATCGCCATGTCGGCGAGCATGAACTGCAGGCCCTGGAAGTCGGCGATCGGCTTGCCGAACTGCTTGCGCTCCTTGACGTACCCGAGGGCGTAGTCGAGCGCGCCCTGGGCGATGCCGAGCGCCTGGGCGGCGATGGTGACGCGGGTGTGGTCGAGCGTGGCCAGGGCGGTCTTGAAGCCGGTGCCCGGCTCGCCGATCATGCGCGAGGCCGGGATGCGGACGTTCTCCAGGATGACCTGGCGGGTGGGCGAGCCCTTGATGCCGAGCTTCTTCTCCTTGGGCCCGAACGAGACGCCCTCGTCGTCCTTCTCCACCACGAACGCCGAGATGCCGCGGGCGCCGGCCGAGGGGTCGGTCACGGCCATGACCGTGTAGAACTCCGACACGCCCGCGTTGGTGATCCACATCTTGGTGCCGTTGAGCACGTAGTGGTCGCCGTCGCGCTCGGCCCTGGTCTTCATGGAGGCGGCGTCGGAGCCGGCCTCCGGCTCCGACAGGGCGTAGGAGAACATGGCCTCACCACGGGCGACCGGCGTGAGGTAGCGCTGCTTGAGCTCCTCGGACGCCGACAGCAGCAGCGGCACGGTGCCCAGCTTGTTGACGGCCGGGATCAGCGAGGACGAGGCGCACGCGCGGGCGACCTCCTCGATCACGATCACGGTGGCGAGCGCGTCGGCGCCCGCCCCGCCGTACGCCTCGGGGATGTGCACGGCGTGCAGGTCGGCCGCGACGAGGTCCTTGTAGACCTCCCAAGGGAACTCCTCGTTCTCGTCGGCCGCCGCGGCACGCGGGGCGATCTTCTCGTCGGCGATGGCCCGGACCGTCTCGCGGAGCATCTCGTGCTCCTCAGCGGGGGCGTAGAGAGGGAAGCTCATAAGGCCGATACTAGGACGTCCGACTAGAAAGTTACCAGTCAGTACGACAGCCTCCCTGACTGATCTTCTTGACAGGGGTGAGGAACCGGTTGCCTGGCATCGACCGGGGCGGACCGGGGGCCGTACCGTGGGGCCAAGGCGCCGGTTTGCCCAGGTGGTTCACAGGGCAGTTGACTGGCCCGGTACCATGCCAGATCACAAAGAGTCGGTAAGAGGGGAGCATGCCGTGCCGTACCGCCTCACTGTGCTGGGGACCGGATACCTGGGTGCAACGCACGCGGCGTGCATGGCCGAACTGGGCTTCGAAGTGCTCGGTCTGGATGTGGACCAGAGCAAGATCGAACGGCTGCAGCGCGGCGAGCTGCCGATTCACGAGCCCGGTCTGGAGGAGCTCCTCCGCCGCAATCTCGACTCGGGCAGGCTGCGCTTCACCACCTCATACGAGGAGGTGGCGAAGTTCGGCGACGTCCACTTCATCTGCGTGGGCACGCCCCAGAAGAAGGGCGAGCAGGCCGCCGACGTCTCGTTCCTGGACGCGGTCGTCGAGTCGCTGGCCCCGCACCTCGACCGCGAGTGCCTGGTCGTGGGCAAGTCCACGGTGCCGGTCGGCACCGCCGAGCGCCTCGCCGACAAGCTCGTACGGCTCTCGCCCGCGGGGATGCAGGTCGAGCTGGCCTGGAACCCCGAGTTCCTGCGTGAGGGCTTCGCCGTCCAGGACACGCTCCGCCCCGACCGGATCGTGCTCGGTGTGACCTCCGAGCGGGCCGAGAAGGTGCTGCGGGACGTCTACGCGCCGCTGGGCGAGATCCCGATCGTGGTGACCGACTTCCCGACGGCCGAGCTGGTGAAGACGGCCGCGAACGCGTTCCTGGCCACGAAGATCTCGTTCATCAACGCCATGGCCGAGCTCTGCGAGGCCGCCGGCGGCGACGTCACCCAGCTGTCGCAGGCGCTGTCGTACGACGAGCGGATCGGCGGCCGCTACCTCAACCCCGGCCTCGGCTTCGGCGGCGGCTGCCTGCCGAAGGACATCAGGGCGTTCACGGCCAGGGCCGACGAGCTCGGCGCCTCCCAGGCGCTCGCGTTCCTCCGCGAGGTCGACCAGATCAACCTGCGCCGCCGGGCCCGTACGGTCGACCTCACCCGCGACATCCTTGGCGGGGCGTTCGACGGCCGCAGGGTGGCGGTGCTGGGCGCGGCGTTCAAACCCAACTCCGACGACATCCGCGACTCTCCGGCCCTGGACGTGGCCCTGAAGATCGCCGAGCAGGGCGGGCAGGTCACGGTCTACGACCCGGTCGCCCTGTCGAACGCGCGGGCGGCCCACCCCCACCTGGGGTACGCCGAGTCGGCCATGGAGGCCGCCCATGAGGCCGAGGTCGTGCTGCTGCTCACCGAGTGGCAGGAGTTCGTGACCCTCGATCCCGAGGAGCTGGGCGCGGTCGTCGCCGCCCGCACGATCGTCGACGGCCGCAACGCGCTCGACGCGGACACCTGGCGCGAGGCCGGCTGGGACTACCGCGCCCTCGGCCGCCCCTGATCCTCGCGCCGGCCCGGCGAGCCGGGCCTCACCGCACCGAGCCCGGCGAACCCGCCCTCACTGCGCCCTCAGGCGGAGGAGGGGCAGGAAGACGTCGTCGACGATCTCGGCGATGACGTCCTCGGAGACCGGCCGCCCGGTCATCAGGAGCTCGTGACGGACGAGGTCGATCGGCAGCGCCGCCAGCCGCGGAGTGAGGCGCCGACGGTCGATCTCCCCGCGCGCGGCGGCGCGGTCGAGGATCTCGTCCATCAGATCGGGCCCCCCGCGTTCGGCCAGAAGCCGCTCTCGCAGGTCGGCCATCGTGGAGCCGGTCTCCGCGAAGAACTCGCTCATCTGCATGCTCATCACCACCGCCAGCTCGCCGCGCCGCTCCGACATCCACCGCAGCAGGGCCACGACGTCGTCGCGGAGAGAGCCGGTGTCGGGCACCGTGAGCCGGTTCTTCCGGCCGTAGTGCATGATCGCGGCCACCGCCAGATCGGCCCGGCTCGCCCACCGGCGGTAGACCACCGGCCGGCTGGTCTGGGCACGTGCGGCCACCCCCTCGAACGTGAAGCCGCCATAGCCGCCGCTGACCAGCTCGTCCCATGCGGCGTCGAGCAACGCCTCCTCCAGCTCGGCTCCACGCCGCCTGGTTGCGGTCTTCTCCGACACGATCTCTCCTCAAGATACACAAGCGCATCTTATTGACGGCACGACATCCAGAGGATTAGATACACAAGTGCATCTAATCTTGCTCCGGAGGTCGCCATGAGCACCGCAAGTCCGCCCGCCACCCGGGAACGCCTCGACCCGGCATTCGTACGGCTCTCGCTCGTCATGCTGACCGGCACCCTCGCCGTCGTCTTCGACACGACGATCGTCAACATCGCACTGGACACCCTGGGACGGCAACTGCACGTGCCGGTCTCGACCATCCAGTGGATCACCACCGGCTACCTGCTCGCCCTCGGCATGGTGGTGCCGACGACGAACTGGCTGACCGGCCGTTTCGGCGGCAAGAACGTCTGGCTGGCCGCATTGACGATCTTCCTGGCCGGATCCGTCGGCGCGAGCCTCGCCCCGGACGCGGCGACGCTGATCGCCTTCCGCGTGGTGCAGGGCGCGGGCGGCGGTCTCATGCTGACCGTCATGCAGACGATCCTGGTCCAGGCCACGGGCGGACGGTCGCTCGGCCGCGCCACGGCGATCATCGGGCTGCCCGCCCTGCTGGGCCCGGTGCTCGGCCCGGTCCTCGGCGGCCTGATCGTCCAGCACCTCTCCTGGCGCTGGATCTTCTGGATCAATGTGCCGTTCTGCCTGGCCGGGCTCGCGCTGGCCTGGCGCTTCATGCCCGCGGGCGAACGCGACCGCGAAGCGCCGCTCGACTGGATCGGCCTGGTCCTGCTGTGCCCCGGCATCGCCGGGATCATCTTCGGCCTCTCCCGGGTCGGGGTCGGCGGCGGCTTCGGCCACGCCGACGTGCTGCTGCCGCTCATCGCGGGCGCCGCGCTCATCGCCGCCTTCGCCGTACGCGCGCTCGGGACGGACACGCCGCTCGTCGACCTGCGACTGCTGCGCAGCCCCTCGTTCAGTGCGGCGAACGCGCTGATGTTCCTGTCGGGCTTCGTCCTCTACGGCGCGATGCTGCTGATCCCGCTCTTCTATCAGCAGGTGGGCGGCAGGGACGCGTTCACGGCCGGTCTCCTGCTCGCCCCGCAGGGCATCGGCGTGATGCTGAGCAGGGGCCTGGCCGGCACGCTCACCGACCGCGTGGGCGCGCGCCCGGTCACCGCCGTCGGCCTGGTGATCACCGCGCTCGGGACGCTGCCGTTCGCCTGGGCCGGGCCGGACACCGCGACGTGGTGGCTCGTCTCCGCGCTCGTCGTACGCGGCGTCGGCCTCGGCGCCGTGACGATCCCCGTCATCAGCAGCGCGTACGAGGGACTCACCCGCGACGAGGTGCCGCACGCGAGCGTGATCACGAGGACCGCGCAGCAGGTCGGCGGCTCGTTCGGCACCGCCGTGCTGGCCGTGGTCCTCGACAGCGCACTCGCCCGTCATCCCGGCGGCCCTTCGGACGCCGCGGCGGCCTTCGAGCACACGTTCTGGTGGTCGCTCGCCTTCACCGTGCTCGCACTGGTCGTGTCCGCGTGGCTGCCTTCCCGGCTCACCCGCCGCCCCACGGCAGCCGGATGAGCCGGGCTCACCGATGCCGGGGCTACCGGCCGAGCTGGGCCGCCTCGGCACGCAGCCGCTCCCCCTTGGCGTGCGCCTGGTCCCGCAGGGCGGCCTGGAACTCCTCCATCCGCCGCCGCAGGTCCTCGTCGGACGCCGCGAGGATCCGTACGGCGAGCAGCCCCGCGTTGCGGGCACCGCCGACGGCGACGGTCGCCACCGGCACCCCGGCCGGCATCTGGACGATCGACAGCAGCGAGTCCATGCCGTCCAGATATTTGAGCGGCACCGGAACGCCGATCACGGGCAGCGGGGTGACCGAGGCCAGCATGCCCGGCAGGTGAGCCGCGCCGCCCGCGCCCGCGATGATCACCTTCAGCCCGCGCCCGGCGGCGCGGGAACCATACTCGATCATCTCCGCGGGCATGCGGTGCGCCGACACCACGTCGGCCTCGAAGGACACGCCGAACTCGGCGACGGCCTCGGCGGCCTGGTGCATCACCGGCCAGTCCGAGTCGCTGCCCATGACGATTCCGACGTCAGGCATCCACAGGTCCCTTCAGGCAGGTGACGGCGTGGTGGGCGCGGGCCCGCACCTCGTCGAGGTCGGTGCCGAGGGCGGTGACGTGCCCGATCTTGCGGCCGGGCCGGACGTCCTTGCCATAGAAATGGATCTTGATGCCCGGGTCGTTGGCCATCACGTGCTCATAGCGCGAGTAGACGTCGGGGTCGGGCCCGCCGAGCAGGTTGGCCATGACGACGACCGGCGCGGTCATCGACGGCGACCCGAGCGGCAGGTTGAGCACGGCCCGCAGGTGCTGCTCGAACTGCGAGGTGCGGGCGCCCTCGATCGTCCAGTGGCCGCTGTTGTGCGGGCGCATGGCCAGCTCGTTGACCACGAGCCCCGACTTCGTGACGAACATCTCGACCGCGAGGAGCCCGGTCACGCCGAGGTCGCGGGCGATCGTGAGCGCGATCCGCTGGGCGTGCGCCGCCTCCTCCTCGCCCAGGTTCGGCGCGGGCGCGATGACCTCGACGCAGATGCCGTCCTGCTGCACGGTCTCGACCACGGGATAGCTGACACCCTGGCCGTGCGAGGACCGGGCGACCAGCACGGCGACCTCACGCTCGAACGGGACGAACGCCTCGGCCATCAGGGCCACGCCGGTGGCGAGCACCTCGCGCGCCTCGTCGGGCGACTCGCACATCCACACGCCCCGGCCGTCATAGCCGCCGCGTACGGCCTTCAGCACCACGGGCCAGCCGTGCTCCTCGGCGAACGCCTCCACACCGGCCAGGTCGTCGACGCGGGCCCAGGCGGGGCAGGGCGCGCCGATGGCGGTGAGCCGCTCCCGCATGACCGCCTTGTCCTGCGCGTGGACCAGGGCGTCCGCCCCGGGGTGTACGGCGAGGCCGTCGGCGGCCAGGGCCCGGATGTGCTCGGTCGGCACATGCTCGTGGTCGAAGGTGACGGCGTCGCACCCCTTCGCGAACTCCCGGAGATCGTCAAGGTCGCGGTAGTCACCGAGCCGGGTGTCCACGATCACCTTGGCGGCGCTCTCGTCACGGTCGTTCGCGAGCACGCGCAGGTCGATGCCGAGCGCGATCGCGGCCTGCTGCGTCATCCTCGCCAGCTGACCCGCGCCGACCATGCCCACCACGGGCGGGGTCACGGGTGCGGTAGGGGGAACGTTCGGGCTGTTCACGACACGTCAGCCTACCTATTGCCCGGCGAAACCCCGTCAGCCGGATCCCTTGCGGATGTCGGCGAGGACCCGGCGCATGCCGATCGTCGTCATCGTGGTGTCCTTCGCCACCTTGGTCGCCAGCACCACGATCTCGCCGCCGGTGACGGTCGTGGCCGCGCCGCCCGTGAAGGCGCGTACGTCGGCGGCCCGATAGCGGGGGTGCGCGAGGGAGGAACGGCCCGAGCCCGGCTTCTGGGTGAAGACGACGCGCAGCGCGTGGAACACCAGCGCCCCGCCGGCGGGCAGCGCGAGCGCGCGGGCCGGTCCCTCGATGCGCACGTCGGTGGTCAGGCGATCGGGGCGGGCCCTGCCGGGGGCGCGGACCAGCTCCACGAGGAGGCGGCGCATGGGGTCGCCGGAGGCGAGGCGCACCCCGCTGACCCCGGCGCCGTCCACCCCGGAGGGATCGGTCAGGAACGCGACGTGCCGGGTGGGCGCGAGCCGCGCCGCGACGGCCGCGTCCGGAACGGCCTCCGCGTCGAGCACCGCGCCGTCCATCACGGGCGCCTTGCCGACGAGCAGGATCGGCCCCGCGCCGAGCCGCCATCGGCCGTCCTCCCATACGAAGACGAAGTAGGCCGGCTGGGGCTTGCGGGCCAGCACGGCGAACCAGGCGCCGTTCTCGCCGTCCTCGCGGCGGGGCAGCAGGAACTCCGGATCGTGGTAGGCCTGGAAGGCGGGCGCGGCGTAGCCGTCCCGAGCGGCCGCGCAGACCCCGCTCGCGATGGCGCCCTCCGCACCGGTCGTGAGCTGCTGGATCTGGGCGCAGTCGCGGTCCTTCCAGGCGTCCGCCAGGTCGCCGAGGCCGTCGAAGGCCTCCTGCGCGTCGGCCATGGTGATCTCGACCGTCGCCAGGGGCGTCTCGCCCGGATCGGCGGGGGTCTCGCGGAGGCCCTCGGTCCCACACCCCGCGAGCAGGACGAGGCCGAGACCGAGGGCCGTGAGTCTGCGGAACACGAGTGAGGCCACCTCTCCAGAACGCGTACGTCCCCGAACGAAGTGATCCTGGTCGGGCGAGAGCGTAGTGCGAAGACCGGCCACTCATCCCAGATAGCGGGATTTTTCTTGAAATGTTCTTTGATGACCTGGGACGAAGCGGGCGAAGGTTGCGGCAAGACCCCGATTTGTGCTTGTGAACGGTAGCCTGAGAAGACCTCGCCGCCGACCGTGGCCGCCGATCAGGAAGGACCGTGCGGGACGTGCAGTTGCTACGACGCGCCTACGAGCGGTTCGCCGCGCTCATCCATGAGTTGATCAAGTTTGGCCTGGTGGGCGCGATCGCGTTCGTCATCGACTTCGGCGGCACCAACCTGCTGCGGTTCGGCATCGGCATGGGCCCGCTGTCCTCCAAGGTCGTGGCCACGATCGTCGCCGCCACGTTCGCGTACGCGGGCAACCGCTTCTGGACCTACCGTCACCGGGAGCAGAGCGGCCTGGCGCGTGAGTACGTCCTGTTCTTCCTGCTGAACGGCATCGGGCTGCTGCCCCCGCTGCTCACGATCGGTTTCGTGAGCTACTCGCTGGGCCTGCACGACGCGGTGAGCTACAACATCGCCCAGTTCGTCGGCGTGGGGCTGGGCACGCTGTTCCGCTTCTGGTCCTACAAGAAGTGGGTGTTCCTGGCCGTTCCGGAGCTGGCCCCGGAGAAGTCCGAGGAGCCCGCCGAGGGGGCCGTCGAGAAGGTGGGCGCGCTGCCCCACCCCGACGTACGGTCCCACCCCGACGTACGGTCCCACCCCGACGTACGGTCCCACTCGGACGCGCGCCCCCACCCGGACGTGAAGGCGCAGCCCGACCCCCTCGCCACCAGTTGATCCGTCAGGCGGGGCCGCTCACCACGCGATGACGCCCGCTGTCGCGGGTGTGGCGTAAGAAGATGGCGAACGTCGCCGGGCGGCGTTTGACCAGCTCAAGCCGCCCGCCGTCGGCCGCCACCAGGGCGCGGGCGAGGGTGAGCCCCAGGCCCGTGCCGCCTCCCCCACTGACGCTCCGCTCGAACACCCGGTGGCCGAGGGCGTCCGGAATGCCCGGGCCCTCGTCGGCCACCTCGATCACCACAGACCTGCCCGTACTCGATGTGTTGATCGTCAGCACGCCGTCGCCGTGCTTGAGGGAGTTCTCCAGCAGGGTGGACAGCACCTGGCTGAGCCCGCCGGTCGTGCCGAGCGCGCTGAGGCCGCGGTCGCCCGCGAGCACCAGCGAGCGGTGGGCCCGGCGGAACGCCGGCTCCCATTCGGTGATCTGCTGGCCCACCACGTCGTCCACGTCGATCGGCGCAGCCTGGGCGTGGCGCTGGCGGCGGGCGGCGGCCAGCAGCTCGTCGATCACGGCGGTCAGCCGCTCGACCTGCACGACCGCGGCCTCGCCCTCCTCGCGCACCACGTCGGGCTGATCGGCCGCCGCGACGATCTCCTCCAGGCGCATGCTCAGCCCGGTCAGCGGCGTACGGAGTTGGTGGGAGGCGTCGGTCGCGAACTCGCGCTCCCGCGCGAGCAGGTCGGAGATCCGCAGCGCGCTGCGGTCCAGCACCTCGGCCACGAGATCCAGCTCGGGGATGCCGTAGCGGTGCCTGCTCGGCCTCGCGTCGCCCGAGCCCAGCCGCTCCGCGATCCTGGTGAGATCCTGAAGCGGCAGGTTCAGGCGACGCGAGGTGACGGTCGCCAGTCCGATCGCGGCCCCGAGGGCCACGACGGCCAGCGCGATGATGAGCACCAGCCGCGCATGGGTGTCCTGTTGGACCTGGGCCGCGTCACGGCTGACGCGTACGTATCCGTTCTCGGAGCGCGCCTCCTCGGTCAGATCGCGGCCCGCCGGTGGAGGCGAGCCCACGACGATCGGCGGTTTCCCGCGGACGTACACCTGGAGGTACCGGTCCGGGTAGTTCCGCGCGAGCTGGTCCGGACTGATCTCCAGGCCCTGGCTGAGGGAGTACTCCACTCCGAGCAGCAGCCGGCTCGCGTCCGTTCTGAGCTCCTGGGCGACCTCGTCGCTGATCAAGCGCACGACGACGACACCCAGGGGCACGCCTAACAGCAGTACCGCGATGACCGCGACGAGCAGCATGGAGGAAAGCAGGCGCCGGCGCACGTGCTAGCCCCTCCCCCGCAACCGCCCCACGGCGGCTACTCGCGCTCGAAACGGAAGCCGACCCCTCGGACTGTCGTGATGTAGCGCGGCTTGGCCGCGTCGTCTCCGAGCTTGCGGCGCAGCCACGAGATGTGCATGTCCAGTGTCTTCGTCGACCCCCACCAGTTCGTGTCCCACACCTCGCGCATGATCTGCTCGCGGGTGACGACCTTGCCGGCGTCCCGTACGAGCACGCGGAGCAGGTCGAACTCCTTGGTGGTCAGGTGCAGTTCCTTGTCTCCCATCCAGGCCCGGCGTGAGTCGGCGTCGATGCGGACGCCTTGCACCACCGGGGTCTCCGATGTTCCGCGCCGGAGCAGGGCTCGCACCCGGGCGAGCAGTTCTGCCAGGCGGAACGGCTTGGTGACGTAGTCATCGGCCCCGGCGTCGAGACCGACGACGGTGTCGACTTCGTCGACACGGGCGGTGAGGATCAGGACCGGAGTCCCGTGTCCCTCCGCGCGAATGCGGCGCGCGACCTCCAGCCCGTCCATCTCTGGAAGGCCGAGGTCGAGAACAATCAGGTCGACGCCCCCCGACAAGGCCCTCTCCAGGGCCTGCGGGCCATCGGGGCTCACCTCCACCTGATAGCCCTCCCGGCGCAGGGCTCGCGCCAGCGGCTCGGAAATCGAGGTGTCATCCTCGGCGAGAAGTACGCAGGTCATGGTGCGATCGTAGGACCTTGTGCGATCGTTTCCCGGCTACAGCGCGCCTTTTGACTTGTCGTTGACCCATCAATTGACCTGGGCAAACACTGATAAATCCGGGATAGTCAGCACGGAAGCGACGCGATCTTCTATCCTATTCTCGACCATTTCGAACTTCGTCGCTGGAAACCGCATAATGGCGTGAAAAACGCCCGTCGAAGCGATGACGACGGGCGTTGTGCATCTGATTTCCCGTCCGTGCGAGCGACGGCCGGGGGTGCGCCGGGCCACGGGAGCCCGGCTCGGGAGCCCGGCTCGGGAGCCCGGCTCGGGAGCCCGGCTCGGGAGCCCGGCTCGGGAGCGCACGGCTCAGGCGGACGGCGGTTCCGCGTACCGCTGAAGGTACAGCTGTTCGCCCAGGCTCTCCAGGAGGCCCAGCTCGGTTTCCAGATAGTCGATGTGGTGCTCCTCGTCGGCCAGGATGCGCTCGAAGAGCGTGGCCGAGGTGATGTCCCCCCGCTCCCGCATGAGCGCGATGCCGGGCCGCAGGCGCTTGACCACGCCCAGCTCCAGCTCCAGGTCGGCCTGAAGCTGCTCCCTGACGGTCTGGCCGATATGCAGGGTGTTCAGCTTCTGGTAGTTCGGCAGACCCTCCAGGAACAGGATCCGGTCGGTGAGTTCCTCCGCGTGCCGCATCTCGTCGATGGACTCCGCCCGCGTGGTCGCGGCGAGCTTCGTATATCCCCAGTTCTCCTGTAGCTTCGCGTGCAGGAAGTACTGGTTGATGGCGGTCAGCTCGGAGGTGAGCTGCTCGTTGAGCAGCGCGATGATCTCTTTGTCGCCCTGCATAAGCTTCCTCGATCTATGCGCTGGTGACCAGGTCCTCTGACCGTTTCAGGATCGCACAGATCTTCCGGACGCAGGACGCGCAGTCCCCCCCTGCACCGGTCGCGTCCCGCACCTGGCGAGCCGTCCTCGCCCCGTCGGCGATGCAGTCGTGCACCTCGCTCTCGGTGACGGCGCGGCAGATGCAGACGTACATGAAGCGGCCTCTCAGGGATCTTGAGGAAGGTTAGGCATACCTAAGATAACCTACTTTGGTAAGGCTTGCCTATGTGTTCCATGGCACAGAAAGGGCGGCACTCCGCAAAGCGGAAGCGCCGCCCTTCACGCGCGCGTCAGAGCACCACGACGGAGCGCAGCACCTCCCCGCGGTGCATCTTGCCGAACGCCTCCTCGACCTGGTCGAGGCCGATGGTCTCGGTGACGAACCCCTCGAGGTCGAGCCGTCCCTGCAGGTAGAGGTCGATCAGCATGGGGAAGTCACGGCTGGGCAGGCAGTCGCCATACCAGGAGGACTTGAGCGCGCCGCCGCGGCCGAAGACGTCGAGCAGCGGCAGTTCGATCTGCATCTCCGGCGTCGGCACGCCGACCAGCACGACGGTCCCGGCCAGGTCGCGGGCGTAGAACGCCTGCTTGTACGTCTCGGGACGGCCCACCGCCTCGATCACGACGTCGGCGCCGAACCCGCCGGTCAGCTCGCGGATCGCCTCCACCGGGTCGGTCTCCCGGGAGTTGACCGTGTGCGTGGCGCCGAAGCCGCGAGCCCAGTCGAGCTTGCGGTCGTCCACGTCCACCGCGATGATCGTGGTCGCGCCGGCGAGCTGGGCGCCCGCGATGGCCGCGTTGCCCACGCCGCCGCAGCCGATCACCGCGACCGAGTCGCCCCGGGTCACGCCGCCGGTGTTGATCGCGGCCCCGAGACCGGCCATCACGCCGCAGCCGAGCAGCCCGGCGACGGCCGGCTTGGCCGCCGGGTTGACCTTCGTGCACTGCCCGGCCGCCACCAGGGTCTTCTCCAGGAAGGCCCCGATGCCGAGCGCCGGGCTGAGCACGGTGCCGTCGGCCAGCGTCATCTTCTGCGCCGCGTTGTGGGTGGCGAAGCAGTACCACGGCCTGCCCCGCAGGCACGCGCGGCACTGCCCGCACACCGCCCGCCAGTTGAGGATCACGTAGTCGCCGGGCTCTACGTCGGTCACGCCAGGGCCGACCGCCTCGACGACGCCCGCGGCCTCGTGGCCCAGGAGGAACGGGAAGTCGTCGTTGATGCCGCCCTCGCGATAGTGGAGGTCGGTGTGGCAGACCCCGCAGGCCTGCACGTTCACGACCGCCTCGCCGGGCCCCGGGTCGGGCACGACGACCGTCTCCAGCGTCACCGCCTCACCCTTGCCGCGCGCCACCACGCCCTGGACTTCGTACGGCATGTGCTGCACCTCAACTTTCTCGGGTGGATCTCCTCAGAACATACGGCTCCACCACGCCGAGCCCGCGGGCGGGACGGCGGCGGAGTTTGACCAGGTCGACGCCGGGAGCACCGGTGAGGCCTGCGGCCAGCTCGCTGTCGGCCAGGATCGTGCCGGGCCTGGCGATGGCCGTCAGCCGGGCCGCCAGGTTGACCGTCGTGCCGAAGACGTCGCCCATCGCCGGGAGCACCGGGCCGTACGCCAGCCCGACCCGCACGTCGGGCCCCTCGGCGTCGCGTTTGAGCTCGTCGATCAAATCGAGGGCGATGAGGGCGGCGGTCCTCGGGTCGGCGGCGGTGAAGAGCACCTCGTCGCCGAGCGTCTTGACCAGCCGGCCGTCGTGCGCCGCGATCACGTCGGAGGCCCGCGACTCGAACCCCTCGACCAGGTCGGCCAGCGCCAGCTCGTCCAGCTCCCGCGACACGCGGGTGAAGGCGACGAGGTCGGCGAACCCGACCCCGAGCCTCGGCCGGGTCGGCGAGACGTCCTCGCCGGGCTCGGCGAGGGAGACCAGCCGGCTCGCGGTCGCGGCGAGCTGGGAGCGCCAGACGTGCACCAGCGTCTGCTCGAAGTCCGGCAGCAGGCGGCTGACCGTGTCCACCACCTGCCGCAGCGCGTCCTCCCCCGCCTTCGCGCCGGGCTGGATCAGCGCGTCCAGCATGATCTCGGCCTGCCACTGGGCGAGCCGCGCGGTCGTACGGCCGAGGGCCCTGGCCATGCGGATGACGGTGCGCTCGTCGAGCGTCTCCGTGTCGATCAGGTCGCGGATGCGGCGCAGGGACTCCAGGTCGGCCTCGGTGAACGCCACGGCGTCGTCGGAGAACGTGGCGAAGCCGAGGGCCCGCCAGATCCGCGCCGCCAGGTCCTGCGGGATGCCGGCCGCCTCGGCGACCTGCCTCCGGGTGTAGGCCGGTGCCTGCCCCAGGAACAGCCGCCGCATGTCGTCGGCGCCTGGCCGCCCGCTAGTGTCCACGTCCCCCTCCCCCGCGCGGCGCGCAGGCCGCGCCGCGTTCATTCCCCGTCGATGTTCCCGTCCGCGGCGTCCTCCACCAGCCGGAACAGCTCGTGCCGCACCCGCTGGATCTGGGGGATGTCGCGGTAGTCGATGTCGCCCTTCTCCGAGGCCGACTCGACCCGGAGCGTGCCGCATCCGAGGATCCGCTCGATGAGCCGCTGGTCGGAGCTCACGCTGCTCACCTTGGCCAGCGGGATGTCGTCCTCCGACTTGTTCAGCACTCCGATGCTGATCGCGAAGCGGTGCGAGGTCAGCGTGTACGACGTCGTGACCCAGCGCAGGTAGGGGATGATCGTCCACAGGACCAGCGCGACGAAGGCGACGACGGCCACCGCGCCGCGGGCGTATCCCGCGTATTCGTAGTCGCCGGGGATGAAGATGAAGGCCGCGACGGCGGCGGCCAGCACGACGATGAGGGCGAGGAACGGAAGGATCAGCCGCTTCCAGTGCGGATGGAACGACAGAACGACCCGCTCGCCGTCGGCCAGATATTGATCGGGGAGACCCATGGCGCAAATCGTGACACGATCGCCGGTCGATTGCATGTGTTCGCCCGATCGCCCGGCGGCTCCGATCATTCGGAGACGGGCGGCCCGGTCTCCGGCGACCGGCGCACGTGGACGACGTCGCCCGCGCTGAGCGTGTGCTCTCCGTCCTGGGCGCGCACGACCAGGTGACCGGACGCGTCGACGCCGGTCGCCAGGCCGGTCAGCACCCGGTCGCCGGGCAGCTCGACCCTGACCTCCTGGCCCACGGTGGACGACCAGGCGAGGTAGGCGGCACGCAGGCCCGAGGTGTCCGGGTCGCCGCCGGCGACCGTCCACTCCCGGTAGTGCGACTCGATCTCCCGCAGGATCGCGCGCAGCAGCGGGTCGCGGTCGGTGCAGACGGCGTTCTCGACGGCGAGGGACGTGGCCCGCTCCACGGGCAGCTCCTCCGGCCGCAGCGAGACGTTGAGCCCCATGCCGATGACCACCATGCGGTCCACCCGCTCGGCCAGGATCCCGGCGAGCTTGCGCTCTCCCACCATGAGGTCGTTGGGCCACTTGAGCCGCACGTCGATCTCCGCGATCCGCCGTACGGCCGAGGCGGCGGCGAGGCCGACCAGCAGCGCCAGCCAGCCCTGCCGGGCGAGCGGCACCTCCGGCCGCAGCAGCATCGAGAACGTCAGCCCGGAGCGCGGCGGCGCGCTCCACGTGCGGCCCAGCCTGCCCCGCCCGGCGGACTGCACTTCCGCGACGAGCACGGCGCCCTCGGCCGGGTCGTCGCGCACGGTCCTGGCCAGGTCGGCGTTGGTGGAGCCGGTCCGCTCGACCACGCGGATGGACGACCACAGCGAGCCCGGGCGCACCAGCGCCCTGGTCAGCGCGGTCTCGGACAGCGGAGGCCGGTCGAGATCGGCGTACGGCGAGTCGGGCACGCCCCCAGGCTATCGGCCCGCGGACCCGCCCCCGCCGCGCCGTCCGTCCGCTGGAACCACGCTTGCCGGGCATCCCGGGCCCACCCGGCGGGCGACGGCCGGCCGGCGGCGTGGCAGGCTGCGTACGGGATGGATCAGCAGCCATGCCGCCAAGGAGGAAGACAGATGGAATCGGACGGCGCGGCGCGGCCCACTGCCCGTCTGGGGCCCGTCACCCGGTCACGCGTCCGGAGGGTGTCCGGATCGGCCGTACGCGACCGGCGTGACGACCTGGCCACGGAGGAACCGCTGGAGATCCGGCTGCTTGCCGGAGGCGAGAGCCGTACGGTGGCGATCACGATGCGGACGCCGGGCGCGGACTTCGAGCTCGCGGCGGGGTTCCTGCACGGCGAGGGCATCGCAGGCCCCGGCGACATCGCCGCCATCGGCTACTGCACCGACGAGGACCTGGACCCCGAGGCGCGCTACAACACCGTGACGGTGCGGCTCACCGCCACCCGGCTCCCCGACCTCGGCGCGGCGGCGCGCAACTTCCTGACGTCGAGCGCGTGCGGCGTCTGCGGCACGGCGAGCCTCGACGCCCTGCGCGACCGCTGCGCCGTGCCTGCCGCGCGCACGCCGGTCGCCGTGTCCGCCACGACCCTGTACGGCCTGCCCGACCGGCTGCGGGAGGCCCAGGGGGTGTTCGGCAGGACGGGCGGGCTGCACGCCGCCGGGCTGTTCACGCCCGACGGCACGCCGCTGGCCGTGCGGGAGGACGTGGGACGGCACAACGCCGTCGACAAGCTGGTCGGCTGGGCGATGCTCGGCGGCCGGACCCCGCTCGACCGGCACGTGCTGCTGGTCAGCGGCCGGGTCGGCTACGAGATCATGCAGAAGGCCGCGAGCGCCGGGATCCAGATCGTGTGCGCCGTGTCCGCGCCCTCCTCGCTCGCCGTCGATCTGGCGCGCGAGTTCGGCGTCACGCTCGTGGGCTTCCTGCGCGAGGAGCGCTTCAACATCTACGCCTGCCCGGATCGGATCGAGGTCGGGCGGATCGAGGCCGAGCAGGCCGAGACCGCCTGAGCCGCCTGTGCCGGTGGTCGCGGGCGTCGCCGCGCGCGACCACCGGCTCAGGCGGGCCGTCGTCAGCCCGTGTTCTGCAGGCCGGCCGCGACGCCGTTCACGCTGAGCAGCAGCAGCGTGGACAGGCGCTCGCGCTCCTCCTCCGAAAGGTCGCCCGGCGCCCGCAGCGCCGACAGCGCCCGGAGCTGGAGGTGGCTGAGCGCGTCCACGTAGGGGTCGCGGAGCTGCACGGCCCGCGACAGCACGCGCCGGTTCTCCAGCAGGCGGGCGTGGCCGGTCACTTCGAGCACCAGCCGCCTCGTCAGGTCGTACTCCTCCAGGACCTGCTCGGCGAAGTCGCTGCGGCCGCCCAGGGCCAGATAGCGGGACGCGATCGAGCGGTCGGTCTTGGCCAGCGACATCTCCGCGTTGTCGAGCATCGAGGCGAACAGCGGCCACTCCTTGTAGGCCGAGCGCAGTTCGGCCATCCCGCCGTCGGTGACCACGGCGGCCAGGCCGCTGCCCAGGCCGTACCAGCCGGGGAGGTTGACCCGCGTCTGGGCCCAGGCGAACACCCACGGGATGGCCCGCAGGTCGTCGAGCGAGCGGGGCGCGCCGAGGCCGCGCCGCGCGGGACGGGAGCCGAGCCGCAGCGAGCCGATCTCCTCAAGCGGGCTGACCAGCGCGAACCATTCGGGGAAGCCCGGTGCCTCGGTCAGCGCCCGATAGGCGCGCTCGGAGGCGCCGGCCACGGTCTCGGCCATCCGGCGGAACTTCGCCGCCGCCGCGGCCGTGCTCGACTCCACCGCCGAGGTGGACGCGAGCAGCACGGCGTTGGTGACCTGCTCGATGTGCCGCTTGGCGATCGCCGAGTGGCCGTAGCGCGCGAAGATGACCTCGCCCTGCTCGGTGACCTTGAACCGGCCGGCGACCGATCCCGGGGCCTGGGCGAGCACCGCCCGGTTGGCCGGGCCGCCGCCCCGGCCGAGCGCGCCGCCCCGGCCGTGGAAGAGCGTGAGCCTGACGTCGTTGGCCGCGGCCCAGGCGGTCAGCGCCGCCTGCGCGTCGTAAAGGCGCAGCGTGGCCGCCGCCGGGCCGAGCTCCTTGGCCGAGTCGGAGTAGCCGAGCATGACCTCCATGCGCCGCCCGTTGTCGGCGAGCCGCCGGCGTACGGGCTCCAGCTTGACCATGCCCTCCAGCACGACGGTGGAGTTGTCGAGGTCCTCACCCGACTCGAACAGCGGGACCACGTCGAGCACCGGGGCGCGGTCGCCCAGGGCGTGCCTGGCCAGCTCGTAGACGGCCGCGATGTCGTCGGCGGAGCGGGTGAACGACACGACATAGCGGGAGCAGGCGGCCACGCCGAAGCGCTCCTGGATCCACCCGATCACCCGGATCGTGGCCAGGACCTCCTCGGTGCGCTCCGACAGCGTGCCGGAGGCGATCTCCTTGAGCGCCGCCGCGTGCACCGCCGAGTGCTGGCGCACCTCCAGCTCGGCCAGGTGGAAGCCGAACGTCTCGACCTGCCAGATCAGGTGCTGCAGCTCGCCGTACGCCTGCCGTACCGCGCCGGCCCCGCGCAGGGAGTCCTGCGCGAGCCGCAGGTCGGCCAGCAGCTCGGCGGGCGCGCGGTAGGCGAGGTCGAGGTCGCGGCGGCGGGTCGCGGCGATCCTGGCCGCCACGAACATCAGCCACTGGCGGTGCGGCTCGCGCGGCGACCGGGTGGCCATCTCCGACACCAGGTCGGGGTGATCGTCCTCGGCCTGCGCGAGCGCGGACCGCAGCTCGGCGGACGGCGGCGTGTAGGCGCTGGCGAGGGTGAGCGACCTGCCGATCCGGGTGGTGGCGTTCTCCAGCGCGATCAGCACGTGCTCGGCCTGGATCTGGATGGCCTCCCTGGTCACCTTGGCGGTGACGTTGGGGTTGCCGTCGCGGTCGCCGCCGATCCAGCTTCCATAGCGGATGTACGCCTTGGCCAGCGGCTCCCGCGTCCCCGTGCCGGGGCCGAGCGCCGCGTCGAGCGAGCGGTAGATCTGCGGCACCGTGCGGAACAGCGTCTCGTCGAACGCCGCCATCGCCGTACGAACCTCGTCG
Organism: Microbispora sp. CL1-1; assembly: GCF_012034195.1. Classification (NCBI taxonomy): domain Bacteria; kingdom Bacillati; phylum Actinomycetota; class Actinomycetes; order Streptosporangiales; family Streptosporangiaceae; genus Microbispora; species Microbispora sp. CL1-1. The sequence goes on from NZ_JAATEK010000005.1 coordinate 53,665, forward strand.
AGCGGGTCGAGCCTGGTGTGGCGGAGCTGGGCGGTCCTCCACAGGATGTCGATCTCCTCGAGCAGCCGCCGGTGGGCCTCCTCCCGCTCGGCGGCGCCGCGTCCGGGGGCGTTGTAGGCGTCGAGCTGGGCGCTGATCCGCTGGATGGCGGTGACGATCGCCCGCCGCCGCGCCTCCGTGGGGTGGGCGGTCAGCACGGGCCGGAACTCCAGCCCGTCGATCAGGTCCTGGAGCCGGTCGTCCCCGCGCAGCCGCTGCACGGCCTCCGCGAGGGACTCGCGCAGCGGCACGTCGTCCCTGTCGCGCTGCCGCAGGATGCGGATGCGGTAGTGCTCCTCGGCGAGGTTGGCGAGATGGAAGTAGCAGGTGAAGGCGCGGGCGATCTGCACGGCGCGGTCTACCGGCCATTCGGCCACCAGTGCCGCGACCTCGTCCGCCGTCGTCTCCCGGCGGCGGGCCGCGATCACGGCCTTCCTGAGCCGTTCCACGTCGGCGAGAAGCTCGGGACCGCCGTGTTCGGCGATCACCTGTCCCAGTAATCCACCCAATAGGCGCACGTCAGCGCGGAGTTCGTCCGGCATCTCCGCTACGGCGTTGTGACGTTCGGCAGGAGCGATGGCGGCCATGCTTCGAAGGCTAGCGAATCGCGCTCGGCAGCCCGAGGGCGGTCTCACCAATTGGACTAGACCACTCAAAACGCACCCCCGCGCGGAAGCAGGACAACGCCTCCGCGCGGAGACGCGGCAAGAGAGCACGGTCAGGTGGGGCGGGAGACGGCGGCGAGGAGCTCGGGGAGGCGGGCGAAGCCGACACCGGCGGCGATCCGGCGTCCCGCCCACGCGGCCGCCACGCCGTACGGCACGGCGAACACGGCCCACCAGGTCAGGCCCAACAGGACCGGCAGCACGACCGGCAGCGTGAGCACGCCGGTGACGACCATCGTGGCGAAGGAGGCCGCGAACGCCTGCCCGCCCTGCCCGGGAGCGGCGCCGCTGAAGGCGTTCAGGCGGTCGGGGTAGGTGTAGGGCGCGGTCACACTGGTGATCGCGCCGACGCCCATGGTGACGCCGAGCACGCCCCAGGCGACAGGAACGGCGGCGAGAGCCCAGGCGGCGTCGCCTCCTCCCACCACGCCGGCGAACAATGACACCGCGAGCAGCAGCGGCACCCCGATGACCGCCATGGCCAGGTGCCGCCCGGCCAGGTCGGTACGCAGGTCGCGCGGGGTGGAGAACGCCACGGCGTTCATCCACAGCGACCTGCCGTCGATGCCGAAGGAGTTGCCCGCCTGCAACCCGATCATGACGGCCGCCAGGCAGGCGGGCCCGATCACCGAACCAAGGCCGGCCTCGCCGTCCCCACCGCGCAGGGAGAGCGTGACGATCACGGTGACGCACAGCGCCATGATCCAGTTCACCCGGCCCCGGGGCTCCCGCGCGGCGTACTTCAGTTCCTTCAGGACGACCGCGCCGAGCATGCCGCCGGGCAGGAACCGGCCGATCGAGATCCGGCCCGACCTCCGGACGGAGCCGCCGCCCTGGCTGGAGGCGTCGGGCCGCACCAGCGCGTGCCGCAGCGCGGCGACCCACAGCCATCCCAGCACGACGACCGACATCGCGACGACGATCAGCTCGGCGACGCCGATGAGGCCCCCGTCGGCGATCGCGTGCGCGGCCAGCCCCGGCGGCGTCCAGCGCAGGGCGTCGCCCACCGACGCCAGCATCCGCGTGGGGTCGCCGGACAGGCCGCGGTTGACCAGCAGGTTCGGCACCTGGACGAGCAGCACCACGAAGATGGCGGCGACCGCCAGCAGATCGCGTCCCCTGCGGGTGCGCAGCAGGCCGGACAGCCCGGTGGTCACCAGGCGCGACGTGGTGAGGCAGAAGGCGAACACGAGGATCACCGCGGGCACCCCGAGCAGCACCCCGCCAGGACCGTGGGCGAGCGCGACCACGCCGCCGGACAGCGCGATCAGCGAGGCGATCGGCCACGGCCCGGTCGCCGACGCTGCCAGCATGCCGGTCGCGAGCTGCCGGGTGGTCAGCGGAAACAGGGCCAGCCGGGCCGGGTCGAGCGTCTCGTCCAGGCCGAACGCCGTCAGCGGCACGATGACCCACCCGATGGCGAAGATCGCGAACGCCGTCGCCACGAGGTCGAGGGCGATGTCGGACGGCGCGGACCGGATGAGGGACACCAGGGCGAAACCGGCGACGGCCGCGACAAGCGCGACGACCATGGAGAAGGCGAAGCCGGCCTGCCTGCCGGCGTCGCCGCGCAGGCCCCCGCGCACCAGGCTGAGCTTGAGCCGGACGAACAGCCAGGTCATGCCGGCGAGCCCAGCCACGACAGGCCCTCCTCCCCGTTGCCGCGCACGCCGACGAGATCGAGGAAGGCCTCGTTGAGCGTGCGGCCCTGCCGTACGTCGTCGAGCGGGCCCTGCGCGACGACGAACCCGCGGTTCATCACCGACACCCAGTCGCACAGCCGCTCGACCAGATCCATCACGTGGCTGGAGAAGACGACGGTGGAGCCCGAGGCGACATATCTGCGCAGCACCTCGGTCAGCGTGTTGGCGGAGACGGGATCGACGCCCTCGAACGGCTCGTCGAGGAACAGCACGCCCGGGTTGTGCAGCAGCGCCGCCGCGAGGCCGATCTTCTTGCGCATGCCGGTGGAGTAGTCGACCACCAGCTTGTCCTGTGCCTCGACCAGGTCCATGACCCTGAGCAGCTCGTCGGCGCGCTTTCCGACCTCGTCGATGGGGATGCCGCGCAACTGGCCGCAGTACATCAGCAGTTCGCGGCCGGACAGCCGTTCGAACAGCCGCAGGCCCTCGGGCAGCACGCCGATGCGCGCCTTGACGCCGACCGGGTCGGCCCACACGTCGTGGCCGTCGATCTCGATCCGCCCGCCATCGGGGCGCAGCAGCCCCGTGACCATGCTCAGCGTGGTCGTCTTGCCCGCGCCGTTGGGGCCGACCAGCCCGGCGAAGCTGCCCCTCGGGACGACCAGATCGACACCGCCGACCGCCACCTGCTGCCCGAAGCGCTTGAACAATCCCTGCGTCCTTACGGCATCCGTCATGGAGCCCCCAGTCGTATAAAGCCGTCGTAAAGACGAACGAACGGCGCACGGGGCGCGTTCCTGCGGGGCATCCGTAGATCCCATTGCGCGCGACCCGGAGCGACCGCGCGATGCCGCTCTGGTTAACCTGTCGGGCATGGATTCGACGCGACCCGGAGCGGCGTTCGGGACCCGAGGGCCGCTGAGCACACGAGGAACGGTGAGCGGGCGATGAGCGCCGAACGCGTCCCCGAGATCGACATCCACACCACCGCCGGCAAGATCGCCGATCTGGAACGGCGCCGGAGCGAGGCGGCCCACGCGGGCTCCCAGCGGGCGGTGGAGAAACAGCACGCCAAGGGCAAGATGACGGCCCGCGAGCGGCTGGCGGCCTTCCTCGACGAGGGCTCCTTCGTGGAGTTCGACGAGCTGGCCAGGCACCGGGCCACCGCGTTCGGCCTCGACCGCGAGCGCCCGTACGGCGACGGGGTCGTGACCGGCTACGGCACGGTGGACGGCCGGCCGGTCGCGGTGTTCGCGCAGGACTTCACCGTGTTCGGCGGGTCGCTCGGCGAGGTCTTCGGCGAGAAGATCGTCAAGGTCATGGACCACGCGCTCAAGACCGGCTGCCCGGTGATCGGCATCAACGACTCGGGCGGGGCGCGCATCCAGGAGGGCGTGGTCTCCCTCGGCCTGTACGCCGAGATCTTCAAGCGCAACGTGCACGCCTCCGGCGTGGTCCCGCAGATCTCGCTGATCATGGGCCCGTGCGCGGGCGGCGCCGTGTATTCCCCCGCACTGACCGACTTCGTCCTGATGGTGCAGGAGAAGTCGCACATGTTCATCACCGGGCCCGACGTCATCAAGACCGTCACCGGCGAGGAGGTGACGTTCGAGGAGCTGGGCGGCGCGCACACGCACAACTCCCGCTCCGGCGTCGCCCACTACGAGGCGTCCGACGAGCAGGACTGCCTCGACTTCGCCAAAGCGCTGCTGTCCTATCTGCCGTCCAACAACATGGACGACCCGCCCGCCTTCGACGTCGAGGCGGACCTGGAGACGACCGACGAGGACCGCGAGCTCGACACGCTGGTCCCCGACTCGGCCAACCAGCCGTACGACATGCACACGGTCATCGAGCACGTCCTCGACGACGGCGAGTTCCTGGAGATCCACGCGGGCTTCGCGCCGAACATCATCGTCGGCTTCGGCCGGGTCGAGGGGCGGTCGGTGGGCGTCGTCGCCAACCAGCCGATGAGCTTCGCCGGCACGCTCGACATCGCCGCCTCCGAGAAGGCCGCCCGGTTCGTGCGCACCTGCGACGCCTTCAACATCCCGGTGCTGACCTTCGTCGACGTGCCGGGCTTCCTCCCCGGCACCGATCAGGAGTGGAACGGCATCATCCGGCGCGGCGCCAAGCTCCTCTACGCCTACGCCGAGGCGACCGTCCCGCTGGTCACCGTCATCACCCGCAAGGCGTACGGCGGGGCGTACGACGTCATGGGGTCCAAGCACCTCGGCGCGGACATCAACCTGGCCTGGCCCACCGCCCAGATCGCCGTCATGGGAGCCCAGGGCGCGGTCAACATCCTTTATCGGCGCGAGCTGGCCGCGGCCGACGACCCGGACGCCGCGCGGGCCCGTTTCATCAGCGAATATGAGGACACGCTGGCGAATCCGTATCTCGCGGCCGAGCGCGGCTATGTGGACGCGGTCATCCGGCCTTCGGACACCCGGGCCCAGGTCGTCCGCGCGCTGCGCGCCCTCCGCAACAAGCGGGCCTCGCTGCCCCCGAAGAAGCACGGGAACATTCCGCTGTGAGCAGCCGCGAGCCCTACCTCAGCATCGTCAAGGGGGACGCCACCCCCGAGGAGATCGCGGCGCTCGTCGCCGCGCTGGCGGCACAGTCGGCGGCGCGGGCGGCGGACGCCGCCCGGTCGGCGGCACCGCGAACGAGCCTGCGAAACTGGAGGAATCCGGCACATCACCTGCGGGTGGGACTCCCGCGCGGGCCGGGAGCCTGGCGCCGGGCCTTCTTCCCCGGCGGGTGAGACGTCGTCCGGCGCGATCGGCGACGACTACGGACCGATTACATCGCCGGAACAGGGTGTCAACTGGCTCAAGAGTTGGGACTATCTAGAAAGCGGGGGAATATAGTCAGCCGATCAACTAGTGACGAGTCCAGGAGGACACCATGGCCATCCCGGACTTCAGCGCACACGGCATTGCCGCAAAGTATGCCGTTCTCGTGGACGTCGGTTACCTTTACGCGGCCGCCGGTGAAGTTCTCTTAGGCGCCAAGGAGCGTAAGGAGTACCGCGTCGCCGCGGACGAGCTGATCCAGGCGCTCCAGAAGCATGCGCTCGAACGCATCCCGGGTGAGCTGCTGCGTGTCTACTGGTACGACGCCGCCCGTGATCGTGTGCCCACGGTGGACCAGCGTGTGATCGCCCAGCTTCCCTGGGTCAAGGTCAGATTGGGCAACCTGAACGCCCGTGGCCAGCAGAAAGGGGTGGACGCCCAGATCCGCAGCGATCTCGAGGCGCTCGCCCGCCACCATGCCGTGAGCGACACCGTGCTGATCGCCGGGGACGAGGACATGGTGCCCGCCGTGGAGGCCGCGCAGGCGTACGGCGTGCGCATCCACTTGTGGGGGGTCGAGCCGCCGTTCGGGACGAACCAGGCCGAGCGGCTCGTGTGGGAGTCGGACACTGTCGAGATATTGAGCGCCGATTTCCTGCGTCCGTTCTTCACCCGCGCGCCGGTGCCGGTGCCCGTGCCGCCCACGCCGTCTCCCGCCCAGGTCTTCGCGGGCCGTACGGTCAAGCCGATGCCGCCGAAGACGCCCGTCGGCCAGGTCGCCAAGCTGGGCCCGGGCCGGCCCCGTGTGGAGGAGGTCGGCGAACATGTGGCGCAGAAATGGATACTGACCCGCGGGCGGGACAACATCCGTGATCTGCTGCCGGGACCGCTGCTGCCCACGGTGATCGACACCGAGCTGCTCATCGAGGCCGAGAAGGAACTCGGCCACTCCCTGCGGCCCTATCCGGAGGCGCGCGTATGGCTGCGCGACGGTTTCTGGGCCCGGGTCTACCGTGAGTTCGACCTCGGGGTCGGCATCTCCAGCAAGTGACGCCGGGCGTACCGGCCTGGCGTCCGAGCTCGCGCGGGAGCACTCCCGGCACAGGATGATCTCCCGTGCCCGGTCTCGCGCGAGTGCCCCCTCCGCGCGGCCGCATTGTTAGCACGGTCACGTCCGATTTCCGCCAGCCCGCATCGGTGGCCAGCGCATAACGTCTTCTACGTGACCACACGACAGCTCGACTTCGACGCGTGCTACCTCGCCGTCTCCGCGCGGGACTCCCGCTTCGACGGGCGTTTCTACACGGCTGTCACCACCACCGGCATCTACTGCCGCCCGATCTGCCCCGCCCGCACCCCCGCCCGGGGAAACGTCCGCTTCTATCGCCACGCCGCCGCGGCCGAGGCCGCCGGTTTCCGGCCCTGCCGCCGCTGCCGTCCGGAGCTCAGCCCCGGCGACCCCGGCTGGGACGTCCGCGCCGACCTCGTCGGACGCGCGCTGCGGCTGATCGACGACGGGGTGGCCGACGAGACCGGCGTCGCCGGGCTGGCCCGCCGCCTGCACGTGACCGAACGGCACCTGCACCGCCTGTTCGCCGCCGAACTCGGCACCGGGCCGCTCGCCGTCGCCCGCACCCGGCGGCTGCTGCTCGCCAAGCAACTGCTCACCGAGACCACCCTGCCGATGGCCGACGTCGCGTTCGCCGCCGGGTTCGGCAGCGTCCGCCAGTTCAACGCGGCCATGAAGGAGTCGTACGGCTTCGCGCCGGGTGAGCTGCGCAAGACCAACGGGCCGATGCACGAGAAGGGGAGCCCGGTCGCCCTCACGACCGGGCTGACCCTTCGGCTCGGCCACCGGGAGCCCTACGACGCGCAGTCGGTGCTGCGGTTCCTGGCCGCCCGCGCGATTCCCTCGGTGGAGGCGGTCTGCCGGTCGGGCGACGACGTCACGGCCTACACGCGGGCCGTGCCGGGCGGCTCGATCACGCTGCGGCCCGCCGCAGGTCATGTACGGCTCACCGTGCGGACCACCGAGACGCACCGGCTCTCCCGGCTGGTGGCCCGCTGCCGCCGCCTGCTCGACCTCGACGCCGACCCCGGCGCGGTGCGGGAGATCCTCGGCGGGACGTCGCTCGGGCCGCTGGTGGCGGCCCGTCCCGGGCTGCGCGTTCCGGGAGCGTACGACGGGTTCGAGGCGGCGGTGCGGGCGGTCGTCGGGCAGCAGATCTCGGTGGCCGGTGCCCGCACCCTGCTGGGCCGCATCGCCGCCCGGGCCGGGCTGCCCGCCGTCCCGGCGACGGGGGACGCCGCCGCGGACGGGACCGACGTGCTCGCCGTCGCGGCCGGGTCAGGGGCACGGGAACTCGAGGCCGCCACGGTGAAAGTGCGCGGCGTGGAAGCCGCCGCCGTGGGCGCGCACGAAACGGAGCCGCTCGCGGCGGGCCAGGTGCCATTGCTCTTCCCCACGGCCGACCGGCTCGCCGCCGCCGACCTGGACGGCCTTGGGCTCACCACCCGCAGGGTCGCCACGATCAGGGCGCTCGCCGAGGCGGTGGCCTCCGGCGCGATCGACCTCGACGGCGCGGACGACCCGGCCGACACCGTCGCCAGGCTGCTGGAGATCCCCGGCATCGGCCCGTGGACGGCCTCGTACATCGCACTGCGCGCGCTGCGCGACCCGGACGCGTGGCCCGAGGGCGACCTGGTGCTGCGCAAGACGATGGAACGGCTCGGCATCGCCGCGGACGAGGCCGAGCGATGGCGGCCTTGGCGCGCGTACGCCGCGCTCCACCTGTGGAGCCATGCCTCCACCGCCTGAAGGCCATGCCTCCGCCGCCTGAAACGCGGCCGGACGCCTGGCCCTGCCCCGGTTTCGCACAAGCTCCTCCCCCGCCCGAAGGCGGGTGTCACCTCGGAGGTTTCCGATGATCCTCACTCAGACCGTGCCCACGCCGGTGGGCCCACTCGCTCTGCTCGCCCGCGACGGCGTGCTCGTCGCGGCCGGTTTCACCGCCGAACCCCAGGAGATGTTCGCCCGGCTCTCGCCGTCCCTGCGGGCGCTGCCGCTGCGGGAGGGCGATCTCGGCGACGCGGCCGAGGCCGTACGGGAATACCTCGCCGGGCGGATCGACGCGCTCGACCGCATCCCCGTCGAGCAGCCCGGCACCCCCACGAGGCAGCGCCTTTACGAGGCGCTGCGTGCCGTGCCCGCCGGGACCACCGTGTCGTACGCGCAGCTCGCGGAGAAGGCGGGGCTGCCCAGGACGGCCGCGAGGGCCGCGGGGTCGGCCTGCGCGCAGAACCTGATCGCGCCGTTCGTGCCGTGCCACCGCGTGCTGCCCTCGACCGGCGGTTATGGCAGTTACTACTACGGCACCCCGGTCAAGGAGTGGCTCGTCGCCCACGAGTCCCGCGCCTGAGCTGTGCTTATCTGACCTGTGCTTATCTGACCTGGCCTGATCCGACCTGGCCTGATCCGACCTGGCCTGATCCGACCTGGGCTGATCCGACCCAACCTTGGGCGCGCGCGACGGGCGAGAGCGGCGACGCCGGCTTCCGCCTCGCCCCGTCGGCGAGGGCGGTGCGGCTGTTCGCCGACCGGGCCGATCCGAGGGGGCGAGCCGGGCCGATCCGGGGGGCGAGCCGGGCCGATCCGGGGGGCGAGCCGGACCGATCCGGGGGGCGAGCCGGACCGGGAAGCGAGCCGATTCGGGGGGCCAGGCCGGGGCGGGCCGGACCGGGAGACGGGCCGGACCGGGCCGGGCGGGGTCACTCCTTGACGATGCTTTGGACCTCGCCGACGGGCACGTCCCTGGTCGCCGAGACCTCGATCGGGTCGTACGCGAACGGGACAGCCTGGCCGCCCTGGTTGCCGTTGCCCTGCACGTTCCAGACGCTCGTCACGGTGAGCGTGTAGACCTTGTTCGGCAGGTCGACGGAGGAATGCCGGTAAATCACGCCGCACTCGGGTTCCTTCGTCCCGTCCTCGTCGGCGCCCTTCTCGTACGGCCTGCCGGTCGCGCCGCATCCTGCGGTGAACACCTCGGCGCGCTTGTCGTCCTTGGTGCCGGGGTCGATTTCGAGGCGAGCCGGCGTCGCCGTGACGGTGGCGGACATGACCCCCGGCAGCGTGGCGGTGACGGACCGGGGCTCGGCCTCGGCTCCCTCCAGCCACACCCAGGTGCCCAGGTTGACGTAGCTCTTGGCGTCCGGGCTCAGCTTGATCTTCGGCTCCGGCACGGTCAGCGCGGCCCGGGCGATCTGCATGAGCTGCTCCAGCGTGATGCCCCCGGCGGGGACGGTGCCCTCGGGCACCCAGACGTACGTCTCACGCTGGGCGGCGCACGCCTGGCCCGCCGGGTCTCCGGCGTTGTAGGCGATGCCCCACCACTGCCCCTTCTCGCCGATCTTGTCGCCGAACTCGTCCATGTCCACGTCGTAGTCGAGCCCCGCGTCCACCGCCTGCTTCTTCTGCTGCGCCTGGAGGGTGCGCATGTCGTCGGCCGACGCGTTCGGCTCATACCAGCAGGGCTGGGGCATGCGATAGCCGTCGCTCTTGCCGCCGAGCCCGTTGCCGGACAACCCGATCCTGGAGTTGGTCAGCCTGACGCCGGCCGTGTTGCCCTTCTGGAACGCCTCGCCATGCGGCCCGTCGTCCGGGCCCGCGGCGGCGGGCTGCGCACACATGGCGATCAGGGCCCCCGCCAGCAGGGGCGCCGCGGCAATGGCCCTCATCTGACGCACTCCTTCGCACGCTCGTCCGGATAGGCCGCGTGACGGTAGAGCCGGATCAGCCAGGCGCCGTCGTCGCCCTGCCCCAGACCGGCGGTCTGCAGGAAGACCGCCCGCGGACGTTTCAGCCAGGCGGGCTGACGGTCCAGCGGGGTGCCCTCCTGGTCGGTCAACCGCACGCCGGTCAGGTCCACGCAGCCGTCGGCCTCCGCCCCGCGTCCCATCACCGCGGGCACCCGCAGGGCGTAGAGCTTGGCCACACCCCGGGCCGACTGCCCGTCCTTGAGGAACCCCTGCACCCAGGTGAGGGCGTCCATGTAGGCGGACGACTTGGGGTCGATCCCCTTCGCGTACGAGCGGTCCCGGCCGGAGGTGCCGACGGCCCGCCACTGGGCCGTGAAGTCGTCGGCGAACGCCTTGATCACCGCCGACCGCTTGGGGTCGGGCTCGTCCGGCCATTCGATCTCGATCGTCAGTCCCGGCGCCACCGTGATCGTCTCGGTGCCCGGCTGCGAGGCCGGCGTCTCCGACGCGGCCACCGCGGCCGGCTCCATGCCGCCGCCCGGGGTGAAGCCACGGTCGGCGTCCGGAGCGGCGCACGCCGAGAGCAGCAGCGCGCAGGCCGCCGCGCAAGCCGCCAGTGGCAGCGTGCGGGCCGAGGCGAGCGGCGCCGCCGTCGCCGGGGCGAGTGCTGGACGCGTCACCGGGATCCTCCGCAGTCTGCGATCCCCCGCCGCTGTGTCCCCGTCGCTGTCAACCTTGGAACGGCCGCCGGGGACGAGCCAGCGCTATGCGTGGATCGGCATGATTCGGAGGAGGGAATCCCTGGCATTGGGGCTCCGATCAGGCGAGACGTGAGGTTCTGAGATCCGCCGGGCTTCCGGGGCCCGGTTTTCCGAGGGCCGGTTTTCCGAGGGCCGGTTTTCCGAGGGCCGGGTTACCGAGGGCAGGGTTACCGAGGGCAGGACTCCTGCGGGCGGGGTTGCGAAGGTCCGGGGAGACCGTGCGGCGCCAGTCGGGCAGCAACTCGTCGATGAGCGCCTCCGTCTCCGGCGCCATCCCACCGCCGTACGGATGGGAGGTCGCGCGGCGCAGCAGGCCGTCGACGACCGCCCGCAGCCGGACCGGTTCCCCGGTGGCGTGCGCCGCCCGGAGCAGATCGCGCCACAGCCCCTCGTCGTCGGCGGCGAGCAGCAGCCCGGCCCGGGCCGCCGCCACCGCGCCGTGCGGGTCGTGGCGGGCCAGGCGGATCTCGCACAGCGCGTGGGCGGCGTCCGCCACCCAGGCCGTGACGTCGTACTCCAGGGGGTCGGCCGCCAGCCAGGCGTACCGGTCGGGCGGCCTGCCGTTCAGCAGCGGGCCGCGCACCAGCGCCAGCGCGCGCTCCAGCAGGTCGGCCTCCATGCCCCCGGCTGTGCCACCGGATGCGCCACCGGATTCGGCATTGGTGGGGTCGGCGGCGTCGGCCCATTCGCCGGCCTGCCGTACGAGGTCCTGGAACAGCCGCCAGTCCGTACGGACCTCCGGCCCGAGCCGCAGGCGCCCGGACCGGTCGAGGAACAGGTGGGGGCGTCCCTCGGAGTCGCGCCCGAGCCACTCGGCGACCCTGGCGATCGTGGCGTCGCGCACCGCGAGCTGCACGCCGCGCGGCCACAGCACGCCGGTCAGCACGGCCGGGTGCACGCCGTCCGGATGGGTGGCCAGATAGACGACGAGCTCGTGGGCGAGCGCCGCCCTGCCCTCTTCGAGCGGGTTCACCGGGCTGATCTCGATCGGGCCGAGGATGCGCACCTCGATGGAGGGTGGCTCCTCGCTCAGCCGCTCCATGACCGGGGTGAGCGGCTCGCCCTCCTGCTGCCGGGCCGTACGGAACAGGCCGATCACGGCGTCGTAGTGCCGGCGCGGCAGCAGGTGGGCCTCGATGTCCAGACCCAGGGCGTCCACGCGGGCCCGGCCGTCGTCGGTGACCTCCCACGTCCAGGTGGCGTGCGGCAGCTCGCCCGCGATCACGAAGCCGCTCGCCGTACGCCTGCCCTTGCCGAGCAGTGCCAGGCGGCGCGCCTCGTCCTCGTCGGGGCGGATGGCCGACAGGAGATAGTGCGGGGTGTAGGCAGGGTCGTCCACGCGGCTGTGGACCCGGCCGGTCAGCACGTCGCCGTCATGGCGGGCCCGCTCCTCGAACTCCGGCAGCACCTCGGCCAGGCTGCCCGCCGTCCTGATCCGGTCGGGCGCGAGCAGGGTCAGCTCCTCCCCGAAGCCGACGAGCGTGATGCGCATCCGGTCGGACCACCGGTTGGTGGCCAGCTCGACGGCGAGCGCCGACAGCGCGGCGACGGTGTGCGCCCCGGTGATCGCGATCACGCCGTGGGCGGCCTCCAGGTCGACCAGGACCCGGCCGCCCTGCCCGGTGCCGAGCGAGACCAGCCCGGGGTACGGCGCGGGCACCCCGGCGAGGACGTGCTCGTCGATGCGCCGTCCCTCGTGGGCCGGAAGTCGCCACACCTGCCCGTCGTCGCAGGTCTCCCACGGCTCCGGCGCGTCCTGTTCGGCCGGGTGGATCCACAGGTCGAGGCCCCGGTTGGAAAGGTGGACGGCGTAAATCGTCGGCGGGCGCCGGTCGGCGTCGGCCAGCAGGCGGCCGAGCAGGCGCAGGCCGATGTCGAGCATGCGGCTGCCGGGGGCGTCGGCGCCGAGGCGGATGGCGACCTCGGCCTCGGCGGCGTCTCCGCGCGGCCGGGTGATGCGGCGTCCGAAGGCCCGGTGCCACAGTTGCTCCCGCCGCCTGCGGCCGAGCAGCGCCAGCAGCCCGGCCGCCGCCAAGGACGAGGCCGCCAGGTAGTCGGCGAGGACCGGCCCGCCCTGCGGCTCCTCCTCCGCGGGCGCGACCGCCGGTTTGACGGTCGTGGTGATAATCGGACGCGGGGTGGGCGTCGGGCGGGCGGTGGCGGGCGTGTCCTTCGCGTCGCCGGTGCGGCCCTTGGGCTCGGACGGCTTGTCCTGCGGCATCGCGGGCGGCGGCAGCACGATGCCCGGCTTGCTCGGCTCGGGCGTCGCCCTGCCCCCGACGTGGCCGGTGTCGCCCTGGTCGCCGGCGTTGTCGGGCCGGGTGGTGTCCCGCTCGCCTTCCGTCGCACCTGCGGTGTCGGACCCGGTGTGGGACCCGGTGTGGGACCCGGTGTGGGACCCGGTGTGGGACCCGGTGTGGGACCCGGTGGTGGGGCGCGGGTGAGGCGTCGTGTGCCGGTCTTCTGTCGCGCGCCGGTCCACCGTCGTACGCGGGTCGGCGTGGACGTCGCCGCCGGTCGCGCCTCCCTTGGCATAGCGGGTGTCGCCGTCGAGCTCGGCGGGCGCCTGGCGGTGCTCCTTCAGGATCTCCGGCCGGTCGTCGTCCACCGGCACGATGTGGACGTTCCTGGCGTCGTCCGGCATGTCGAGCACCCAGCCGGGACGGATGAGGTCGGCCATGTGCAGCCGGCTGCCGTCGGGCTGCTCCTTGTGCTGGTTGAGCCGGTAGATCTCCGGATAGCGGCGCCCGTCTCCCAGGCACTTCTCCGCGATCTCCCACAGGCTCTCGTGGTGGCGCCCGTGCGGCGGCTGGACCACGTAGACCTTCTTGACCTCCCTGGCGTGCAGGGCCGGTCGCTCCGCCTCGGCCTGCGGCACCGGCGCCGACAGCGCCGCGACGTCGGGCCGGATCGCGGCGGGGGCGCCCGCGCGGGCGATGGGCACCGCCACGGCGGTCGCGGTGAACAGCAGCAGCACGGCGGAGACCAGGCGGTTCGCGAGCGCCTGGGTGCCGCCCGACAGCGGCACCCGGGCCGGCATGCCGACCCGCCGCAACGCCGCGTAGACCTCGACGACGACGCACAGGAACAGTTGCAGCCAGGCCAGCCACACCAGGAGGATCAGGATCGCGGTGATCGTCTCGGGGCCGACCTGGCTCGTGAACAGGTCCGCGTTCAGCAGGTCGCCGGTGATCGGCGGACCGGCCAGCCGGAGCAGCGCGTACGGCACGCCGCCCACCAGGCCCACCAGCGCGAGCAGCGCCCCGAGCCCGGCGAGGACGTCCCCGGCCGTGCGCCGGGTCCGCAGTTGTACGGGCCGTCGCCGGTCGTCGTGCCAGTGCTCGGGCGCCTGCTGCGGCCCCAGCACCGACGGCATGCCATCCGGGCGTGGCCGCGGACCCCGGCCGGGCGCGCCGCCTGCGGCCTCGGGATCGGCCCACAGGCTCCCGCCGAGCGTGCCGCCGCCTGCGGCCTCGCGGTCGGCTCGCGGACCCCGGTCGGGCACGCCTCCTCGGGCGGCCTCGCGATCGGCCCGTGCGTCCCGGCCGGATGTGCCCGCCGTAACGCCGCGCGGGAACCCCCGCCCTCGCCGGGCCTCCCGGTCGAACTCCTCCCACCGGCCGCCTGGCGGCCGTGTCCCGGTCACGCCTCCCCCGCATCGGGAGCGGCCGTGGCCTCGGCCTCCATGTCGGAGCCGGCGAAGCCCAGCGCGGACAGGAAGAAGGCGTCCCAGTGGACCGACACCGTCACCGTGACGTCCGCCTGGCCGCCGCCCACGGTGCACTCGGTCATGCGTACGCCGTCGGCTCCCTGGTCCGCCGTGATCTTCTCGGCCTCGCCGCACACCGCGCCCTCATCGGCGAGCAGCCGCACCTCGCCGGTGGCCCGCAGGGTCTCGACGTCGATCTGGTCGGCGGCGGCGCGGGCGGCCTGCTCGGCGATGTCGGCGGCCTTGAGGCGGGCGTTCATGGCGGCCCCGCCGTCCACCAGCAAACCGGCCAGCAGGAACACCACCCCCGAGAAGAGGACCACGAACACCGACATGGAGCCCCGCTCCCGCCCGCATCCGACCGGGAACGGTGCCCGTCTGAGAGCGCGCGGACGCGGCGGGGTCATTCCACCCTCCGATACCGTTCGAGCGGCACGACCGAGGTGCCCGACATCTGCTTCGCCGCGCCGAACCCGAGGAAGTCGAGGTTCAGTTCGCAGGTCACGGTCACCCGGACGGTGCCGTCCATCGTCCAATCGCTGCCGGACATGTCCACCTGAGGCGAGCAGTCTCCGGAGAGCGCGGCCTCGGCGGCCTCCTTCGCGGCCGACTCGGCCTCCGCCTCGGTGCGCTGTACGGAGGCGGCCCGGGCGGCGTCCCGCGCGGCCCCGTTGACCTCGCCCTGGGCCTCCACGATCCGGCCCGCGCCGACGAGGAACAGCAGGAAGAGCAGGAACAGCGGGGCCAGCATCACCGTCTCGGCCGTCATCGATCCACGCTCCGGCCGGGTCATTCGCAGCCCTCCGAGCCGTCGTCGGGACGGAAGCACTCAATGGGCCCGCCGAACCGTGACGTGATCGTGAAGGTCATCTCGGGCAGCAGCGGCACCACCTGGACGGCGCTGCCGGTCACCTCGACGCCGCGCTGGTCGCCCTGTTCCCACGCCTGCGCCTGGGCGTTCTTCAGCAACTGCGGCCCGATCGCCTGCACGATCTGCCGCGCCTTGCCCTCGGCCGCCTCCTGCCAGCCGTCGGAGCCGCCCGCACGGGCGATCCGCGCGCCCTCCCGCGCGGCGGCGTCGGCGACCTGGCGGCCGTGGAACCAGAGCGTGACCTGAACGATCAGCAGCACGACGGCGAGCACGATCGGCATGAGCATGGCGAGCTCGATCACCGTCGCGCCCCGCTCGCGGCTCCGCATTCGCCGAGCCCACCGGCCGCGCGCGACCGGCCCGCTCGGCTCGCGGTGCCCGGGCCGTCCGCCCCGGTGGCGGCGCTCGGCCTGCTCGCCACCTTCGTGGCGTGCGGTGGCCGGGGCGCGGGGGCCGGTCACGCCCTGCACGATCACTCCCCGTTACCCCCGCCGCCTCCGCTGAAGCTGTTCTGGATGTCCGACTGCTTCTGCTCGACCAGTTGCTTGATCAGCGTGGCGAGGCCGAGCGCGACTCCGGCGATGATGGCGGTGATGATCACCCATTCGACCGCGGAGGCGCCCCTGGACGGGGCGTTCCTGGCGCGGTCCAGCCGCACATGGAGCACGGCGATCAAATAGTGGAACCAGAGCATCAGGCCCCCAACATCTTCATGGCTGCGGGAAAACTGAGAAAGATCACGAAGCCCGCACACAGCAGGAGCTGGGCGACGAGCATCGACTGGGACCGCTCACCCGCCTTGCCCTCGACCTCCGCGAGTTCGCGGCGGCGGAGGGTGGCGGCACGGGCCGTGAGGGAGGCGCGGACCTTGGCGCCGTCGTCGGCCACGAGCCCGAGCGCGGCCGACAGGTCCCGCAGCTCGTCCACGTTGATCTCGTCGCCGAGCTGGCCGAGGGCCTGCCAGGGGGTGATGCCGACGATCCGGGCGTTGGCCAGCGCCTCGCGGATGCGTTCCATCGCCCAGTTGGAGCCGGGGGCGGGACCGGCGCCGTTCGTGGCAGCGCCCGACGCGCCGTTCACCGCACCGCTCGCGGAAGAACCGTTCGCGGTGCTGCTCACAGAACCGCTCGCAGTGCCGCTCAGCGTGCCGTTCAGCGCCCCGGGGGTGGTGACGGGGCTGCCCACGGCGACCGCCATCATCAGCGCCTCGGGCACGCCCCTGCCGCCCGCGAGGTTCATCGACACGAGGTCGAGGAAGGCGCCCACGGCGTGCCGGAAGTCCCGGCGGCGTACGGCGGCGTCCCGCCGGATCTGCGCGTCCGGCAGCAGGAAGAAGATCACGCAGACGACGAGGGCAGACCAGAGCGGCACCTGCACCGAGACGCCCCATCCCATCAGCGCGAGCCAGCCGACGAGGATCGGGAACGCCAGCAGGCCCGAGACCCCGAGCAGCAGCTTGGTCGCGAGGAAACCCTCGAACGACTTGCCGAGCAGCGCGAGATCGGCCTTGGTCGAGCGTGCCTCCCATCCTCGCGCCGCGTAGAACCGGGCCAGCCGCACGCCGAGCATGCGGCGAAACTCGCTGACGTCCTCCTCGGGTGCGATCAGCGGCGCCCGCGGCACGCCCTTGCCGTCGCGGGCCTGGTCGAGCGCGGCGAGCCGGGCGGTCAGGCCGGGCCGGGGCGGGAAGAGTGCCCGCACCAGCAGGAAGAGCCCGAGGCCGAGCACGGCTCCGCAGAGCACCGTCGTGATCACCTGGTCACCTCCGCCGCAGGCGGCTGCGCCTGCGCGGCCACCGCGGACCGCGGGCGGTGGTAGGGGGCGAGGATCCTGGCCGGCTTGTCGAAGCGGGCGAGCCGCCGCATCCAGGCGAACCCCGCGCCGAACAGGCCCGCCACCACGACCAGTACGGCCTGGCCGAGCACGGAGTCGTACTCCTCGACGTACGAGCGGTTGAAGACGACGAGCATGGCGGCGAAGGCGAGCGCGGTGCCGACCACGATCTGCACGCTCTTGCGGGTGGACCTGCGCTCGGCCTCCACGCGCCGGCGCATGTCGAGCTCCTCGCGGGCCGAGACCGCCAGGGCCGAGAGCACGTCGCGCAGGCCCGGCCCGCGCAGCCGCGAGTTGAGGATCAGCGCCGCCACGACGAGATCGGCCGAGGGGTCGTCGAGCTCGTCGGCGAACATCCGCAGCGCGTCGGCGAGCGGCATCCGGGTGTGGAGACGGTCGACCAGGGCCCGCAGGTGGGGCTGCAGCATGGGGGCCGCGGCCCTGATCGAGGAGGGGATGGCCTGTTCGAGGCCGGCCGCGCCCGCGATCGTGTCGCGCAGCGACTCCGTCCACGCCGCCAGGCCCTCCAGGCGTCGCATGGCGGCCCGCTCCTCGGCCGCGCCGCCGGTGAAGCCGCGCCAGGCGAGGACCAGCAGCACGGCGCCCGCCGCGATGACCGGCCAGCCGGTCACCACGAGCACCACGACACCCGTCACCACCGCGATCGCCGACCTCGTGGACAGCGTGCGCAGCAGGCGCATCCGCTCGGCCCGGCCGTCCGGGGTGGCGGGGCGGGGGCGCAGGCCGTACACGGCCAGGGCGAGCAGGAAGAGCCCGCCGCCCGCCGCGGCCCCGGCGAGCAGCACCAGGGGGTCGAGGACGCCGGCCGGCAGCAGGCCGTTCATCGCCACGCTCCCCGCGCCGGGTCGTATCCGTGGGCGGCCAGCTCGTCGGCGCAGGAGATCGGGGCGTGCGGCACCAGGTAGTCGCCGGCCATGGCGAACACCTCAGAGGACAGCACGCGCCCGTCGCAGCCGGTGACCTCCCGCACGCTGGACACGTAGCGCCGCAGGGTGCCGCCGCGGTGATAGTCGTTGCGCTTCTCGATGAAGACGACGAAGTCGATGGCCCCGGCGATGAGCATGTGGGTGGCCTCGATCGGCAGCCGCTCCTCGGCCTGCAGCGCGTAGGTCGCGATGCGGTTGAACACCTCCATGCTGGAGTTGGCGTGGATCGTCGACAGCGATCCGTCGTTGCCCTGGGTCATCGCGTTGAGCATCGTGACGATCTCGTCGCCCAGCACCTCGCCGACGATCACCCGCGAGGGGTTCATACGCAGCGACCGCCGCACCAGCTCGGCCATCGTGATCTCGCCCTGCCCCTCGGCGTTGGGCAGGCGGTGCTCGAATGCCACCGCGTTGGGATGCAGCTCGGGGAACTGGTCGAGCCCGAGCTCCAGCGCCCGCTCCACCGTGATCAGCCGCTCGTGCGGCGGGATCTCGTTGGCCAGCGCCCGCAGCAGCGTGGTCTTCCCGGCGTTCGTGGACCCCGCGATCATGATGTTCTTCCGCGCGGCCACGGCGGCGGTGAGGAAGCGGCCCAGCTCGGGGGTGAGCGTGCCGTTCCCGACGAGGTCGCTGAGGAACACCTTGCCGAGCCGGGCTCGGCGGATCGACAGCGCGGGCCGTACGGTGACGTCCATGACGGCCGACAGCCGGGAGCCGTCCGGCAGGCGCAGGTCGAGCTGCGGGTTGGCGGTGTCGAACGGCCGCGACGACAGGCCCGAGTAGGCGGCCAGGATCTGGATCAGCTCGATGAGCTCCTCGTCGGAGTCCGCGACGGGGTCGTGCATGATCTCCTGGCCGTCGGCGTAGCCGACGAAGACCCGGTCGCAGCCGTTGATGTCGATGTTCTCGACGTCGGGGTCGTCGAGCAGCGGCTGGAGGCGGCCGACGCCGAACAGCGCGGCGTGGATGCCGGCCGCCAGCGCCTCCTCCTCCTCGGCCGTGGGCGGGGTGCGCCCCACGCCGATCTCGTTGCGCGCGTGCTCCTCCAGCACCTGCGCGATCAGCGCCCGGGCGAACTGCCGCTCGTCCTCCCCCGACATCGGCGGCACGCCGCTCGCCTGGTCGAGCCGCCGCTGGTGCGCCAGCCGGTCGCCGACCTCCTGCCGGAAGCGCTTGACCAGGCTGTGGTCGACCGGCCGCCGCTGGGAGTTCACGACCGCACCTCCGGCCGCCGCTTCGCCCGCCCCGCGGCCGGCGGCGCCGCCGTCTCGCCGCCCTCGGCGAGCTGCGCGGCCAGGCGCGTGGCCAGCTCCCTGGCCGTACGGATGAGGAGGCTGCGGTCGAGCCGCCCGCCCCACTGGCCGCGCAGGAGTTCGGCGCCCTTCGGGTCGTACGCGAGCCCGCCGACGAAGGCGACGTCCCAGCCGGAGACGATGCGCCGGATCTCCTCAAGCGACGACCGGTATGACCGGGGGTCGGCGATGACCACGATCCCGACCTTCCGCCCGATCAGCGACAGCCGTTCGCGCAGGTGGGCGACGTGGTCGAGGCTGGCCCTGGTGAACAGCACCACCTGGTCGGCCTCGGCCACCAGGTCGCCGATCTGGGGGTGCAACCCGAGCCTGCCGCAGTCGGCGAGCACGTCGGCCTGCGGCAGGGCGGCGAACGCCCGGCCGAGCGGGCCCCACAGCCAGGTGAGGCCGGCCGCCTGCTCGCCGTTGGTCAGGCCGGCCAGCACGTCGAGGCCGCCGACGAGCCGCTGCGTGTGCTCGTAGATCAGCTCGGCGTGGAGCCCGCGCCGCGCGACCGCGCCGAGGCTGAGCAGGCCGCGCCCGGGGTTCAGCACGCTCCCGTCTTCGCCGGGCAGGCGGTAGGCGAGATCGCCGCCGGAGGGGTCGCACTCGGCCAGCAGCACCGCCCGGGGCCACACGGCGCCGAGGGCGGTCGCCGCGGTGGTCACGCCGGGCGCCCCCTTGTCGGCGGCGAGCACGATCAGCGCCACGTCACTTGACCCCCGGGAGCGTGACGATGGCGATCTCCCCGCTGGAGGCGTACTGGGCGATGGCAGGCGCGATCGACGTGTCGACGACGATCGTGACCAGGCCGCCCCCGGACCGTCCGATGGACAGGCTCTCGACGCGGGCGGCGGTCGCCAGCACCTTCTGCTGGGCGGTGCCCGACCCCTTGCCCGCCGACGGCACGTAGATCACCTGGACGATGTCGCTCCACTTGAGGTCGGCGGGCATCTGGCCGGCCTTGAGCGACAGGCCCACCTTGGCCTTGCCCGGCCCGACCTGGTCGGTCGTCCTGGCGGTCATCGGCTCGGTGAGCAGCGTGCCCGGCAGCAGCGTCACGCGGGCGTACGTCTTGGCCACCTCGTTCCTGAACCGCCAGGGAACGTATTGGACGCCGGTGTCGGCGATCTGCACCTCCTGCATGGCGGAGATCGGGATGAGCTGCCCGGCCCCCACCTGCTGGGTGATCTGCACGGCCGAGACGCGGTCGCCGCTGCGCATGACCAGCAGCGTGGTGGCGAGCGCGCCGCCCAGGATGAGGAGGACGGCGAGCGCGGCGAGCGCGGGCTTGCGCTCCCTCGGCGGGACGGGCAGCCGGCGTGCGGCGGGCCCGGACAGGCCCGGCCGTGCGGGTGCCCGGCCGTCCTGCGACGTCTTCTCGCTGATCCTCATGGGTGGGGGACTCCCAGGGATGAGGGCGCCCTTCTGTTTTCGGGCCGCACGAATGTGTTTATGGTCTAGCCGTTTGTTGCTAATTCACTCCATTATGGCCAGCTTGCGCCGCCATAAGTGGCCTGATGCGGCGACCCATGCTTATCCGTTAGGAATACGCCTGTCAACGGGAGTCGATCTATCGCCATATCGACACACGGCTTTACCGGCCCGATATTTCGTGATAGTACGTTTGCACTTGTTTCCCAACTGTCACACCATTCACACTCTTCGTACCGCCGTACAAAGCGACCGGAGGGGCGTGATGACCGCGCGCCTTACCCATTCCGGGGAAACGCCCCGATGAGCGGGGGTGACACGGCTACCGTGACCCCGCGGGCCGCATGGCCCGTACGCCAGGAGATCTTCACGGGGACGCCCCGGGATGAAACGCTTTCCGCGAGGCCGCCGCACAACCGCCTTCTGGGAGTTCGCGCATGCGGATAACGCTCACCGTGGTCAGCGAGGACGGCCGCCGCGACGTGCTGGTCGAAGGCGACGAGAGCGCCACGGTCGCCGCCCTCGCCGCCGCGCTCGACGGCGGGGCCGCCCGCCCGGCCAACGTCGTACGGCTCCCGCACGCCCGCGCGCCGTACGACCTGGACCGGGGCGACCGGCACGCCCGGCCGTCCGGCGAGGTGAAGCTGTGGGTCGACGGCCGGCCCGTCGGCCCGGACGCGTCCGTATTCGGCCTGCTGAGGGATGGCGACGTGGTGGCCCTGGACGGCCAGGCCGCTGCGGCGACGGTGACCGAGGAGCCCGGCGGGCCGGCGGAGCTGCGCGTCGTGGGCGGCCCAGGGGCGGGGGTCGTCCACCGGATCGGCCTCGGCGCCCACACGATCGGCTCCGATCCCGCCTGCGCGATCTCCGTGCCCGACCCGAGGATGCCGCCGGTCGCGCTGGTGGTGCGGCTGGCCCCCGGCACGGCCACCGTGGAGCCCGCCGTCTCCGGGGGCGGCCCGGTGGCCCGGCTTGAGGGCGAGCCGCTCACGGAGGCCGTGGCGTGGCCGCCCGGGGGCATGCTCGCCTGCGGCGGCTCGGTGTTCGCCCTGGGGCCGGTCGTGCCGCCGGACGCCCACCTCGACGCGCTGCCGGACGGCGGGCTCGCCTACAACCGCCCGCCGCGCCTCCAGCGGCCCGAGCGGCAGCGGCGGTTCACGGTGCCCGCCGAGCCCAAGCGGGGCGAGGGCATGCGGCTGCAGTTGCTGGCCGCGCTGCTGCCCGCCGTGCTCGGCGTGGTCATGGCCGTGGTCACCCGCACGTGGTACTACCTGCTGATCGCGTTCATGACGCCGCTGATCATGATCGGCCAGTGGGTGAGCGACCGCAGGCACGGCAGGAAGAAGCACCGCCGGGCGGTCAAGGCCTACCGCGAGCGGATGGCCGCCTTCGAGGAGGAGGTGGCCCGCGCGGTGCGGCAGGACGAGGAGGCCAGGCGCGGCGGCGCGCCCGACCCGGCCGAGGTGCTGCTCACCGCGACCGGCCCGCGCCGCCGGCTGTGGGAGCGCCGCGTGCACGACCGCGACGCGCTGCGGCTGCGCGTGGGCCTGGCCGACCTGCCCGCCGACCTGGAGTTCGAGCCCGAGAGCGGCACACCCCAGGACGCGCCCCGCCGGGAGCCGCCCACCTGCCACGACGTCCCCGTCGCCCTGGTCATGCGGCGTCTCGGCGTGGCCGGGCTCACCGGCCCGAGAGACGTGGCGCTCGGCTGCGCCCGCTGGCTCGTCGGCCAGGCCGCCGCCCTGCACAGCCCGCGCGACCTGGCCATCGTGGTGCTGTCGGCCAACGCCGACGGCGCCGCGCAGTGGGGCTGGGTGCGCTGGCTGCCGCACTGCGCGCCCGACGCCGCCGCCCGCGGCGGCGCACTGTCGTCCGACTGCGCCGCGCTCGTCGGCGCCGACCCCGAGGCCGCCGCCCGCCGGGTCGCCGAGCTCGCCGCCCTGGTGACCGAACGGCTCGACGCCGAGAACGGCTCCGGGCCGGGGCTGCCGCGCGGCGTCCGCCTGTCCGGCGGCCCGGCCGGCTGGGACGACCTGGGGCGCGGCGGCGGCAACCGGCCCGCCGAGCCCGCGTTCGCGACCTACGACGAGCGGCCGTTCGACGTGCTCGTCGTGCTCGACGGCGCGCAGGTGCTGCGCGGCCTGCCCGGCATGCCGCAGGTGCTGCGGCAGGGCCCGCGCGCGGGGGTCTACACGATCGCCATCGACGACGACGAGCGGCTGCTGCCCGAGGAGTGCGCCACGGTCGTGTCCTGCGACCGGGAGGGCGGGGTGCGCCTCCACGGCGGCGGGCTCGACCCGATCACCGGCATCCGCGCCGACCTGGTCTCGCCGTCCTGGGCCGAACGCCTGGCCCGCGCGCTGGCCCCGCTGCGCGACGTCAGCCGCGACGACCCCTCGGCCGCCCTCCCCGACGCGGTCCGTCTGCTCGACCTGCTGGAGGTCTCGCTCGACCCGGCCGCGCTCGCCGAGCGGCAGGGCCGTACGACCCGGGCTTTGATCGGCGTGGGACCGGACGGCCCGTTCGAGGTCGACCTGAGCCGGGACGGGCCGCACGCCCTGGTCGCGGGCACGACCGGTGCGGGCAAGTCGGAGCTGCTCCAGACGCTGATCTGCTCGCTCGCGGTGGCCAACCGGCCCGACGAGATGACGTTCGTGCTCATCGACTACAAGGGCGGCGCGGCCTTCAAGGAGTGCGTACGGCTCCCGCACACGGTCGGCATGGTGAGCGACCTCGACGGCCACCTCACCCAGCGGGCGCTGTCGTCGCTGGCCGCCGAGATCCGGCGCAGGGAGCGGCTGCTGCTCGACGCGGGGGCCAAGGACATCGAGGACTACCAGCGGGCACGGGGCGCCACCTGGGTGCTCGGCGCGGGCGGCGTGCGGCGGGCGCGCGGCGGCGGCATCTTCGCCGCGCCGGTGCCGGAGGCCGCCGGGAGCAGGAAGGACCTGCCGCCGCTGCCCCGGCTCGTGCTGATCATCGACGAGTTCGCCGCCCTGGTCACGGAGCTGCCCGACTTCGTCGAGGGGCTGGTCGACATCGCGCGCAGGGGCCGCTCGCTCGGCATCCACCTGATCCTCGCCACCCAGCGGCCCGGCGGCGTGGTGACCGCCGACATCCAGGCCAACACCTCGCTCAGGATCGCGCTGCGGGTCACCGACGCCGCCGAGTCCACCGACGTCATCGACGTGCCCGACGCCGCCCACATCTCCCGTACGACGCCCGGCCGCTGCTATGTGCGGGCCGGCTCGGGAGCGCCCGTGGCCGTGCAGACGGCCAGGATCGGCGGTCGCACACCGCATCCGCGTGGTGCGGGTGCGGCCGACGCGGGGGACGATCTGCGGGTGCTCGACCTGCCCTGGCAGGCGCTCGGCCACCCGTTGCCCGCCCCGCCCGCCGCCCAGGCGGCGAGCGGCACCGACCTGGCCCTGCTCGTCGACGCGCTGCGCGACGCCGGGCGCGAGCTGCCCCGGCAGCCGAGCCCGTGGCTGCCTCCGCTGCCCGACCAGGTCGTCCTCGACGTCGGGCCCGCGGGCTCCTCCGGCGGCCTGCTCGCTGGGGCCGCGCCGTACCGGCCGGGAGCCGAGGAGGTGCCGCCGCTGCCGTTCGGCATGACCGACCTGCCGTGGGAGCAGGGCCGCCGCCCGCTCACGCTGGACATGCGGCACGGCGGCCACCTGCTGATCGCGGGCGGCGCGCGCAGCGGGCGGTCGAGCGCGCTGCGGACGATCGCGGGCTCGATCGCGGCCGGCGCCTCCCCCGAGGACGTGCACGTCCACGCCGTCGACTGCGGGTCGGGCGCGCTGCTGCCGCTGGTCGCGCTGCCGCACTGCGGGGCGGTCGTCACCCGGGACCAGCTCGACCGGGTGGAGCGCCTGCTGACCCGCCTGCGCGCGGAGGTCGGACGCCGCCAGCAACTGCTGGCCGAGGCCGGCTATGCCTCGCTGGCCGAGGCGCGCTCCGCCGCCAAGTCCCGGGCCGCCCGCGACCGTTCCGGCGTGGGCGCGCTGCCCTGGCTGGTGCTGCTCGTGGACCGCTGGGAGGGGTACGTCGCCGCGTTCGAGAACTACGACTACGGGCGGCTGGTCGACGCCATGCTGCAACTGCTGCGGGAGGGCCCGGCCGTGGGGCTGCGGGCCGTCGTCACCTCTGACCGGTCGGGCCTGCTCGGGCAGATCTCCACCGTCTTCGACGACCGGCTCGTGCTGCGGCTCGCCGACCCCGCCGACTATGGGCTCGCCGGGTTGCCGGTGCGCGACCTGCCGAGCGCCATGCCCCCGGGCCGGGCCCTGGCCGTGGGCGAGCACGGCCTGGTCGAGAGCCAGATCGCGCTGCTGTGCGACGACCCCTCCGGCCCGGCGCAGGTGGCCGTCGTGCAGGAGCTCGCCCGTACGGCGGCGGCGCGGTTCGGCGGCTCGGACACCCCGGCGAAGTGGGCCTGGCCGTCGGAGCCGCCGCTGCGGGTGGACGCGCTGCCGATGCGGATCACGGCGAGCCAGGCGCTCGACCTGGAGCCGGCGTACGAGCCGCCGTCGGCCCTGTGGGCGCTGCTCGGCGCGGGCGGCGACGCCCTCGTCCCGATGGGCGTGGACCTCCAGGGCCAGGGACCTGCCGCGGTGATCGCCGGGCCGCCGCGCTCGGGACGGTCGTCCGCGCTGGTCACGGCGGCGCGCTCGCTGCTCGGCCGGGGAACGCCGGTGCTGGTCGTGACCCCCCGCCGCAGCCCGCTGCGCGACCTCGCAGGGACGCCGGGGGTGCTGGCCGTGCTGGACGGCAACGCCAGGAGCGTGACCGGAGGCGGCGCGGACGACTTCGGCGGCCTGCCGGGCGCGCTCGACCCGCTCGCCCTGGTCGCCGGGCACGAGCGCTACGTGGTGGCCGTGGACGACGCGGAGCTCATCTCCCCCGACTCCCCGCTCGGCCTGGCCCTGGACGAGATGCTGCGCACCGGGCGGGACGGCGAGCACGGCCTGCTCATCGCCGGAGCGACCGGCGACCTGGCGACGGCCTACCGGGGGTTCGCGGCCGAGGCCCGCAAGGGCAGGACCGGCCTGCTGCTCAACGTGCAGAGCCCCGCAGACGGCGACCTGTTCGCCGTACGGCTGCCGCGCGGCGCGGTCGGCGGGCCTCCCGGGCGGGGCCTGCTGGTCGTCTCGGGCGTCGCGACCCCCATCCAGGCCGCGGTGCCGGACTGAAACACGAAACCGCCGGGCTGTGACACACAACCCGCCGGGACACGAGACCCCCGGGACACGAAAACGCCGGGACACGAAAACGCCGGGCCGCCGTGGGGGTTCCACGGCGGCCCGGCGGCCCGGCGGCCTGCGGTCTGCGGTGGTCAGCGAGTCGCGGACTCGATGTTGCCGCGGTAGGTCGTGATGACCCGGGAGGCTTCGTTGAGCTCTTCCGCCATGCGCTGGAACGCCGCCCGGTAGCTCTGCCAGGCGTCGTGGAAGCGCTGCGCGCCGGGGCCGGTCCAGGCGGTGCCGACCTTGGCCGCCTCGCGGTCGAGGTTGGCCATCGTGGTGCGAACCTGGTCCGCCTGCTGGCTGAACTGCGCGGCCATGCTCTGCATCTCCGCGGGGTCGCCGCCGAGCAAGCTGTTACTCATCCAGTCACTCCTTCATCGACAAAGGGGCCGCCCCCACCGTAAATCGTTTGTCAATCTTGTGAACCCCTTATGCCGAGCGGCTATATCGAGTGCCGGAAGAATACGCTTTTCCTGTTGTTCTATTCCCCCTTTTTCTAACGTCCGGAAATGCGTCGTCTGGCGGGATAAAGCAGGACGACGACGAGCACGACAGCGTAGACCCCGTACGGCGTGGCCGCGTCGGCGTACGAGAGCGGCCACAGGCCGGCGGCGATCAGGGTGGTTCCGGCCGCGACGACGGCGCGGAACGGGCCGGGCCCGTCGGCGACGACGGCACACCGGTGGAGACGAAGCTCATCGAAGCCGCGACGGGAGATCCGGCAGGTCGCGCGGGCCCTGACGGCGAACCGGACGGGCGAGGGCGACGGCGGAGATCACGACGATGGCCGCGGGTCAATATGCTGACATCCATGCCCTTTGACAGGGAGAGGTGACCGTGCAGACCCGGAAGGACCTCTACCAGGCGTACCGGCTGATGCAGCAGCGTCTGGGCCAGGCCTTGCTGCAGGGCGAGCCGGACGTCGCGGAGTCGCCGATGCGGCGGCACAACATCGCGACGTTCTGCGGGATCCTGCTGTCGGTGCTCCTGCTCGCCGGCTTCGGCATCTGGGGTGTGATCAAGCCGGGCGGCGCGACCAGGCTCACCGAGCCCGGCCAGCTCCTCGTCGAGCAGGACACCGGCGCGACCTACGTCTACAGCCAGCAGGAGCGCGTGCTGCTGCCCACGGCGAACTACGTCTCCGCCCGGCTGCTGCTCGACACCGCCGACGTGACGGTGCGCGACGTCTCCGCCGCCTCGCTGGCCGAGCTGCCGCGCGGGCCGCTCGTGGGCATCCCCGGCGCGCCCGACTCGCTGCCGCCCAAGGACAAACTGGTCCACGGGCCGTGGTCGGTGTGCGTCGTGGACGGCCCGGACGCCTCGGGGACGCCCAGGCCGTACGTCACGCTGGTGGGCGGGATGGACGTCGGCGGCAGGCCCCTCGGCGGCGGCGCCATGGTCGTGGACGACGGCAGGCAGAAGTGGGTCGTCTGGGCCGACCGGCGGATGCGAGCGAGCACCAGCGCGGTCAACGCCCTCAACGCCCAGCCCAGGAAGGTGCCCGCGAGCTGGCTCAACGCCCTGCCCGAAGGCCCCGCGTTCAGCGGGCCGAAGGTGCCGAATCTGGGCAGGAAGGTCCGGGGGCCCGACGGCAAGGTGACGGCGGCGGTCGGGCAGGTCTTCACGGTGCCCGGCATCGGGGGCGCCCCCGCCCGCTGGTATGTCCTGCTGTCCGACGGCCTCGCGCCGATCTCCCTCGCCCAGGCCACGCTCCTGCTGTCGGACCCGGCCACCAAGGCGGCGTACGGCAGGCGCCCGCTGCAGCCGATCCCGATCGACGCGGCCACGGCCGGGGCCGCGTTGTCGAAGCAGCCGAGCGTCATGGGCGGCGGGATGCCCGAGACGATGCCCACGGTCGTCTCCCCCGCCTCCACCACGCCACTGTGCGCGGTCTTCGCCGGCACCGCCGGCGGCTCGACCCGGGCGACCCTGACCGTCGGCGCCTCGATCACGATCCCCACGCCCCGCGCTCCGGGCACCCAGGACACCTTCGACCAGGTGCTGCTCCCGCCGGGATCGGCGGCGGTCGCGGGGCTGCTGCCGGGCGAGGGACAGCTCGGGTCGATCACGAACTACTTCCTGGTGACCGACCAGGGCCGCAGGTTCGCCATCGCCTCGCCCGACCTGCTGCCGAAGCTCGGCTACGACGCCGCCGACACCACACCGGTGCCCGCGCAACTGCTGCACCTCATCCCGGAGGGCCCGGCGCTCGACCCGGCCGCCGCCCGCGCGCCGGTGCCCCTCGGCAAGTAGGTCAGCCGTTGAGGCGGCGGAAGTCGTCCAGGTTCTGCTGGTAGAACGCGATGTCCTCGGCCAGCCGGTCACGCAGGAAGCAGTCGGGCTCCGCCTCGCGGGCGGCCAGCCCCGCCTCGGTCCAGAACGCCTCGGCGGGCACCTCGTCCTCGCCGGGCGGGATGAACTTGAGCGCCTCCTTCAGCGCGTCCCTGGCCGTCTCCCAGCCGCTCACCACCCGCTGGAAGAGCCGCTCGTCCCCCGGCTCCTCGGTGTATTCGAGGTCGTCGGCGAGCGCGCGGCGCGCGTACCCGGCGCCGGCGAGCCGCCACTGACCGGGGTCGATCAGCTCGGACAGGCCGACGCCGAACCGCTCCCCCTCGTCCCCGGCCTCCGCCTCGCTCGCGTACGGCACGAGCACCTCGACGCCGCCGGACCGGACCGTCCACGCCTCGGGCCCCTCCACCGGCGGCTCCTCCGGCGTGGCCTCCTCGACGGTCAGCGCGAGATACAGCCGGGCCTCCGCGAGCGTCCGCGCGTGGGGGATGGGCACCTGTTCCATGCCGGCAACCCTATGCTCCGGCGAGCTCCCGGTAGGTGTCGCGTACGACGAGCAGCCGGTCGAGACGGAACCGACCCGGCTCGGCGGCCCGCACGGCGCGTCCCCGCTCCGACCAGAACGCGTCCTCGGGCACCTCGTCCTGCCCGGGCGGGACGAACTTGATCACCTCTTCGACCGCGGCCCGCGCGATCGACAGCGCCTGCCGCCGATCGCCCTCCATCGGGGCGTTGCCCGCCGTCAGGTCGGCCACCCACAGCCACTCGCCGGGGTCGAGCAGCTCGGACGGCTCCGCGCCGCCGAACGTCGGGAAACCGGTGGGCGTCACCTCCCGCGCCGGGAGCCCGAACAGGTGCTCCCGCTCGGCGCCGCACGCCGCGCAGCGCCC
The DNA here is from genome assembly GCF_012034195.1 of Microbispora sp. CL1-1. NCBI lineage: Bacteria > Bacillati > Actinomycetota > Actinomycetes > Streptosporangiales > Streptosporangiaceae > Microbispora > Microbispora sp. CL1-1. The sequence goes on from NZ_JAATEK010000005.1 coordinate 82,840, forward strand.
CTCGTATGAGGTGACCAGCTCCCCTTCGACGCTCGCCAGGCCGCTGTCCCAGTCGGTGTCAACGGAACCGCAGGCGCAGGGGTGCAGGTCGAGATAGAGCTGCGCCTCGTCCCTGCTTCTGGCGATCGAGTAGGGCATCACACGTTCCTCACCTGTGGCCGTCCGGCGTCCTCCTGCCGGGGGACGGTCTCGTCCTTGTCGTCGTCCTCATCGTCGGGCGGCTCCCAGCCGGAGATGTTGCTGAGCCTGCGCATCCGCTCCCACAGGTCGGGCACCGGCGCCTGGGGCGGCACGGTGATCCACGGCGGTGGAGGCGCCGCCTGGCCCCGCGCGCCGAGGTCGCGGGCGACCGCCTCGATCTCGTGCCGCAACCGCGCCCGTTCCTCGGCGGAGGTGGCCGCCAGCCACTTGCGGGACAGGTAGGCGTGCTCGTTGCGGCGAGCGGTGGCGCAGGCGTCGTAGCCCGGATCGACGGTGTTCAGGAACCGGCGCACCACTCCCTGCTCCAGCGCGGCCCGCTTCTGCAGGGTGTCGCTGATCTCGTGGAGCAGCACCCGGGCCACCACGTCGGGGGACAGCCTCGGCGACAGCCGGATCACGTTCGGACGCCCGCCCGACCCGAGTTCCGTACGGGCGGGGCGGCCGCCGCCGGGGTCCTCGATCAGCACGAGGAAGCCTTCCGCGCCGGACCTGACGGTCTCCGCGGTGATGACCTTGCCGTCCGGCGTCGCGCCCAGGGCGTGCAGGCCCCGGCCGAAGTCCGCCGGGCGCAGGTCGGCGACGGCCGCGGGGATCTCGGCGTGCGACAGGTCGGGCAGGTGCGGGGCCCGGCCGTCGGCCACGAACGCGGTCTTCGGGATGGGCTGGGCCGTCACGGAGCCGGGCGAGGTGATGGAGGGGTTGCCGCCCCAGGTGCCGTCCGCGGCCGTCTCGGGCACCGGCCATCCCGGGTCGGCCTGCGCGGGCCGGGCGACGCCGAGGGCGTCGAGCCGTTCGGCGATCCGGTCGGCGAACCCGCTCGGCCGCCCGCCGTACAGGTCGCGCAGGTCGAGGCCGTGCCGCTCGGCCAGCGCCACCAGATCGGGCGGCACCGTGCCGAGCGCCTCGGCGAAGGGGTTGCCGGACAGCTCGCCCACGGGCGTGGCGCGGTGGCGCTCGACGGTGCCGTCGGGCAGCGTGAGATGGAGGTGGACGTCGGCGCCGAGGTCGCGGGCGAGCAGCCTGGCCTCCTCCACCAGAGCCGTCGAACCCGTCTGGCCGGTGTCGGCGACGATGCCCACGGGACGCGTCCCGGTGCGCCCTCTGAGCGCCTCGGCCATCGCCTTGGTGAGCGTGGCGGGCACCGCCGGGTCGTACGACGGATGTCTCGTGGCCATCTCGCGCACGCGGTCGTGGGAGAAGAAGACGCCGGGTGTCGTGGCGTGCTGCCGGTTGAAGTCCCACAGGGGCCGGGCGGCGCCGGCCTCGCGGTTCGCCAGCATCTCCTCCAGCGCGTGCTGGAACATGATCAGGTGGGCCGTGCCGGTCGCGCCGCGGGGGACGGCCACGGTCCGCACCACCGTCTCCGCTCCGTCGCGCGCCACCTGGCGCACCTCGAACCGGAGGTCGAAGTCGACCCGGAACCGCACCTTGGCCCCGGTGCCCTTCTCGAAGACGCTGGTCTCGTCGCGGTTGCCGCCGCTGCCCGAGCTCGACTGCGCGGTCTGGTCCCCGGCACCGAGGTCGGCACCGGCGCCCACGGCGCTCCCCCCGCTGTACGTGCGGCCGAGCGGCGTCATCTGCCCCCGGTCGGTGGCCGTGCCTGCCGTGTTCTGCTCGCGGTCCACCTGCCCCAGCTCGGTGTCCTGCAGGCCCAGCGCCACCGGGTCGGGCTCGGACAGGTCGGCGTGGATGCGCACGTCAACCATCTGGCCCGGCCGGCCCGGCATGGGCAGCCGGAGGAGCCGGTGCCCGTCGGGGCCGGTCATCCGCTCAAGCCGGGTCGTGAGCCCGGGACCGGTGAGCGTCTTGGCCAGCGCCGCGTAGTGCTCCATGGCGGCGGCCCCGCCGATCAGGTCCTGCCGGGAGAGCCGGTCGAACACGGCGCGCAGCAGCCCGTCGGCCTTGAGCCGCTCGGTCACGAAGACCTCGGGCGGCGCGACCCGCCGCACGTCGGGCGGGGCGGGCGGCCGCTCGGCGACCGTGCCCTTCTTGGCCACCATGCCGTCCGGCAGCACCCGGGCCATCGTGCCGTCCAGCGTGACATGGCTGGTCCGGGGGACGCGGGTGGTCGCGGCCACGGCGCCGCGCAGGGAGCCCGACGTGCGTTCGACCTCGATCATGACGGTCACCGGGTGCTCGACGAGCTGCCCGCCGCGGAACGCCGCCGCGCGCTGGATGCGGGTCCGCTGGGTGCCGGTGGAGGCCGTGCCGGTGTGCGAGCGGTCGGTGGCGGCCGCCCTGCCGCCGCTGCCTGCGGCCTGGCCCGCCCCGGCGTTCGCGCTGCCGCCGAACGTCTTGCCCGACGACTCGGTGCGGTCCTCCTGCGTGTACGTGTAGTCCTGGAGGATCTGGCCGAAGTTGTGGACGTTCCCGCCGTAGCTCGCCTCGTCGCCGTGGAGCACCGCCCTGATCCTGACCGTGACCTCCTCGGTGAGGTGGGGGCCGATCTTGAGCGAGTACGTCTTGACGAAGCCCTCCTCGCCGCTCATCGCGTCGATCTTGCCCCACCAGCGTTTGCCGGCGAAGTCGCCGAACAGGCTGCGCAGCAGGACGGGGTCACGCTTCAGCGCACCGGGCGCGACCTTGCCGATCTGGCCGAGCACCTGGTCGAGCACGTGGGTCGGCGTGCCGTCCGGGGCCTTGAGGGCGGTCTTCTTCACGGTGCTCTCGCCGAGGGAGTCCCGATAGAGGTCGGGGACGTCCACGGGGCTGGCGAGGTCCGGCAGCCTGTCGTGCATCCGCTTGAGCCGGTTTCCCTCGGCGGCCAGGCGCATCGGGAAGTCCTTGGCGAGCCGATCGGCGAGCACGTCGCGAGGGTGCCTCTGCTCCAGGTCGGGCCGGGGGTTGCCCTCCCTTCGCGCCAGCGCCCGGTCGGCCAGATATCTGCGCACCAGCGGCACGGCCGTACGCGGGTCGAGCTGGAGGTTGCCGTCGAGCAGCCGCGTCACCGCGTCGGCCACCTGGTCGAGGGGCAGCTTGAGCTCGCCCCTGCCGTAGAGGTCGAGGGCGTCGCGCTCGGGGAGGGAGTAGACGACCGTCCTGTCCCGCAGCGGCTCGGCGTCGGCCCGCCGGTTGCCCGCCTCGTCGCCGGAGACCGTGATGTCCGCCTTCATCGCGAACACGTAGTGCTTGCCGGTGTCGATGGCCAGCCGTTCCCTGCCCCAGATCGCCGTGTCGGCGATCGATGACGACGTGCTCCCCGCCGCGGACCCGCCGAGCCCCGCCCTGCCGCCGAGCGCCCGGGGCAGCGCCCCGCTCACGCCGGTCGAGGCGTCCATGGACCGCCCGCCGCGCGCCTCCGTCCGTGCGGTGTAGGCGCCCATCGTGAAGTTGATGTCGCCGATCACCAGGTCGGCCGCGGTCACGAACTCCGACTCGCCCGGCCTGGCCGTGACCCATGCCGACGCCCGGTGCGTACGCAGGCGGCGCGGGCGCACCGCCAAGGCGGTGCCGTACGTCGTGGCGGGGTTGGCGGGGTCGGCGAGCAGCCACTCCGGGTGGGAGATGAGGCTGCGGGTGTTGAACGCCTCGGCGAGGTGGTGGAACGACACCGAGCCCGGCTGCATCGCCCTCGGCAGCACCGATCGCAGGGCGTCGAGCACGCCGGTCCCGTCCACGTGCAGGAGAGTGGCCAGGCTCAGCGCCTCCGGGGACGTCGGGTGGCGGGGCGAGACCCCGGTCCGGTCCTCGGGCAGGAGATCGGAGGGCAGCAGCACCCGCATCCACACGTCGTCGCTCTGGGCCAGCGGCGTGATCTTCCCGTCCTCGATCAGGTCCACGGTGAGCGTGTGCGGAACCTCGAAGATCGCCGCCGGAGCGGTGCCCTCTATCAGCGTGACCAGGTTGCCCGTGTCGTTGACGGTCAGGCCGGCCGCGCTGCCCTTGTTCCAGTGGACGCCCGCGTCCGCGCCGGTCGAGCCGACCCCGCCCGGCTCAAGGCCGAGGGCGGGGCCGACGTCCACGGACCGGCCGCTCGACCGGCTGACCGTGCGGCCGGAGGTCTCCGACGAGATGTCGAGGTCGGCCGCGACCTCGGCGGCGCTGGTGCCGACGAAATCCTCCCGGCCCGACTGCTCCAGCCGGATGCGCACCGTGAGATGCCGGCTGGCCCGGCCGATGCCCTGGCTCACCAGGTCGAGGATGATGCCGTCCTGCATGGCCTGGTCATAGCCGGTCTGCAGGCGGGCCGGAGAGAGCTGCTCGGCCACCTCGATCATGTTGGCGATCTGGCTCGCCCGGGTCAGCGGGTCGCGGGACAGCCAGCCGTCCTCGCCCGGCAGCAGGCCGCGCGCACGCAGTTGCGCCACGACCTTCGCCCGCACCTCGTTGAAGTTCTCGACGCTTTCGGGGCGGTCGCTCGCCTGCACGAGCCCCGGCCCGGCCCCGGTGCCGCGGGCCCAGCCGGGCAGCCGGGCCAGGCGGCCCTTCGGCACGCCGGGTTTCGGGTCGTCCCTGAGCCTGCCCTCCTCCGCGTTCACCACGGCCGCCCGGTCGACCGGCAGGCCGTACCGGTACGCGTGCGGCTCGGGCATGCGGAACAGGCCCGTGCTCTCGCCGTGCACGGCGGGAAGCGGCGTCTCGTCGGTGTTGAGCTGCACCGTCACCGTGTGCTTCAGCTCCAGCGCGTACGCCTGGGTGTGGCCGGCCCAGCGCTGCACGCTCGGCCGGATGGCGGTGCCGCCCGCGCTCATCGACCGCGACCGCGACCAGGAACGGCCGAGCCCCGCCGTGATCCGCGGTGCGGCGGCCTTGAATCCGCCGAGGTGGAGACGGCCGAGCAGACGCGGGCCGCCGATGGGAAGCTGGGCTCCCGCGGTGCCCTTGACGTCGACCGACCGGCCCGCCGAGCGCGAACCCGACGCGCCCGAGAACCCCACGCGCAGCCGTTCCAGGCGGTGCTTGATGCTCGGCGTGCCGACCGGCCGCGCCGTGTCCATCACGACCTCGCTCTTGATCCGCACGTAGCCGACCACCCGGCCGTTGACGGTGATCGGACGGTGCAGCCCCTCGGGATCGTTGACCGCCTCGCCGAGCCGGGCGGGCAGTTCCTTCGTCATGATCGTGACGATCTGGTCGCGGGTCATCCTGCCGATCTCCGGGCGGCCGATCCGCTCGGCGGTGCGGTCGGCGAGGTCCTGCAGCCCGGTCAGCCCGGTGACCGCGTGCTCGGGGAGCGGCGTCCGCTGCCACTGGCCCCTGGGGAGCCGGGTGACCTCGGCCGGCCCCCGCTGCGCGTGGGTGTGCGGCAGATACACCTGCAGGCTCCGGGCGTCACCGGGGGCGCCGCTGTCCACCTGCGCCCGCTCGGTGCCGTTCGCGGTGCGCAGCTCGACCTCGGCCGAGGCGAGCCCGTCGAGCACCAGCGCCTCGCCCGCGTTGTCCTGCACCGCGCCGGCCAGTGCGAACTCGGAGGCGTTGCCGTTGAACGACTCGCTCCTGCCGAACGTGACGCCGGCCCTGAGCACGCCGAACTTCATCAGCAGCCCGACCCAGTGCACGTACTGCAACGGCTTGCTCAAGGTGTTGAGGTCGAAGCTCGGCGCCAGGCGCAGCGAACGGTTCGCGGTGACGGAGGCCGAGCGTCCGCCCTGCGGCAACTGGCCGAGCATCGACTGCGAGTGCCGCACCGGATGGCCGAAGACCTCGACCAGGTCCGTGACCTTCAGCCGCAGCCGCAGCTCGCCCCGCGTGCCGCGGCCCACCCGCAGCAGCGCGCCGTCCTCCGACACCAGCCACCTGAAGTTCGACCGCAACACGTGCGACAGCTCGTCGGGCGCGTAGCGGTGGTCGACCCCGGCACGTTCGAGCATCTCGTTGACGACCCGTGTGAGCCGTTCGAGATGGGGCAGCCGGCCCGCCGGCGTCGCCTCCGACAGGACCTCGGGCAGCGGCAGGGCGTCCGCGTGCGCCTCCTTGTACGCGGTGTGGGCCTCCTCCGCCTCCCGGGCCAGCCGGGCGACATCCGCCGGCAGCGGGCCCGTACGGTTGGCGGGGAGGGCGTCGAGGGCGTTCTCCAGCGCCTCGTACTTCGTGCGCGCCTCGACCGCCCGCCGCAACGCCCGCGCGTACGCCTCCTTGCTGTGGCGGGCGCGTTCGGCGCTCGCCCGGTGGACGTCGCGGTCCGTCAGCGCCTTGCGGCGGCGTTCCCCGGCGCCGAGGTCCTCTTCCCGCGACGCCTTCTCCGCGGCATCCTCGGCCTTCTTCGCATCGGCCGCGGCCGCCCTGGTGCTGCGGATCTTCTCCTTGACCGCCATGAGCAGTTCACCGGCGGCGTCCGTCAGCGTCTCCCGCTGGGAGCGGGCCAGCCCGCGCAGCTCCGCCACCGGATCGGACGATGTCGCGCCTTGTCCGGTGGTGCTTGGTGCGTTCGCGGTCTGCGTCGCGGGGCCGGGGGCCTGCTGGGATGCGGTGGGTGGCCGGGGCGCCGACCAGGGGGGCTCGGGGGCGGTGTGCCCGAGCCTCTCGATCTCCCGTCCGATCTGCTCGATCTCGTGCGCGATGGCGGGACGCTCCGATTCCGGGGCTTCCCGCCACAGCCTGTCCAGGAGCGCGTGCTCGCGGTAGCGCGCGGTCACGCAGGCCGTGGGGTCCGGCTCGGCCGTACGGCTCAGGAACGAGCGGACCATGCCCTGCCGTGGGCCGGACATCCGCTGGAAGACGTCGCTGATCTCGTGCAGCCACACCCGGGGCAGGATGTCGTTCGCCAGGCGCGGCGACAGCCGTACGACGTGGGGGTCCTCGGCCGTGCCCGACCTGACCCTGGTCTCGGCGAGACGACCGCCGCGAACCCGGCCGATCTCGTACCGGAAGTGCTGCCCGCCGAGCCGGCCCGTGTCCACGACGACCGTCCGCTCGCCGGTCAGGCCCAGCGCCGTCACGTCCGGGCCCACGTCGGACGGCTGGAGCGCCAGGAAGCCCTGCTCCGCCTCACTCGACGACAGGTCGGCCAGATGCGACGCCCTGCCGTCGGCGACGAACAGGCTCCGCGCGATCGGCCGGGCGGTCACCCGGCCGTTCCCCCGGGTCGTACGCGGTCCGGACCGCCTGGGGCCTTGGGGGTTGGCCGCCTGGGCGGAGTTCGTCGCCGGAGCGGTCCCCGCGGTCGGGGACGCCGTGGTTCCGGGCGCGGTGGCTCCGGACGCGGTGGTTCCGGGCGCAGTGGTTCCGGGGGCGGTGTTGGAGGCGGGCGTGGTGCTGGAGGCGGGCGCGGCGGTTTGGCCTCCGCTCGCCGGGTTGGCCGTTCCGTTCGCGCCGGTCGCGGACGTGATCCCGGCGAGAGCCTCGGCGCGGCGGACGATGTCGGAGGCGGTGTCGGAGGAGCGGCCGACGCGCAGAGCGTGCTCGGGTCCGTGCGGCGGGACCGTCGCCTCCTCCACCAGCCTGGCCCCCGCGTCGCTCAGCCGGTCGGGCCGCCAGCCGCGCGGGTTGTCCTCCAGCACCTCACCGGCCACCTCGGCAGCGGCGCCCCGGTTGTCCGGCGTCGCGTCGGCGAGCCGGGCGAGCGCGTCGAGTGCCCCCTCGGCAGGGAGTCCCAGGCTCTCCTCGGCGATCCTCGCCCCCAGCAGGGCGGCCGCCTCCGCATGGAGCCGAGGCGTGTCCACGCCCTCGGCGGCACGCGCCGCCAGCCGCTCCGTAACGGTCTTGATGTCCTCGCCCGACAGTTGCATCGGCCTGCCGTCGGGGCCGGTCAGCCTCGCGCCCCGACCGTCGCGCAGGAAGAGCGTGTCGGGCGCGATCGTGAGCAGCACGTCGGAGACCGCCGTACGAGCCGCCGCCTGCGCCGCCGTCTGTGCGGCCGTCTGTGCGGCCGTCTGTGCTGCGGAGGTGCTTCCCGAAGCGCTGCCGCTGTTCGTTCCCGAGGACGCCGCCGGGGAGGCCGGGGCGGCCGGTGACGCCGCAGCGGACGATGTGGCCGACGAAGTGGCGGACGAAGTGCTGGATGACGTGGTGCCACCGGAGGCAGCAGCCGACGGCGAAGCGGACGCCTGCGTCGCCGCAGGGGCTGCGGGCATGGCCGCGGCGGGCGTGCTCACAGAGCCGGCCGATGGGGAGGCAGCGGAAGCAGCCGCCGACGCCTGCCCCGGGTTCGCGCTGCCCGCGTTCGCCGTGTTTGCCGTGTTGGCCGGGCCGGACGTACTCGTACTCGGGGTCGCTGCGGAGGCCGGGGTGTTCGAGCCCGCCGCACCGGTGGTGCCACTCGCACCCGGGGCAGAACTGGCGGTGGTCTGCGGGCCGGACGCGCTTGGCGAGGCGCCCTGACCTGCGTTCGTCGCGTTGCCTGCGTTCGTGGCGCTGGTCGCGCTCGTGGCGCCGGTCGCGTTCGCGTTGGTGACGTTCGTGGCGGTGCTGGAGCCCGAGGTGCCAGAGGTGGTGGCGCCCGCGTTGGCGGTGGTGGCTGTGCCGGGGTTCGTCGGGCTCGCCCCGGATTGTGCGGAGGACCCTGCGGTGGCGGGCTGGCCGGTGGTGGAGGGCTGGTTGGAGCCGCTGGGGGGTGCGGCCGTCACCTGGCCGGACGGCGCGGAGCTGGACGGCGCGGTGCCGGACGACTGGGCGGATCCGCTCGGTGTCGTGGCGGCCGCCTGGCCGGAGCCGGACGGGGTGGCCGGGCCGCCGGAGGGGTGCCCCGCGACGGACGCGGTGGTCGTGCTGCCCGAGCCCGCGGTTCCACCGCCGGTCGCGGTCTGGCCGCCGCCCGCCGTGTTCGTGTTCGCCGAGCCGGGATCGCCACCCGAAGGCTGCCCGGCCGTGGGATTGGGAGACGGAGTGGACAGGGCCCGGGTCAGATCGGTGTGGACGCTGGTGTCGTACGCCGAGGCCAGGGCCGTACGCGGACTGGCGACCGCCTGGATCACGTCAGGGTTGAACGGGCTGATCGTGTTCGTACGGCCGGCGCCGGACAGTGCGGCCCCGACCAGCGACTCCCCGTCGGGCAGCTCCCACTGGCCGTACACGAGCCCGTTGGCCAGCATGCTCCCGGCCGGGGAGGCGATCACGTTGGTGAGGCCGGTCGTCAACGCCCTGCCGGGGAAGCGCTTGAACGCGTTGCCGAACCCGGGGGCGTCGGTGTTCAGCCTTCTGAGCAGGGGCGTCCTGTTGACCAGCTTGCTGACCGGGTGCGCGACCCGCATGCCGACGCCCGCGCCGCCCGCCGCGCCCAGGGCGGTGGCGCTCGTCATCTTCCAGTCCCAGCCGTTGCGGGTGCCCGACTTCCGCTGCTCGGACTGGGCGAGTGCGTCGCCGGCGACCTCCTCGCCGATCTCCTCGACGAGCTCTCTGCCCAGGGGGCTGGCGAGGATGCGGCCGAGCAGGCCGGTCCGGACCGAGGCCAGCATGGTCCCCTTGGCGATCGCCTGGGCCGCGGCGGGGCGGCCGGCCATGAGGGCGAGCCGTTCGAGGATCTTCTGTGTCTCGGCCCTGGCGCGGGCGGCGATCGGCCCGATGACCCGGGTGGAGGCCCCGGCGGAGTAGAAGGCGGCGACGAGCGCGATGAACGTGGCGATCAGCGCGATCCAGAACACCACGTTGACCGACAGCTTCGAATACTGCGTCTCCCGGGCGAAGTTGTCGGCCTGCGCACCGTAGGCGAAGTGGTTGTTCGCCACCTTGAGCAGGCCGGTGTCCTCCGAGTAGTGCTCGCCGAGCCGGTTCAGGAACGCCTGCATCGACGGGCCCTGCATCCCGCTGAGCACGGCGACGGCGGCGGCTCCCACGGGATCGACGGACTGCACGACGTTCACGGTCGCGGACCGGTGGGCGCGGGCGAGCTGCCACAACTGGCTCTCGCTCGCCTCCGGCCAGGTCTGGCCCGCCGTGAGCAGGGCGATGAGGTCGTCGGCCCAGGCGGGCAGCGACTCGCCCCAGGCGGGGGTGACGTCGACGACCGAGCCGCCGCCGTCGGCGAACGCGGGCAGCCCGTCGCCGTTCGAGGTGACGTCGCCGTTCGTCGTGGCCGGCTTGGCACCGGAGCCCGTGCCGGTGGTGGAGGAGTGCGTCATCGTCAGACCCGCTTCAGGATCTCGCGCACCTCTCTGGCCCGTTCTCCGTCCATGCCGCGGGCGTTCTCGGCACTGCGCCGTACGGTCGGGCCGAGCTCGACCACCTTCGCGGCGAGTTCCTCGCCCTTCTTCATCAGCGTGTCGGGCCCGCCGCCCTCCATGTACGCGGAGCGGAAGGCGGCGCCGGCCGTGTCGTGTCCCCACGGCTCGGCGGCGTTGAGCCGCTGGATCTCCCGCAGTGCGGCGCCGTAGCCGCTCTCCACGTCGGTCGCCGTGGCGTGCCACTGCGACAGGCCCTTCGCGAGCTGCTGCGGGCGGATGTCGACGTAGTTCACCTCGAACAGCTCGCTCATGGGCTCTCCGGTGTCCGCTTCGGCATCTGCCTCGACATCTGTTCGAGCACCGCATCGAGGTCACCCTCGATGTGCGCCCTCATCTGCTCAGGGGGAACGAGTGGCGCGAAGATCTCGACGACCCGGTCCTGGGCCTTGGCCACGGCGGCGTGGATGGTCCGCGTGATGGCGTCGGCCAGGCCGCGCGCGTCCTGCCGCCGATAGATGCGTGGGTCGAGGTCGAGCCTGATCAGGTCGCCGTTCGCCCCGACCGTGGCCGCCACGAGCCCGTCACGCGACTTCTCCGTCACCTGTACGGCGCGCGCCTTCTCGTGCAGCACGGGCGCCTCCTCCTGCAGGCGCATGAACGTGGCCCGCAGTTCCTCGGCGTACGCCCGCATTCCGGCGGCATCCGGCGTCTGTCCCCCGGCCATGTTCATCACCCCGATCGCCCGCGTTCACCCCAATGCCGATCAACGTCCAATATCGGGGATTATCACATCTTCGTTTGGCATCCGGTTAGTGTCGATTCCCTCGGGACGCCTGACGGGCATCCCTACGCGACACGTGCCCACCGGACGCATAGCGCGCGGGTGTGATGCCGACATGCCGGGTGAAGTGCCGGTTCAGGTGCGCCTGGTCATGGAATCCCACGCTCGTCGCCACATCGGCCGGCCGCTGACCGCTCAGCAGGAGCCTGCGGGCCAGGTCTATGCGCTTGCCCGTGAGATAGGTGTGCGGCGGCAGGCCGTACGTCCGCGTGAAGCAGCGGATCAGGTGTGTCGGATGAGAGTGGAGGACGGCGGCCGCCTCCCGCAGCGACAGCCCCACCCGGACCCGGGCGTCCAGCAGTTCACGCAGCTCGACGGCCAGCCGGTGCGCCTCCCGGCCGGGCTCCCGATGCCGGAACGCCTCAAGGTGGAAGCGCAGCCTCTCCGCGACGAAGAACAGGCGTGATTCGCCCTCGACCACCTCTCCCGGATGCCCGAGAGCGGCATGCAGGCGGTGGATCCGGTCACGCAGGAGTGGGTCGGCCAGGATCGGGGCGTCCGCCGCCTTGCCGATGAGACGTTCCGGCAGCACGGTGGTGTCCAGGTAGAGCACGCGCTTGCGGAAGCCCGCGGCGGTGACGGTCCTGCCGTCATGCCGGACACCGGGAGGCAGGAGCAGTACGGCGGACAGGTCGGCGGCGGCGTGCCGGCGACGGTCCAGTCCGAAGTCGACCGCGCCGTCGTCGAGGATCATCAGGTCCCACGTGTCGTGAGTGTGGGCCGGATAGGCATGGTCGGTGAAGTGCGCGTGGAAGACCTCGGCGATGCCGGGCACCGGCGGCCGCCAGGCACTGACCGTCGGCGGACGATGGTGAGCCGTCACGCTAGAAACGTACAAGACGGACGACAGCGGGCCGGGCCACGCTCATCACGTGCGTCATCGCCCGCTCCGGGCGGTGCATCCGAAGTGAGAGGCACACACGATGTCCGTTTCCCTCGACCCCGTCAACATCGCCGACAAGCTCTCCCGGATCGACGAGTTGTGGACGCAGAAAACGATCGCCGGGCTCAACGACTACGAGATCAAGCTCGCCAAGCTGAAGGGAGAGTCCGTCTGGCACACCCACCCGGAGACCGACGAGCTGTTCGTGGTCGTCAGCGGCAGGCTCACCATCCGGCTGCGCGAGGAGGATCGCGAGGGGGACGTCGTCCTCGGGCCCGGCGAGCTCTACGTGGTGCCCCGCGGCGTCGAGCACTGCCCCGTGGCCGAGGAGGAGACGGCCGTGATGCTGGTGGAGCCGGTCGGCACGCTCAACACCGGTGACGCGGGCGGCCCGATGACCAGGGCCGCCGAACCCCTGTAGGAGATCGCGGGCGAGGGCGGGGACCGCTGGGGCGACGGCGCGGCGAGGAGTCTCCGCGGCGTGCTTCAAAAGCCGGCCCGGCCGGGTCGTCCGCCGGCGAACCGCTGCGCGACGTGGATGTGCGGATCGGTCTCGCTCGTCAACGTCCGCTCCCTTTGTCCGAGCCCAGGTCGAGAGGCTCGGCGTGCTCGCGTAGGCCGCTGACCTCGGCGTGGGCCACCCACCGCCGGTGGACGCCCCGCTCGATCCGCTCCATGCCGAGCGCCCGCGCGACCGGCAGCCGCCCGCCGGTGTATTCGAGCAGCAGCTCGCCCGGGCGTTCGTCGCGTACGAGGCAGGGGGCGCCGCGCCACTCGCACACCCGCGTGACGTGGAAGACCGCCTCGCACTCCTCGGCGGGCACCGGCCGGACGAAGCGGCCCGGGGCCCGCTCCTCGAACCCGTCGGCAGGCCCGTCGCTCAGCAGCCGGATCAGCAGCCCGTCGTGTCCCGCGTCCGGATTCGCCGTGAACTCGGCTCCGCGCCGGCGCGCCCGATAGGAGCTCGCCGACGCCGGTGCCGGTGCGAGGGCCTGTTCTGGGGGCTGTTCCGGGGGCTGTTCCGGGCCGGGCGGCAGCCAGCGGCCGAGGTCGCCGTCGTAGACCGCGCGTACGACCTCGCTGCCGGCCAGGGTCAGCTCGACTATCTCAGAGGCGTGCGGCAGCCGTACGGCGTCCACCTTGTATTCACGGACAAGGGAGTCCGCGTTGGGCGCGAGGCCCATTCCGGCGAACGGCGGCTCCTCGATGACCCACCCGGCGACCGCCGCCATGCCAGCCTCGTCGGTCCCGCCGTACGGCGTGCGGTAGAGGTTCAGCCCCACCGTGCGCCACCGCAGCAGGAACAGCGAGCCCTCGCGGCTGAGCAGACCGTCGTCGTCGCCCCGGCCGATGGCGTCGGCGAGCACGGCCGGCGTCGCCAGGTGTGCGACGTCGAGCGCGTGGTGGCAGTAGCCCGAGACGCGCGACTCCCCCTCGCCGAGATATGACCGCAGGTCGTGGGGCGTGAGCGGCTTCTGCACGACCGGCAGCGCGGGCTCGGGCTCCGCCCTGCGGTCCTGCGCGAGGGTGGGGACCGCGAGCCTGGCCACGGTGCCCGGTTCGAGCAGGAAGCGCACCGGCAGGCCGGGGTTGACGGCCAGGCCCCACCGCGGGTCGGGCCAGCCCGCGGCCAGCTCGACCAGCGAGGTGATCCTGACCCGCGACAACCCGGTGGCCGCCCGCATCGCCTCGACCGAGGTGTACGCGGGCAGCCACACCCGGTCGGGCGCGGTGATCGTCGGCCAGGCGGCGTCTCCCTCCGGGGGCGCGGGCAGCGCCAGCTCGGTGTCCCTGAGCATGCTCAGGCAGACCGCCAGGTCCCCCGCGTCGTACGCCGCCCCGAGCCGCCGCTCGAACGCGCTGGCCGCCCACTCCATCAGAGGCTGAACGGAGGCATGAAGGACGGCGTCTTCGGCATGTCGTCGGGGTCGGGGAGGGGCTCGGCGAGGCCTCCGGTGGACGGGTCGAAGGCCACCTTGGCCTTGGCGAAGTCGGGCGCCTCCATGGTGATGGCCTGCATGCCGGGGAACTTCTGCTGGACGCCGGCGGTGAGATAGGAGACTCCCATGAAGATCGCGGCGACCTTGAAGCTCACCCTCCCCAGGATCGCGAACACCCGCTCCGCGATCCTCGACAGGGAGGCGATCACCGCTACCACCATGGGCTCGACTACGGCCAGCGTCATCGGGTTGCCCTTGGCGGCGGCGCCGGCGTACGCCAGCGTCATCGCCGCCCCGCCGAGCGACAGCGAGATGTAACTGGCCGCGGTGTAGATCTGGGCCGCGGAGTCGAGGCTGTCGCCGACGCCTTTCATTCCCCTGTCCAGCGAGTCGAGCTGCGTGTCCAGCTCGGCGAACTTCTGCTTCATCGTGGCCAGCATCTGCCCCTTCAGATGCCCGTTCGACTCGAGCGCGGTGATCTGCCCGCGGAGATCAGTGCGCAGCTGCCCGATGTCGGGTGACGCGTTGGCGTCGTCGCCTCCCTCGTTGCGCCACTCGCGCGCGCCCCGCGCCATCGCGTCGGGGTCGGCGACCATCGCGAGCAGCACCGCCGCCAGCGGCCGGGCGGCCGGCTCCAGAAGGGAGGCCGTGCCGGCCAGCCCGGCGCCGGTGATGAAGTTGTTCTGCGCGTTCCAGATCTCGACGTTGCCGATGCTCACCATGGCCTAGATGTCCTCCTGCATCCCGAGGACGGGAGGCGCCACGTCCTCGTCGCCGAACCAGGTGCTCTCGTCTTCCGGCACCGCCGGGCCCCGCGTCCGCTCCTTGCCGTCGTCGTTGCTTCCCGCGCCCATGCCCATCGGGGCGTACGGCATGGCGGGGATCCCCCCGGACCCGCCGCCGGCCCGCCCGGCGCCGGAGCCCAGCCCGCCGCCCGCGCCGCTCGCTCCGGAGCCGTACGACGCACCCCCGGAGCCGTAGCCGCCCGAGCCGTAGCCGCCGCTCCCCGGCCGGTTCAGGGAGTAGTCGCCCGGCCCGTAGCCGGTCGTGCCGAGGTCGGGGACCGACGGCGGCGTCGGCGTCTGCAACGGGTTCGGGTTGTACGAGGAGAGGGAGGTGTCGCCCGGGTTGTTCAGCTTGGGGGTCTCCAGGGCGTTCGCACCGTTCTGGCCGAGCCCGTCGAGGCCCGTGGAGCCGAGGCCGTTCTGACCGAGACCGCCGTTCGGGTCGAGGCCGCTGCCGCCGGGGCCGTTGCCGTCCGGGTCACCGGGGCCGGGCAGGCCGTCGCCGATGTCGCCTGGATCGGGCAGCGAGCTGCCGTCCGGCACGTCCGGGCGCGGCAGGTCGTCGTCGAGGCCGTTGCCGAGCTTGTCCTTGGGCAGCGTGAGGTCCTTGCCGAGGTCGGCGCCGGGGTCGGTCTTCGGCAGCCCGCCACCGTCGAGCCCGAGCTTCTTGGGGTCGAACCCGGGGGCCTTCGGGCCGCCCGGCAGGCCGGGCTGATGGGGGTCCCCGGGGCCGCCGGAGCTCTGCTTCTCGGCTTCCTTGGCGTTCTCGACCGCCTGGTCGATGGCCGGCCGGTAGGACTCCAGGACCTCCTGGCCCTTCGCCACGGCCTCGGCCGTCTGGTCCCGCACCCGGCTGTGCACGCCGTTCAGGCTGCCGCCGATCACGCCGAAGGTCAGCATCGGAAGGTGAATGTTCTTGATCCGCCCGCTCGTGGCCCCCAGGACCTGTCCCCGGCCGGCCACGTCGTTGCCGAACTTCGTGACCTCGGGGTAGTCCATCTTGAACTCGGGGTCCACCAGGCGGGGGTCCACCACGCCGCCCGTGTTCATCGTGTTCGCCAGGCCGGCGAAAGGATTCCCGCCGCCGCTCGTATCGGTCACAGCACCCTCCAGCCGGTTGCCGACAGATTGCGTTTTCAACTACTTACGGCCGAGTCACCACAAAGCTCGCAAATCGTATGAAACCCCTAACCTGCCGTCTGACAAATGCGTAAGCGACGTGACAAAATCTTAATCTGGGACAGTCCCGGCAAGCCCCCTTCTGATCCATTACTGTGACTTTTGGGTCATCACCCGACCCTCCTGGTCGGGGGAATTCGACAGGATCAGTGGAGGTGACCATGTCGCACTCTGGCGCAAGCCAGGCCCAAGTAAGCCGGCACGACCTGGAGGAGGCGATCACCTGGATCGGCGACGCGGCCGAGAACATCCGCGGCATCCAGCGTTACCTGGACAGCGCCGGTGAGAACCTCAAGGTGCACTGGCAGGGTGAGTCGCACCACGCGTTCAACAAGGTGCACCTGCTGTGGCACGAGCGCATGGACGTCATCCTGGGCAGCCTGCAGACCCTCGCGGAGAGCATCCGGGCGAACAACAAGAACTACGCCGAGTTCAACACGCAGGTGACCGCCGAGATCAACAAGATCGAGGCGCTCATCAACCAGGCCCCGCCCGCCTCGTACAGCCGCTGAGCCCGAGACGACCACCAGCAACGGACGGAGAGCGCGACGGTGGACTTCGACATCACAAAGGTCAACTTCAGCGGTCTCGACACGGGCGAGACCGAGTTCCAGAACGCCTTCAACAGGCTGGTCACGGAGCTGGAGAACCTGGAGAACAAGCTCAACACCAAGACCGCGATCTGGCAGGGCAGCGCCAAGGACGCCTACGACCAGACCCGGCGGATCTGGCAGCAGGAGGCCAAGGGCCTGGCGGACATCGTGTCCCTGCTGGCCAAGAACATCAACATCACGAACATGAACATGAAGGACGTCGAGCGCATCAACGCCGCCATGTTCGACGGCAAGTAGGACGGCAGGCAGAGCGAACGTCCGACGTACGGCCGGCGGCACCGGCGATCCCTCGTCGGCGCCGTCTTCGGCCGTGAACGGGAGGGTGACGCATGTCCCGAGGCGTGGAGGTCAGCCGTACGGCCCTCAGGAACGCCCGCAAGGACTTCGAGGAGGCGCTCGAACTGCTGGCGCCCGGGGCGTCCAAGCGCGAGGTGACTCCGGTCGCCTTCGCCGAGGGCGGCGCGGTGAAGAAGCTGATCGCGCAGCGTGACGCCATCGGCGGGTTCTGGCCCGCGGCCATGGGCTTCCACACGAGCGTGACCAGCGCGGAGAGTGCGGTCACCGCCATCTACGCGGAGATCGCCGCGACCCTGGGCATCGCCGCCGAGCGTCTGGAGCTGGCGATCAGGAATCTCGACGCCGGCGAGCAGGCGGGCGTGCAGCAGGCGGGCACGGCGCAGGTCTAGCCGTACACGGGGAACGGTTAAGGAGGCGTCTTGGCCGAGAGAAAGATGCCGATCAGGGCGGCGATCGACGCGTCCGACCCGGGCGTCGTCATGCTCGACACCCTGCGCGACGCGCTCGGGAAGACCGACCCCGAGCTGATCAGGGCGGCCTCGGGCGAGTTCAAGGGTGTGCACGACAAGCTGAAGACCGTGGTCGACACCCTCGACAAGCACCTGGACGCCCTCGACAAGCACTGGACCACGGGCGACGACGCCAAGCAGGTGAAGGAGCAGCTCCACCGGCTCAGGACCTCCACGCTCGCCGTGATGAACGCGATCGTGGAGACCTCCCTGCCCGACGGCCGCTCCGGACCGCCCTCCACACCGCGCGGCGTGGTCCCCGCGCTGGACGTGTACGCCAGCTCGCTCAACCAGTTCCGGGGCGAGAACGTCCCGAAGCCCACCAAGAGCGACATCGACTGGTATGACGCCGCCCTGGAGGCCGGGGCGGTCGGCGCCGCGGGCGGCGCCATCGCCGGCTCCCCCTTCGCGGGTGTCGGAGCCATCCCCGGAGCCGTCATCGGCGGCGTCGGCGGGTTCATCGTCGGCGGCATCGGCGGCGCCATCGGCTCGATCTTCGGCGACGGCCCCTTCCTCAACATCTTCGGGGAGTCGAAGGAAGAGAAGGACATGAAGGCGGCCGAGGAGCACCTCAAGAAGCTCACCCAGGCGACGAAGGCCGCCAACGACATGTTCCCCGCCTCACTCGACACCGACGTGCCGAAGTTCGACATGACGCCTCCCCCTTTCAACCCCGTCACCGGGCCCGGCGGGAGCCTCCCGAACGGGAACGTCCGCACGAACGTGAACGGCCTGGGCGATCTCGGGTCGCTCGGCGACCTCGGAAACGACCCTTCCGGCGACGGGCTCGGCTTCGACACCGGCTACCCGCCGTACGGGCTCGGGGGCGGGCCCGGATCGGCGGCGGGCGGCGACGGGCGGTTCGGGAACGGGCTCGACGGCGGACCGAACGGGACGGGCCTCGACGGGCTCGACGGCTCGGGCCTGAACGGCGCCGGACTGAACGGCGGCTTGAACGGGAGCGGGCTGGACGGGAGCGGTCTCAACGGCGCGGGCGGCAACGGCGCCGGCAACGGACAGTACGGCGCGGGTCCGGGCACCAGCCTGGCCGGCCACACGCCGGGGCTCGACGCGTTCGGCGCATCGGGCGGCTCCGGCGGTGGCGCGGGCGCGGGGTACGGCACGGGCTTCGGCGGCAGCGGCTACGGCGGAGCCGGAGCGGGCGGCGGCGCAGGTGCCGGAGCCGGGACCGGCGGCGTGACCGGCGTGAACGCGGCGGGTCTGCGATCCTCCGCCGGAGGCTCGATGCTCCCGATCGCGCCGCACGGCACGGGCAACGGCGAGGAGCGCGAGGAACGCGAGCGGACCACCTGGTTGCTGGAGGACGAGGACTTCTTCATGAGCGACCAGCCGACCACCTCCCCCCGCATCGACAGGGCATGATCGAGAAAGGTGTGACGTGTCCCTTGACTCCGGCGGCGGTTCGCCGCCACCGAAGCTGCGCCTACCCGCGGACTGGCCGGGTCTCGACGGGAGCCCGGACGGCGCGGCGGGCGGGCCGTACATCGAGCACACCCGGGTCCTCCAGGTCCTCAAGGGGCTGCGGGAGGAGCTCGGGACACTGCGCGGTCGCGCTCCGGCGAGCATGAGCGCCACCTGGAGCGGCCCGGGCACCGCGGGCGAGGTCCAGGGCCTGACCAACGTCGGCCCGGCCGAGGCCGGTCCGTGGGACACGGCCCGATATTTCGGACTGAACGCCGAGCAGGCCCACGAGGTGCTCAGCGGCAAGTACCAACTGCTGATCGACCGGGTCGAGGCGCTGGTCACGGCCGTCGAGCAGGCGGTCGCCAACTACCAAAAGGGCCACGAGAGCAGCAGCGCGTGAGCCAGAGGGCAGGGAGATAGACCTCGATGGGATCCGACTCCGGCTGGGAGCTGATCAAGATCTACGAGACCCTCTACGGTCTCGACCAGGGCAATCTGACCCGGGAACAGATCAAGCAGAAGCTCGACGCCGCCAAGCCGGACGACATGGGCAGGGCCGGCCAGGCGTTCCTCGACGCCGCCGACCTCATGGGCGGGACGATCGGCGGGAACGGCCCGTCCGAGAGCGGCATCCAGGCCGCGCTCAGCAGGACGGCCAAGGAGCTCGCCCAGGTGTGGCGCGGCCCGGCCGCGGTCCAGGTGCAGTCGGCGCTCCGCGCGCTGTACGCCACGGCGGGCGCGCTGGGTGACGCCATGGCGTCCAGCGGAGCCGCCATGTCCTGGTACGCGACCGTGGTGAAGAACGCGCAGGCCAACTTCCCCGCCGCCACGGACACCAGCAACGAGGGCGCCGGGGGCGGCACCACGGGCAGCCCGCCCACCGACGCGGACGAGGCCGCGCGCAGACACTTCCGCAAGCTCAACGAGGACATCCAGCAGGCGAACAACGCCTTCGCCGAGGGGCTGGCCTTCGAGCTGCCCGCCATCGAGCCGACGAGCATCGACCTCACCCGGTCGCCGCGCATCCAGGTGGGCGGGACGGGGGCGCCCGTCACGACCACCGACACGTGGCACGGCGGCTCCACCGGTGACGGCACGTCCGGTTATGGCACGTCCGGCTCGGGGGGCTCGGGTTCCGGGTCGAGCGGTTCGGGCTCCGGCGGGGGCGGCGGCACGGGCGGCCCCGGCTCCGACGGCAGCGGCTCGGGCGGCGGCGGCACGGACGGGTCGGGCGACTCCGGCTCGTCGGACCCCGGGCAGAACGGCCCTGGCCAGGACGGCACAGGACAAAACGGCACAGGGCAGAACGGTTCCGGGCAGAACGGTTCCGGGCAGAACGGTTCCGGGCAGAACGGTTCCGGGCAGAACGCGGGGCAGCCGGGTGGTTCCGGCGACGGGTCGGGCACCGCTCCGCCCGTGATCGGCGGCTCCGACAGGACCGACCTGGCCAACGCCCATCCCCTGCCCACCGGCACGAACCCCGCGGGCACCATCCCCAACGGGCTCACCGGCTATCCGGACACGCACCTTCCCGTCACGACGACCGGCCCCACCGGCACGCTCCCGCCCGGCGGGGTGATCGGCACGTACGGCGGGCAGCGCGGCGGCTTCGGGACCGGCTTCGGCGTCGGCGGCGTGCAGGCGGGCGAGTCCGTCCTCGGCGCCCTGCGGCCGGGCCAGGCCGGCGGAGGTTCCTCCTTCATGCCCTACGGCCCGGCAGGCGCGGCCGGATCGGAGGGCCGGGAGGAGCGCCAGCGGGAGATCTACGACCCCGAGCCGGACGTCTGGCGCGTGACCGGCACCACCAGCCCCGACCGCATCGGCTGACCCCGCCGCGACCACATCAGCCGCATCGGGCTTCGCGGCGCTCGCCACCACGACGAGCGCCACGGTGCCGGTGGTCGCAGCGGGCGCGGGGCCGGGCCGCACAGACAGCATGGCGCCGGTGGTCGCGGCGCGCGTGGTCATGCCCGGCCCAGGGCCCGCCCGCTGTGGAGCGGGCGGCGGGTTACAGGCCCAGGCTGCGGCTGATGCGGTCGAGCTCGCCCAGCACGTCCTTCGCTGTCCGGTCGAAGGCGGACTCCGCCTCTCTGACCTGGGCGAGCACGGCCTCCGGGTCGTCCAGGAACTTCGACTGGTCGCCCTCCGGCCCGAGCGCGTCGGCCATGGCCCGGTTCATCTGCCGATACAGGTCGTCGGACGCGGCCCGCATCGTCTCCTTGATCCGCTCGGCCAGCTCCCCCGAGCTCAGCCGCATGGCCTTGGGATGCAGCTCCAGCTCGCTCAGCCCTCGGGCGGAGACCTCCACGCTGACCAGGCCGTCCTCGTCGCGGGCCCGGCCGACCAGCGAGGACAGGGTGGTCTGGAGCCGTTCGACGGCCGTGATCCTGGCGTCCACTCGCTGCTGGAAACGCTCCACGTCGAAGTCGTCGAACCCGCCGTCGGCCATCTGAGCCCCTTTTCCCCGCGATATTCGGAACATCGGCAAGTTAACGCATTCAAACCGAGGCGTACGGGTTTTATCGGCTCACCCGTTACGCATCAGTGAACATCCGCCGAATTTCCGCTTTCTACCTGCGGAAACGTATCCCCGACGCATGGCAGGGACCCGAAACCCGGTGATAGGCAAGATCACGTGTCCTATGGTGCACCCTCGTCAAGTCAGCCACCGGTCCCCGCCACGGCGTCGCCCACCGCTTCCCCGGCTCCGCCCACCTCGGCCACACCGCCGACGACCCCACCGGCGTCCACGGCACCGCCCTCGCCGGGGCCGTCCGCTACACCGTCCACCACGCCGCCCGCCACACCGTCCACCGCATCATCGGCAGCACCGCCGACCGGCGCGCCCACGGCGGCGGCGACACCGACGTCCCCCGCTTCCCCGGCTCCGTCCGTGCCGTCGATGGTCAGCCCGTGCCCGCACACGCCGCCCTGCCCGCCGCCGGGCCCCTGCCTGCCCGACTCGCTGCGTGTACGGCAGCCGGGGACACCGCCGGGGACGCAGCAGGCCCCACAGCGGGCCCCGCGGTCGCCGGCGGCCCCGGCCGCACCCTCTGGCGGCTCAGGCGCCATGCCCGGCTACGAGGTGGCCGCGAGCTTCATCAGGAAGTTCGCCGGCACGGTGAGCGGCTCCGCCGACGGTGTCCGGCGGCTGGGGGACGCGACGCCCCGCTTCCAGGGCTGGAACCTCGCCCCGCTCGCCGGGATCCCCATCGTCGGGCTCACCGTCGTCCACCGGTTCAACACGATCTCCGACACCTGGTCGGGCGCCGCGGCCATCCTCGGCGACGCCCTGCACACGGACGGCGAGACGCTGGTCAGGGCGGCCGACAATTACGTCGCGGCGGAGAAGGCGAGCAAGGCCACGATCCAGCAGCCGCGCCCCTGAAAGCCGTGCTCACGCCGGCCCAGCGGGCGCGACATCCCATCAGCGATCGACTCTCCCGGCCGACCGGCAGGGGCACGGTCTTTCAGCAGGGCTCAACGTCCAGGAACCACAAGTGCTCACCTGCCGGCGGCTGCCACCAGGAGTCTGCCGCACGGCTCACTCCAAGAACCGATTAGGACCCGCATGTCGACTCCGCCCAGCGAGCCGGGCACGCTGTTCGTTCCCGGCCGGCCCACTTCGGGCCCCAAGGAGCTCTACATCACCGATTCGAGTGGCAACGTCCAGCGGACCGTCTCCGTGGCACCGGCCGGCTCCGCCGACACGGCCGCCGCCTCCGCCGCCACCCGCACCGACCCCGGCTTCTTCAAGAGCCTGGTCAAGGGGTTGAACCCGCTGCGGCAGCAGACGCGTGCGGCCTCGGCCATGTCCGGTCTGGGAGTCGCGGCACTCGCCCTGGACGTGGCCGCCACGCTGAACCTCGGCAACCCCTTCCTCTTCTACGACAGGCGGGAGACCTGGAAGGAGATGGGAGGCCGGCTGGAGAGCGGCAGGTCGGACATCTGGTTCTCCTACTTCCAGGACGTCAGCCCCAACTGGAAGGGCCAGGCGGCGGACCTGCTCGGGCGGCGGGTGCGCTTCAACACCACGGTCCTGTACGAGAAGCTCCACGGGATCACCGGTGAGATGAGCGGTGCGATGCACAGCCAGTTCAAGGAGGTCCTTGAGTACGACCTGTCGGTGTTCGGCCTCTACGCGACCTCGGCGCCGGTCCTCCGTTCGCTGGCGGCGATGAGCGCGCACCCGGTCGGCCGGGTCGCGCTGATCTCGCAGGCCGGTGCGTTCGTCAGCGCGCTGGGCAACCTCGTCAAGCAGTTCGCCGACATCTACATGGCGTACGAGAGCGACCTCAACAAGATGGAGCAGAAGCTCAACGACGTGCGGGCCGCCTTCTACCACCAGGGCGACCCGGCGCGGGGCCGCCGTGACCTCACGCTCACCCCCGCCGTGGCGGAGCGGGCGAACATCCACGACTACTGGCAGCCGGCGAACAGGGACCTGCGATGAGGAACACGGCCGCGTTCAACGAGGGCAGGGAGGGCGACGTCGCCGGCCTGGTGCGGGAGGTGCAGGGCCGCGTCGGCGCGCTCGCCGACCTGCTCCACACCCTGAGCGAGGAGGTGATCGAGGGCACCGACGCCACGGGCGCCGTGACGGCCCGGGTCACCGGCGCGGGTCACCTGCTCGGGCTGAGCATCGACCCGCGGGCGATGCGCGACCTCGACCACGTCGCGATGTCAGCCGCGATCCAGGGCGCGATCGGCGCCGCGCGCGGCGCGACCGGCGAGCGGCTGACCAAGGCCATGGAGGAGTTCACGGCGGACTTCGGCGACGCGCCCCCGTCCGGCGACCCGCTCGCGCCCTACGTCCAGGCCCTGCTTCGCGAGGAGTGACGGTGAACGAGATGCGTGAGCTCCGGGCGCGCATTGAGCGGCTGACGGCCGCGGCCGCCCTGATGGACGAGCTCGCCGCCGAGTGGAGCACGCGGAAGCACATCGGCAGGGCCGACGAGGGCAGGATCACCGCGACCGTCGATGCCGTGGGCACGCTGCTCGCCCTCGACATCTACCCGCTCAGCATGCGCAGGCTCGACGGCCGCGGACTCGCCGAAGCCGTCCTCAAGGCCGTACGGCGGGCCGAGGCGGCGGCGGAGGCGGCCAAGGAGGAGCTGATGCGCGGCGGGCTGGAGGCGGCGGGCCTGCCCCATGTGGCCGATCTCCTCGGCGACGCCCGCCGCGCCTTCGACGAACGGGCGTCACCTCACGGCACCCACCGGCCCTAACCCAAGACACCCCACGCGCCTCCGGAGAACGGGAGCCACCTCACGGCACCCACCGGCCCTAACCCAAGACACCCCACGCGCCTCCGGAGAACGGGAGCCATCCCACGGCACCTACCAGCCCTGGCCCAGGACACCCGCCGCGTCTTCGACGAGCGGGTGTCACTCCGCTTCCAGCCGAAGTCGCCGCCGCTCGAACCCCCTCCCCAGGGCCTCGTCAATCTCCTGATAGTCAGATCGTTGAATAGTCATATCCTTGACTAACGGAGAGAAGGGAGCGGTTCATGGCCTTGCGGCACGCCGTCCTCGCGGCATTGCTCGACGGGGAGCTCAGCGGTTATCAGCTGGCCAAGGCGTTCGATGTCGGCGTGGCGAACTTCTGGCACGCCCTGCCCCAGCAGCTGTACGCCGAGCTGGCCAGGCTGGAGAAGGAGGGGCTGGTCGCGGGGCGGCGGGTGGTCCAGGAGACCCGGCCTGCCAAGCGCCTCTTCCACGTCACCGACGCCGGGCTCGCCGAGCTGGAGCGGTTCGCGGCCGACACGTCGAAGCCGTCGTTCATCCGCGACGATCTGCTCGTCAAGGTGCAGGCGGCCGACCACGTCGACGCCGAAGCGCTGATCCGGCAGGTCGAGGAGCGGGCCGCCATGGCTGAGGCCAAGATCGACCTGTTCCGGCGGATCCTGCGGAAGATGCGCGGCGACCTGGGCGAGGAGGAGTTCCTTCGCGTGGGCCGGCGCATAGGGCCATACCTGACCTGCCTGCGCGGCCTGGCCTTCGAGGAGGGAAACCGCGACTGGTGCCGGCGAACCGCCGCGATCCTCCGGGCCAGGAACGCGGCCGTCGCGGGCGAAGACACCCCGGCCGTGGCAGGCGAAGGGGCCGCACCGGCTTCTCGCCGTCCGGAGGTGGCCCGTGCCGACCGATGAGCGCCTGCGTTACGTCGCCCTCGGCGACAGCCAGACCGAAGGGCTCGGCGACGGCGATCCCGCCCACCCGCGGGGCTGGGCCGACCGGCTCGCCGAGCGGCTCACGGCCGTCGACCCGGAGGTCACCTATGCCAATCTCGCGGTGCGCGGGCGGCTCGCCGGGGAGGTGCGGGCGGAGCAGCTCGCGCCGGCCCTGGCCCTGCGCCCCCATCTGGTCACCGTCGTCGCGGGCGTCAACGACCTGATCAGGCCCCGCTTCGACGCCGCCGAGGTGGCCGGGCACCTGGAGGCGATGTTCGCCGCTCTCACGACGGCGGGCGCCCGCGTCGCGACCCTCACGTTCCCGGACGTCGGGAAGATCGCACCTATCGCCCGGCCGCTCCGCTCGCGGGTGTTCGACCTCAACGACCGCATCCGGGTGGCGGCGGCGCGGCACGGGGTCGTGGTCGCCGAAACGGCGGACCACGCCGTCTCCACCGACCCCCGGCTCTGGAGCGCCGACCGGCTCCACGCGAGTCCGCTCGGCCACGAGCGCATCGCCGCGGCCGTGGCCCACGCCCTCGGCCTGCCCGGCAGCGACGACGGCTGGACGCTGCCTCTGTATCCCCCGATCGATCCGGCCGGCTGGCGGGCCGTGGGCGCCGAGGTGCGCTGGGCGGGCACGTTCCTCGGCCCGTGGCTGGTGCGGCGCCTCCTCGGCAGGTCGTCCGGCGACGGCCGGACCGCCAAGCGCCCCGCCCTGCTGCCCGTACGGCCGACGGCGTGACCCACACGCCCCGCGAGACGGCCCACGACCGAGACGGCCCACGACAGGGGCGGCCCACGACAGGGACGGTCAGCCCGACAGGCCGCGCACCCAGGAGTACAGGTCGAGCACGCCCAGCGTGAGCGGCACCAGCGCGACGATGAGCAGCGCGTCGAGGATGTCGGCCGCCCGCCCCCAGAACGGCGAGGGCCTGCCCGCGGGCAGCCAGAGGCCGAGACCGAGCGCGAGCAGGGCCGTCCACAGCACCCCGATCGTCACGGCCACCTCGCCGACGGCGTCGGCGCCGGTGCCCACCGCGAACGCCAGGGTGGCGGCCCCGGCCACCGCCGTGAGGACCATCCACAGCCGCTGGGCGACCCCCGCGAAGACCCGCGCCCGCATGGCCAGCGCCAGCGCCAGCGTCGCCGCCGTGGTGTCGGCGACCCAGCCGCCGTGCCGTACGAGCAGCAGCTCGGCCGCCACGCCGGCGAGCGCGATCGCGATGACCATGCCGGTGGCGTACCGGTGAGCCTGCGCGGTCCGCTGGAGCACCAGCGGGCCGTCGATCCGCTGGTTGTCGCTGCGCAGCTCCTCGGCGCTGGTGGGCAGCGGCGGCAGCGGCACTCTGGCCATCCGGAACGACAGCGTGGGGATGAGGGGGCTCAGCGCCAGCAGGGCCGTGGCGACCACGGCCGCCGCCCCGGCGCCCGGTCCCCCGAAGACCATCACGCACGCGGCGCCCACGGCCCCGGCGACGGACGCCACCGCGACGCCGAGGAAGCCGGCCACGCCGTCGGCGATCAGCACGCCGCCGACCGTCGCCACCAGCGCGGTGTACGCGAGCCCGGCCAGCAGGTTCGGCGCCCCGAGGATCAGCACGGCGCCCGAGGCCCCGGGCGTGAACAGACCGGCGAGGAAGGCGTGCGGCAGCGCCGCGTAACCGACGAGCGCGCCTGCGGTGGGCTGGCCGACGGCCCTCGACACCACGGCCCCGGCGGCGACGAGGAGCACCGCGACTGCTCCGGCCACCCCCGCGGTGAGCCGCGGCGGGGCCGCCGCGAGGGCGAGGACGACGGCGCCGAGCGCGAGCAGCGCGGCGGCCACGCCCATGCCGAGCAGCCGCGTGTGCCGCGGCTCCCACCTGCCGCCGCCCTCCTTGGTGCCGGTGGCGACGACGTCGGCCACGTCGTCGAACACCGCGGGCGGCATGACCGCGTCGCGCGGGCGCAGGTAGAGGACCTCGCCGTCGAGGACGCCCAGCGCCCCCAGACTCTGGCCGAGGTCGAGCGGCGGCCCGCCGAGACGCTGGAGCACCCAGCCGGGGGCCGCGGCGGCCTCGCCGCCGACCTCGCCGACCGCCCGGAGCAGTCCGGGCATGACGTGCGGCAGCGGGATGTCCGACGGCAGCGCGAGGTCCGCCTTCTTGCGCGGGGCGACCACCGTGACGTGGCACAGGGGCGGCAGCGGCACGGTCGCCTGCGGCAACGCGCCCTGCTGGGCCGGGCCGTGCGGGCCCGGGCCGGGCTGAACCATGCCCTGCTGGACCACACCTTGCTGGACGTGGAGGGGGACCGGCGATGACACAGCGGGAATCCTCTCCCGGAGATCTCTCTGACAGCCCGAAAATATCGGCAAACCTGGTAGAAAAGTCAGTCAGATGAGCATTGTCGTGGTCTCGCGTCCCGAGCGCCGCCCGGGCCCCAAGCCGCCCCGTGGCGAGATCCTCCTGGAATCCCCGCCGGAGATTCCCGAGGTCCAGCCGCAGGGCCTGATGTCCATGCTCACGTACGTGCCGATGCTGGCCGGCGGCGCCGCGATGGCGCTGATGTTCACGGCGGGCGGCAACGGCAACCCCCTCATGTACGTGGCCAGCGGACTGTTCGCCGTCTCCATGGTCGGCATGAGCGTCGGCCAGCTCGGCCGCAACTCCGGTGAGCGCAGGAACCGGCTCAACGGGCTGCGCCGCGACTACTTCCGCTATCTGTCGCAGATCCGCAGGAAGGTCCGCAGGGCCGCCGTGCAGCAGCGGGAGGCGCTGGAGTGGAGCGGGCCGCCGCCCGACTCGCTGTGGTGGCTCGCGATGGGGCCGCGCCTGTGGGAGCGCAGGCCGCGCGACGACGACTTCGCGACCGTACGGCTCGGCACCGGCGTGCAGAAGCTGGCCATCCAGCTCGTCCCGCCGGACACCAAGCCGGTGGAGGACCTCGACGCCCTGTCGGCCGGGGCGCTGCGCCGGTTCGTCCGGGCGCACGCCACGGTCTCGGGGCTGCCCGTCGCGGTCGCCCTGCACTCCTTCGCGCGCATCCACCTCACCGGCGACCCCACCGCGATGCGCGAGCTGGTGCGTGCCATGATCGCGCAGCTCGTCGTCTTCCACTCCCCCGACGACATGCGGATCATGATCTGCGCGAGCAAGGAGTGGATGCCCCACTGGGAGTGGGTGAAGTGGCTGCCGCACGCCCTGCACCCGGAGCAGAACGACGCCGCGGGCCAGGTCAGGCTCATGGCGGAGAACCTCGGCCACCTCGACGCGCTGGTCGGGGAGGAGCTCAGGGAGCGGGCCAGGTTCCGTCCCGGCGCCTCCGCGGATGCCCTGCCGTACCACGTGGTGATCGTGGACGGCGGGCACGTGCCACACGACAGCCAGCTCGGCTCCGACGCCATCCAGGGCGTGACCGTGATCGACCTGTCCGCGGTGACCGGGCCGGTGCCCGAGGCGATCACGCTCCGGCTGGACGTCCAGCCCGACGGCTTCCACATGGTCAAGATCGACCACACGGGACGGCGGTCGAGCAACCGGCTCGGCGACCCCGACCGGCTCGGTTATCCCCAGGCGGAGGGCCTGGCCCGGCAGCTCGCGCCGCTGCGCGCCTCCGCGGGCGCCCAGGGCGAGGCGCAGGACGTGCTCGGCGTCAACACCTCGCTCACCGACCTGCTCGGCGTGGGCGACCCCGTACGGCTCGATCCCGCGGTGATCTGGCAGCCCCGCGCCGGGCGCAACCGGCTGCGGGTGCCGATCGGCCTGGGCGCCGACGGGCGGATCGTCGAGCTCGACATCAAGGAGTCGGCGCAGGGCGGCATGGGCCCGCACGGCCTGGTCATCGGGGCGACCGGCTCCGGCAAGAGCGAGCTGCTGCGCACGCTCGTCCTCGGCCTGGCCATCACGCACTCCTCCGAGATCCTCAACTTCGTGCTGGTCGACTTCAAGGGCGGCGCGACGTTCCTCGGCCTGGAGTCCCTCTCGCACGTGTCGGCGGTCATCACCAACCTGGAGGACGAGCTGCCGCTCGTCGACCGCATGCACGACGCGCTGCACGGCGAGATGGTGCGTCGCCAGGAGCTGCTGCGGGCCGCGGGCAACTACGCCTCGCTGCGCGACTACGAGCGGGCCAGGGAGCAGGGCGCCGATCTCAAGCCGATGCCGACCCTGTTCGTCGTGATCGACGAGTTCAGCGAGCTGCTGACGGCCAAACCGGAGTTCATCGACCTGTTCGTGATGATCGGACGGCTCGGCCGCTCGCTCGGCGTGCACCTCCTCCTGGCCTCCCAGCGCCTTGAGGAGGGCAGGCTGCGCGGCCTCGACACCCACCTGTCGTACCGGATCGGTCTGCGCACGTTCTCCGCCATGGAGAGCCGGGTCGTGCTCGGTGTCGCCGACGCGTACGAGCTGCCGCCCGCGCCGGGCAACGGCTACCTGAAGTACGACACGACGGGCATGACCCGGTTCAAGGCCGCCTACGTGTCCGGGCCGCACCACGCCGACCCCACGCGGTCCGCGTCCGGCGAGCCGGGCCGTCCGATGCGCGACGTGGTCGAGTACGGCACCGCCTTCGCGCCCGTCGAGGTGACCGAGACGCCCAAGGAGCTGGCACCCGCCGATGAGCAGGCCGGCCCGCGGCACAGCCTGCTCGACGTCGTCGTCGGCCGCCTCACCGGCCACGGCCCCCCAGCGCACCGGATCTGGCTGCCCCCGCTGGCCGAGCCGCCGACGCTGGCCCACCTGCTGCCGCCGCTGTCCGTCACCCCGCAACACGGCCTGACCACCGCGACCTGGGGCGGCCGGGGGATGCTCCACGCGGTCGTCGGCATCGTCGACCGGCCGTTCGAGCAGCGCCGCGACCCCTACTGGCTGGACCTGTCGGGCGGCGCGGGCCACGTCGGCGTCGCGGGCGGCACGCAGAGCGGCAAGAGCACCGTGCTGCGCACGCTGATCACGAGCATGGCCCTGATGCACACGCCGCGCGAGGTGCAGTTCTACTGCCTCGACTTCGGCGGCGGCTCCCTGGCCTCACTGGAGGGGCTGCCCCACGTGGGCGGCGTCGCGAGCCGCCTCGACGCCGACCGCGTGCGCCGTACGGTCGCCGAGATCTCCACGATCCTGGAGCGGCGCGAGGCGGACTTCGCCGAGCACGGCATCGAGTCGATCGCGGCCTACCGGCGGATGCGGGCCGAGTCCGGCCGCGACGGCGACGGCTGGGGCGACGTGTTCCTGGTCGTGGACGGCTGGCTGACGCTCAGGCAGGAGTTCGAGTCGCTCGAACCGGTCATCACCGACATCGCCGCACGTGGCCTCGGCTACGGCATCCACGTGGTGGCGGCCACCAACAAGTGGTCGGAGTTCCGGTCGAGCATCCGCGACCTGTTCGGCACGAGGGTCGAGCTCAAGCTCGGCGACGCGTACGAGTCCGAGGTGAACAGGAAGGCGTCGCTGGCGGTCCCCGAGGGCGTGCCGGGACGCGGCCTCACCAAGGAGGGGCTGCACTTCCTGTCCGCGCTGCCGCGCATCGACGGCGTGCAGAGCTCCGAAGACCTCGCGGCGGGCGTCCGCGGGCTCGTGCACGCGATCAGGGAGGCGTGGCAGGGGCCGCCCGCGCAGCCGATCCGGCTGCTGCCTCCGGTGCTGCCCGCGGCGTCGTTGCCGAGCCCCGAGGAGACCGGCCCGAAGATCCCCATCGGCATCGACGAGGCGACACTCTCGCCCGTGCTGCTCGACTTCGACGCCGACCCGCACTTCGTCGTCCTGGGCGACACCGAGAGCGGCAAGTCGAACCTGCTGCGGCTGATCGCCGAGGGCCTGGTGGCCAGGCGGGAGCCGCACGAGGCGATGATGATCGTCGTCGACTACCGCAGGTCGCTGCTCGACTCGGCCGCGACCGCCCACCGCATCGGCTACGCGGCGTCGAGCACCGCCGCCGCCGAGCTGGTCAACGACGTACGCGGCGCCCTGCTCAAGCGGCTTCCTCCGGCCGACCTCACGCCCGAGCAGCTCCGGACGCGGAGCTGGTGGCAGGGCTCGGACGTCTACATCGTGGTGGACGACTACGACCTGGTCGCCACCTCGTCCAACCCGCTGCTGCCTCTGGTGGACCTGCTGCCGCAGGCGCGGGACATCGGGCTCCACCTGGTGTTGTCGCGCCAGATGGGCGGCGCCGGCCGGGCCATGTACGACCCGGTCATCCAGAAGCTGAAGGACATGGCCAGCCCCGCCGTCATCCTCTCCGGCAACAAGGACGAGGGCTACCTGTTCGGCAACGTCCGGGCGCATCCGCTGCCACCCGGCCGGGGCTACCACGTGGACAGGAGGTTCGGGGCGCGGCTCGCCCAGACCGCGTTCCTGCCTCCTCCGGACGGTGAGTGACGGACGGAAAGGAGCAGCACGTGACCGGTTTCGACATCCACTTCCAGGCGCTCGAAAGCTGCCGTACGGCGGTCCGCAAGGCCTGGGGCCAGTACGAGAGCCTGCACGGCGGCCTGCCCGAGACGCCCGGCGCCCGCGCGGCCGACTTCGGGCACGTGGACGGCGCGGCGGCGCTGGCCGCGGCCGTCGACACGGCCTACTCCGCGCTGACCTCCGAGGCGGCCGACGCGAGGACCAAGCTGAAAGGCGTCGAGCGGGCGCTGGAGACCGTGCAGGACAACGTCCGTACGGCCAACAAGGCCACGTCCACCTCGATGCGGGCATGAGTGGCGTCGCCGACCTGCCGGGGGGTGCGGAGCTGGCCTCCATGTTGCGGAAGGTGAGCGGCGATCCCGGCGCGATCCGCGACATCGCCGGGAAGTGGCGCGGCGCGGCCGGCAACGCGCAGGACTACGCGGGCGGGGTGAGCCGCGCCGTACGCACCGTCGACGCCGCGTGGCAGGGCCGCTCCGCCGACGCCTTCGTCACGTACATGAACAGGTACGGCAAGGCGGCCGACGGCCTCCACGACGCCCTGGTCGCGTGCGCGGGCGCGCTGGAGAAGGTCGCCACCGCCCTGGAGAGCGCCAAGTCGAAGATCGACGGCATCTGTGGTGACGTGGTCGCCGAGGCGGCCACCTACCGCAGCCGGCACCAGGACGCCACCGACGAGGAGCTGGACAGCGGGCTGCGGGCCATCGTCTCCCGGGGCGTCGAGGACGCCCGGCCCCATCTGGAGCAGGTGAACACGGCCGTCGGCGACGCCACCAAGACGCTGGGCGACCGCCTCGGCGGCGACTACCGGGACGGCGCGCTCACCTTCGCCAAGATCCCCGACCCGGGCAAGCAGGAGTTCGTGCCCCGGCACGGGCACACCGTCGACTGGCAGCGCACCCCCGGCTACACGGGCGCCTCCGGTGACCCGCGCCCGACGCTCGCCTCGTACAACCCGACGAACCTGAGCGGCGCGAACGGCACGGGCGGCGGCTTCGGCGGCTACGGCACCAGCGGCCCGCCGCCGGCCGGCGGCGGGCCCGCGCCCACGGGACAGGTCAAGGACTGGATCGACCAGGCCATCGCGATCCTCAGGGCCCAGGGCTACCCCGCCGACAAGATGAACCGGGACGACATCTGGATGATCATCCGGCACGAGTCGGGCGGCAACCCTCACGCGATCAACAACTGGGACTCGAACGCGGCCGCCGGAACCCCGTCGAAGGGCCTGATGCAGACCATCGACCCGACGTTCGACCGCTGGTCGCTGCCCGGGCACAAGGACATCTGGAACCCGGTGGACAACATCATCGCGGGCGTCCGCTACGCCATCGCGCGCTACGGGTCGGTCTCGGCCGTCCCCGGCGTGGTGGGCATGAAGACCGGCACCGGATATCGCGGATACTGACCCGGCAGCCCATATCTGAACGACGTGCTTTCGCGGCGGCGGGGAAGGGCGGCCGTTCAGGCGGCGGGAAAGTCGGTGGCGGGCGCGGTGAGCGCGGCGGCCTCGACGTTCGCCCGCAGGGCCTCGACCTTGACCGTGGCGTAGGAGTGGGCGTCGGATCCGAGCAGCAGCCGCAACGGGCCCTTCCCGGTCACGACCCGGTCGATGATCGCACGGGCGCCCTTGACCGGGTCGCCGAGCTGGCCGCCCTGGAGCTTGAGGTGATCGCGCACCATCTCGCGGATGCCCGGGTAGTGCGCGGTCGTCTCGGCGGGCAGGGCGAGCGA
Source organism: Microbispora sp. CL1-1 (assembly GCF_012034195.1). Lineage (NCBI taxonomy): Bacteria > Bacillati > Actinomycetota > Actinomycetes > Streptosporangiales > Streptosporangiaceae > Microbispora > Microbispora sp. CL1-1. The sequence goes on from NZ_JAATEK010000005.1 coordinate 115,852, forward strand.
GTCCTCGGTCAGGAAATCGGTGCGGAAGTAGCCGGGCTCCACGATCGTGACCCCGATGCCGAAGTCCGCCACCTCGGCGGCGAGGGCCTCGCTCAGCCCTTCCAGCGCGAACTTCCCGGCGCAGTAGAGCGCCCAGCCCGGCACGGCGGTCAGGCCGAGGATCGAGGACACGTTGACGATGTGGCCCCCGCGCCGCTCGCGGAGGACGGGCAGGGCGGCGCGCAGCACGTTCCACACGCCCACGACCTGGACGTCGAGCATGTCGCGGACCTCGCGGTCGCCGGTCTCCTCCACCGCGGCCAGGAAGCCGTAGCCCGCGTTGTTCACGACGACGTCCAGGCCGCCCAAGCGTTCGGTGGCCTCCTGAACGGCCCACGCGACCTCCGCCTCGTCGCGCAGGTCGACGGTGAGTGCGAGAAGGCGCGAGACGTCGGTCTCGTCGCCGAGCGCGGCGAGCAGCCGCTCGGACGACCGGGTCGTCGCGGCGACGCGGTCACCGCGATCGAGCAGCTGCTTGACCAGTTCGAGGCCCAGGCCCCGGGAGGTGCCGGTCACGAACCATACGGCCGGTCGGCTGGCGGGAAAGCTCATGATCATCCTCTGCGGGTAGAAGGCGGTGCTTGCCGGATTCGGCGGTGGCGCCGGCCCGGAGGTCCCGGAGACCGGCACAGCACCAGCATCGGTCGCCTCGACCCGCTGCGGAGGCCCATATCGCGCCCTGTGCGACCGCGCACCGGGCAACCTAGGAGTAATAGGACCAGGCAGGATTCGAACGGCAAGAGAGACACTGGAGGGCATGGCAGAGACCAACCGCGAACTCGCCGATTTCCTGCGACGCGCCCGGAGCCAGGTGGACCCGTCACGGGCCGGTCTGCCCCCCGACGGCCGCGTCCGGCGGGTCCCCGGCCTGCGTCGCGAGGAGGTCGCCTTCCTGGCCGGAGTCTCGGCCGACTACTACGCCCGCCTCGAACAGGGCCGGCGCATCACCCCGTCGCCGTCGGTCGTCGAGGCCATCGGCCGCGCCCTCGGCCTCGACGACGCGGGACGCGTGCATCTGCACGACCTCACCGGCGTGACCACGATGCCCGTACGGCGGCGCACCCGCGGCGTCCAGCGCGTACGCCCCGGGCTCTACCAGCTCCTCGACGCCTTCGACGGCGAGCCCGCCCTCGTACTCGGCCGCCGCACCGACGTGCTCGCCGCCAACCGGATGGCGAAGGCGCTGTTCGCCGACTTCGAACGGATGCCGCCCCGGCAGCGCAACTACGCGCGGTGGATGTTCCTCGACGACGCCGCCCGATCGCTGTTCGTCGACTGGGAGGTCCAGGCGCGGGCCGCGGTCGAGAGCCTGCGGCTCGACGCCGGTCGCGACCCGGACGACCATGCCACCGCCGCCCTCATCGCCGAGCTGCGCGAGCACAGCCGCCAGTTCGCCCACTGGTGGGAGCAGCACCGCGTCCACCAGCGCACCCACGGCTCCAAGCGGCTGCGCCACCCGCTCGTCGGTGAGCTGACCGTCGAGTTCGAGACGCTCTGCCTGCCCGGTGACCCCGACGTGACGCTCTTCCTCTACACCGCGGAAGCCGGCTCGTGCTCGAAACTCGCCCTGGACCTTCTCGCGAGCTGGACCCTCTCCGGCCCGGGCGCCGACGGCGCCTCGCCATACGACCTGCGTACCGGCACCGACGACCGTGCCCGCTGATGTCACTTCCGGTGGCCCGCCGACTTCTCGGCGAAGAGGACGAACGTCAGGACGGCGGCGAGCACGAGAGCGCACACCGTGACGATCAACCCGGGCCGCAGAGAATCGGTGAAAGCGCCCGCGACACCGCGTGCGATCGTGGCGCCCATCGCCCCGGCGCCCGCCGGCGCGTGGCCGCCGTGCGCGACCGCGCTCTCGACCTGGGCGGCGACACCGGAGGGCACTCCGGCCCCGGCCAGACGCTCGGGAAGCACCGCCGAGAAGTGCGCGGTCAGGATGGTGCCCAGCACGCTGGCGCCCAGCACGTTTCCGAGCTGGCGGAACATGTTCACGGACGCGCTGGCCATGCCTGCGGCTTCGTGGGGGACGCTGGAGATGGAGGCGGCGGTGCTCGGTGCCAGCACGAAGCCGGCACCGAGACCGAACAGCACCATTCCGGGCCACACCCAGGCGTAGGAGTCGTCCGGCGGCGACGCCATGAGCAGCTCCGTCCCGGCCGCCGCGATGACGAGCCCGGCCGTGAGCATCGATCGGGTGCCGAATCGGCGGATCAGGCGTCCCGCCACCGCGCTGACGGCCACATAGACGGCGAACATCGGCAGCAGGCGCCATCCGGTGTCCAGGGCCGACGCGTGCTGGACGCGCTGGAAATACAGCACCATCAGCAGGGGCACCCCGCCGAATCCGAACATCATCACCAGGGCCACGCCCATGACGGTGCTGAACGACGCCGAACGGAACAGCGTCAGGTTGAGCATCGGGTCCGCGCTGCGAAGTTCCACACGGACAAACAGGACAAGGGTGACGAGGAAGACGAGGAACGCGACCAGGATGCGCATATCGCCGTACCCGACGTGCCCGCCCTCGATCACGCCGTACGTCAGGGCCAGCAGGGACACGGTGGTCAGCACGAGGCCGGGGATGTCGATACGACGGCCGAGGTGACGGCTGTTCTTCACCAGGATCGGCGTGACGGCCAGGACGACCAGCGACATCGCGGCGTTGACGAGGAACACGCTGTGCCAGGAGAAGTGGTTGAGCAGCACGCCGGCCACCAGAGGACCTCCGGCCAGGCCGACGCCCGAGCAGCCCGCCCAGATGCTGATCGCCTCGGTGCGCTTGCGGGGGTCCGGGAAGATGTGGCTGACGATGGTCAGGCTGTTGGGCAGGATCATCGCGCCGCCGACGCCCATCACCGCCTCGGCGGCGATCAGCGTCCCGCCGTCGCCCGCGCCGAACGCGACAAGACTGCCCACGCCCATGACGACGGTGCCGATGAGGAAGACGGTGCGCCGGCCGGCGAGATCGCCGAGAGTGCCGGCGGACAGCGTCAGACCTGCCACCGCCAGGGTGTACGCGCTGCTGACCCATACCAGGGTCGTGGTGGACGTATGCAGTCCCGACTGGATGAAGCCGAGAGACCCGATCGTCGCGGTGATGTTGATGAAGGTCATCATCATCCCGAGGCAGGCCGCGGCCAGCGCGAGCCACGGCCGCCCGGTCCCAATCCCGGTCCCAATCCCAGTCCCAGTCGTGGTCCCAACCGCGGTCGCGGTTCCGGTCGCGGTTCCGGTCGCGGTTCCGGTCGTGGCCGGCGCCGACGGCGGTAGCTCCGTTGCGCCCGTGAGCGCGGTTCCCTCGTGTGACTTCTGGGATGGGTCCTGTGATTCGGACGAATCCCCCCTGAGTTGCGTCATAGAACGCACGCTAATGCTGGTCAGTTCTATGACGCAACTTGTAGTCTTGGGTGTGTGGAACGCAAAAGCTTCGCCGACATGCACTGCTCGGTGGCCCAGTGCCTTGAGGTGGTCGGTGAGTGGTGGACGATGCTGATCGTGCGTGACGCCTTCCTGGGCGTCACCCGGTTCGACGAGTTCCAGCAGCGCCTGGGCATCTCCCGCAACATCCTCAACCAGCGGCTCGGCCACCTGATCGAGCACGGCGTCATGCGGAAGGTCCCCTACAGTGACCGTCCGGCGCGATACGAGTACCGCCTCACGGACAAGGGCCGTGACCTGTGGGCGGTGGTCACCGCCATGAGGCAGTGGGGGGACCGGCACGCCGCCCCCGACGGGCCGCCGCTCCAGATGGTGCACAAGGGCTGCGGGGAGACGGTCGAGGCGACCATGACCTGCTCCCACTGCGGAGAGTCCCTCGCGGCAGAGAACGTGTGGCCCGTCGCCGGCCCCGGGGACTTCGACAACCTGCTGCAGATCAACGGCTCAGCGTAACGAGCGAGCCGCGCGAGCTCGTCCCCGAGCGCGTCCCGGGCGCAGCGATCCGGGCACGGTGATCCAGGCAGGGCGGCACGGTCCCGAGCCGGCCGGAGGCGCGGCCTGATCCCGGCCTGAGATCGAGCCGGGATCGCCTCCCCAGAGTGGCACCGGCAGAGCCACGCGGACGGGCCGCGCAGACGGGCCGCACAGACGGGCCGCGCAGATGGAAGGCCGGGCGGATGTCCGCCCGGCCTTCGTGTGAACCGGTCAGCCGGCTGTCAGCCGGCACTGTCGGCCGGAAGTGCCAGCCGGGGGTGCCAGCCGGGGGTGCCAGTCACAGTGCGGCTGTGGTGCCGGTCGCAGCGTCAGCGGCAGTTGTCCCAGTCGCCGCCGGCGCTGGACGCGCCGACGCTGCCGGAATACCTGACGCACTTGCCCTTGGCCTGCAGCTTCACCGGGCCGGCGTAGTACTTGTAGTTACCGCTGTCGGTCTTGGAACCGCCGCCCTGGACTTCCAGCGTCGCGGAGACCGGAGTTTCCTTGCCGACGTCGGCCGTCTTGATCGTGACGACGCAGTTCTCCCCCGTGCCGGGGTTGTACAGCTGATAGACGGTGCCCCCCGCCAGGGCACTGCTGCGCTGGACGGAGAAGCCCGGACCGCAGGCCTGGGTGGGGCCGAAGGGGTTCCGGACCGGCGCCGCGGTCGTCGGCTCCGGAGTCGGAGTGGTGGGCCTGGGGGCCACCGTCGTGGGCTTCGCCGTCGGAGTGGGCTTGGGCGCCACCGTAGTCGGCTTCACCGTCGGAGTGGGGTTGGGCGCCACCGTGGTCGGGGTCGGGGTCGGGATCGGGGTCGGGGTCGGGGTGCTCGGCTGCGCGGACGCCGTCGGCTCCCCGGTGGGCTTCCGGGCGTGCCTCCGCCCGGGCCTCTCGGTCGGTACCCAGGAGGGAACCCAGCTGGGCCTCTCGACGGGCTTCTCGGTGGGCCCCTCTGTTGGCCCCTCGGTCGGCCCCTCGGTCGGCGCGGTGGGCCGCGGGCTCGGCACCTGCTCCTGCTGCTCCGTGGGCACCGGGCTCGGCGACTGCGTGGGCGGGGGCTCGGGAGTCGGCTGCGTCGGCACCGGGCTCGGCAGCGCGGTGACCGTGGCGGTGGTCGTCACCCGGGCCGTCGGCTGCGTCGTCGACCAGGTCGGCTGCTGCGGCGGCGGGACCACCGGCTGGCTCGGCATCGGCACGAGCGGGCCGGGGGTCGGCGCCGACGTGAGCTCCGGCGTCACCGGAGAGTCCGTCGGCCACTCGCTCGGCAGCACCAGCGGCTGCACCGGCGAGTCGGGGTCGTCGGACGACAGCGCCCACGGCACCGTCACCTGCGGCGCCGCCGTCGGGGCCGATCCGCCGCCCCCGGTCGCGCCTCCCGCCGTGGTGCCGCCGCCTCCCGTGGTCCCTCCGCCGCCCGCGTTTCCACCGTCCGCGAGCGCACGTCCGCCGTTCCCGTGCCCGCCCGCGGAGCCCTCCGCGGCGGCAGGTGACAACTGGACCTGGGAGTAGTGACCGGCGCCCCACAGCCCCACTCCGGAGAGCAGGACCACGGCGCCGACCGCCGCTGCGAGCCCGACCGGGAACGGCCTGCGCTTGGCCGTCTCGACCTGGCCCTGGGTGGTCGGCGGCCCCCACGTCTGCTGCTGGGGCTGCTCCTGCGGCATGGCGGGCGGCTGCCAAGAGGCGGTGGACGCCTGCTGAGGGACGGGCGGCGGGCCCCAGGTCTGCCCAGGCACCGGGGCCTGAGGAACAGGAGCCTGCTGCGGAACCGGCCCCTGCTGGGGAGCAGGCGCCGGCGGAACGGGGACTCCCCCGACCGCCGGCTGCGGGGGCAGCACGACCGTCGCGCCGGGGGCCGGCGCCGGTTGTGCCCCTGCGGCGCCGCCGAGCAGTTGCAGCATCGCGGTGTACGCGGTGGGCCGCTGCCCCGGCTCCTTGGCGAGCGCGGGCAGCACGACCTGGCGCAGCCGTTCGTCCAGGCCGCCGAGGTCGGGCTGCGCGTTGAGCACGGCCTGCGGCTCCTGCGGGAACGGCGGACGTCCGGTCGCGGCGAAGACCACCGTGGCGGCCCAGGCGAACATGTCCGCGTACGCGTCGTAGCGCTCGCCCCTGATCTGCTCCGGAGCCCGGTAGGCGAGCTCGCCCACCGGTGGGCCGACCGCGACGTCGGTCAGCTTGACGCCGTCGTCCGCGACGATGACGTTGTGCGGGGTGAGCGAACCATGCACGAGGTCGGCGAGGTGCACGGCCGTCAGCGCGGTGAGCACGCCCACCGCGACGCGTTCGAGCGCCTCCCCCGAGAGCGGGCCCTCGGCCGCCACGACGGCGGCCAGGCTGCGTCCCTCGACGTGTTCCCTGACGACGTAGGGTCGATCCCCGAATAGGCCCGCCGTGATGGTGCGGGCCACATATGAGCTGGACACACGCGTGGCCACAGTGAGCCGGTCGAGGACGGCCTGCCCCGAACCCGGCTCCGCGGCCAAGAGCTTGATCATCCGCACAGGGGCGTCGTCGCCGGTCTCCTTGCCGACATAGACGTCGCCGCGGGGCCCCTCGTCCAGCCGTCCCTGGATGGCGTACTCGCCTATCTGCTCGGGATCACCCGGCCGTAAAGGGTGCATCTCAGTCCTTTCTGGAAGTGACCTGATAAGGATCATTCAACCAAGAGGACATGGGGCAAAGCATCAGTTTCCGGCAGGCACAAAACATTGAAACGTCAATTACCCAAAGCCGAAGAGTCAACCTTCACGGCCGGGACGCCACCTTCTCCGTCTGCCCATCGGCACGAACACCCGTACGGCCACGATCAGCCCCACCGCGCACAACGCCGCCGCCGCGATCGTCAGCGCCAGGTCGATCGCCTCCTGGTCCACCGGAGCCGGTTTGCTCACCGCGTCCTGCGACAAGGGGGCAGGCGCCGGCGGCGCGATGACGGGAGCGCCGCCGACCTCCATCGGCAGGATCGCGGTGACGGCAAGCATCGGGTTGACCATCCCGGCTCCCGTGCCCGTCCCCAGTCCGCCGTCCGCCGTGGCGGTGATGCGCCCGCGCACCTGCTCCTGGTTCAGCTCCGGATGGCGGGCACGCACCAGCGCCGCCACCCCCGCGACGTACGGCGTGGCGAAGCTCGTGCCTTCGAGCCCGCTCATGTACGACCGCCCTGGCCAGGTGGAGGTGATGTCCTGGCCCGGACCCAGGACGGAGACGGGAGTGACCGTGTTGGAGAAGTCGGCACGCCGGCCGTCCGGGGTGGCCGACCCCACGGCGAGCACATCCGGATACGCGGCGGGATAGGAGGCCTCCGGCGTGCCGTCCTCCGCGGTCGTGTTGCCGGCCGCCGCCACGATCACCGCGTCCTTGCCGACCGCGTACGCGACGGCCTGCCTGAGCTTCGGATCGTCGCGGGCGTCGATCGACACGTTGATCACGTCGGCGCCGAAGTCGGCCGCGTCCACGATGGCCCTGGCCAGCGTGTCCGGGTCGCCGCGCTCCTCGTTCGTCTGCTTGAGCGAGATCAGCCGTACGCCGGGCGCGACACCATGGAAGGGGACGCCCTTCAGATACTGGGCGGCGATGATCCCGGCGACCGCCGTGCCGTGCCCGACGCAGTCACGGTGGCCCGTGCCGGTGTAGTCCACCTCTTTGGCCACCCGGATCTGCGGGTGCGTCAGGTCCACGCCGCTGTCGATGATCGCGACCGTGACGCCCTCGCCCCTGGTGAGCGGCCACACCCGCTTGGGGTCGAGCCTGCGCTGCGCCCACGGCTCGGCCACCTGCATGCTGCCCTTGCGCGGCGCGCACCGAGCCGGCGCGACGCGCGCCTCGGCGGGCGGCGCGGGCGGCGCCACGAGAAGCAGAGCCAGCACGGTCGCCAGAAGGCCGGGTCCCCGCATAAGCGATCAGCCTAACGAACCCGACCGGTGGTGCCACTTCACAATATGCCGCTTCAACCCGGACATACCGGCGATGGGGCAGGGAAGTGCAGGGAGACGAGGCACGGCGGCGATCCCACTCAGTAAGGGGCCGGACGCCGTCCAGAGCCGGCAGGTGCATAAAATCCACCACAGCTCATAACCCAGGGGGCCCGAGGGAAGGATGCACGCGGTGCACAAGGTCCTGATCGCCAATCGCGGTGAGATCGCCGTACGGATCGCCCGGGCCTGCGCAGACGCCGGGCTGTCCAGCGTCGCGGTCTACGCGGACCAGGATCTGGACGCGCTGCACGTGCGGGTGGCCGACGAGGCGCACGCACTCGGCGGGCAGAGCCCGGCCGAGACCTACCTCGACATCGACAAACTCCTTTCCGTCGCCCGGAAGACCGGCGCGGACGCCGTCCATCCCGGATATGGCTTCCTCGCCGAGAACGCCGGCTTCGCCCAGGCCGTGCTCGACGCCGGCCTGATCTGGATCGGCCCGCCGCCGGCGGCGATCACCGCGCTGGGCGACAAGGTCCAGGCCCGGCACATCGCGCAGCGCGTGGGCGCCCCGCTCGTGGCCGGAACCCCCGATCCCGTCTCCGGGGTGGACGAGGTCGTCGCCTTCGCGCGGCAGCACGGCCTGCCGATCGCCATCAAGGCGGCGTTCGGCGGCGGCGGGCGCGGGCTCAAGGTGGCCCGCACCATGGAGGAGATCCCCGACCTGTACGAGTCGGCCGTGCGCGAGGCCGTCACCGCCTTCGGGCGCGGCGAGTGCTTCGTCGAGCGCTACCTCGACAAGCCCCGGCACGTCGAGACCCAGTGCCTGGCCGACTCCCACGGCAACGTCGTCGTGGTCTCCACCCGCGACTGCTCTCTCCAGCGCCGCCACCAGAAGCTGGTGGAGGAGGCCCCGGCCCCGTTCCTGACCGGCGAGCAGCTCGAACTCCTCTACTCCTCTTCCAAGGCGATCCTGCGCGAGGCGGGCTACGTCGGCGCGGGCACGTGCGAGTTCCTCGTCGGCCAGGACGGCACGATCTCCTTCCTCGAGGTCAACACCCGGCTGCAGGTCGAGCACCCGGTCAGCGAGGAGGTCGCGGGCATCGATCTGGTGCGCGAGATGTTCCGCATCGCCGACGGCGAGGCCCTGGGCTACGACGACCCGGAGCTGCGCGGCCACTCCATCGAGTTCCGGATCAACGCCGAAGACGCGGGCCGGGGCTTCCTGCCCGCGCCGGGAACGATCACCTCGATGCGCGTCCCGTCCGGCCCCGGCGTACGGCTGGACGCGGGGTACGAGGCCGGGATGAGCGTGCCGCAGGCGTTCGACTCGCTCGTGGCCAAGCTGATCGTCACCGGCGCGACGCGTAAGCAGGCGCTGGAGAGGTCGCGCCGGGCCCTGGCCGAGTTCGAGATCGGCGGAATGCCGACCGTGGTGCCGTTCCACCGGGCCGTGGTGAACGACCCCGCCTTCGCCGGCGAGCCGTTCTCCGTGCACACCCGGTGGATCGAGACCGAGTTCGACAACACGATCACGCCGTACGAGGGTGCCGTGGAGGCGGCCGAGCCCGCCGAGCGTGAACGGATCACCGTCGAGGTCGGCGGCAAGCGCCTGGAGGTCGTCCTGCCCGCCGGGCTGGGCCCGTCTGGATCGGGCTCCTGGGGATCGGGGTCGGGCGCGACCGGCTCCGGCCCGGCCAGGAAGGCCGCGCCTCGGCGGTCCGGCGGCGGTGCCAAGAAGGCCGCGGCGAGCGGCGACTCCCTCGTCAGCCCGATGCAGGGCACGATCGTGAAGGTCGTCGTCGCCGACGGCGACGCCGTCGAGCCCGGCGACACGATCGTCGTCCTGGAAGCCATGAAGATGGAGCAGCCGCTGACCGCACACAAGGGCGGCACGATCACCGGCCTCGCGGCCGCCGTCGGCCAGACGGTCACCGCCGGGGCCGTCCTCTGCGAGATCAAGGACGCCTGAGCCGCCGGCCCTGGAGGCCGGCGGTCTCCCCTGGCGGGGGCTCACCGAGGGTGATCTTGGTGCCCCGCCGACAGCGATCTCATCGGGCGAACGCGGTCACGGCGGACGGTTCGGCGGCCGACGCCGCCGTCATTCACCGGCAAGAAGACGCATGCCGGCAGCCGGGTGCGGAACGATAGGTTTTTGTGGAGGAACCATCACGCCCTGCCGTTCGTCCTGTAGGGCGAAGGAGGCTTGAAGCCGTGACCATGAAGACACCGCTCGGCCGGGTGGGGGCCGCCCTTGCGGCGCTGCTCGCCGGGCTCATCACTCTGCTCGCTCTCGCGCCGTCCGCCATGGCGGCTGCTCCCCCGGACCCCGCCACGGTCCTGTCGTCCTGGAAGAACGCCAAAGACCCGCTGTTCGTCCAGAGTGGGTCTCCGCTCTCGTCGAGTCAGCAGAGCGAGATCCGCCAGGCGCTGAAGGACTCGAAGTCCAAGATCTACGTGGTCGCCATGCCCGACGGCACCGTGAGCACGAGCCAGGTGAGCACCTACATCCCGCAGTTGCTGTCCGAGCTCGACAAGGCGGGCCGGTCGAGCGCGACCGTGGCCCTCCTCGACGGCAACAGCCTCTTCGCGGGGTCGACCGAGCTGCCCAGGAACGCTCCGGGCGTGCTGGCCCGGCTGTCCACCAGCGCCAACAACGACGTGGTCACCGGCATGAAGGACTTCATCAACCGGGTGAACCTGGTGCGCGAGGGCGACGTCAATGGCGCCCGTGCCAAGGGCAGCACGGTCGGCGGCGGTGGCGGTTCGGGTGTGCTGCTGGGCATTCTGGGCATCGCGGTTGTCGGAGGTGCCGGTTTGTGGATCGTCGGACGCCGCAACAAGCGCAAGCGCGAGGAGCGCGAGGCCGCCGAGCTCGCCGCCGTCAAGCAGACGGTCGAGGAGGACGTCACGAAGTTCGGTGAGGAGATCACCGCGCTCGACATGGACGTCAGGATGCTCCCGCAGAGCGAGACGACCACCGACTGGCAGCGGGCCCTCGACTCCTACGAGCGGGCCAAGGTCGAGCTCGCCGCGATCAAGCGCCCGGAGGACCTGCGCACGGTGACCTCCACGCTGGAGGACGGCCGCTACGCGCTGGCCTGCGTCAAGGCGCGCGTGAACAACCAGCCGCTGCCCGAGCGGCTGCCCCCGTGCTTCTTCAACCCGCAGCACGGCCCGTCGGTGCGCAACGTCCGGTGGGCGCCCCCCGGCGGCGCGGTGCGCGACGTCCCCGCCTGCGCGGCGGACGCCGAGGCGGTGGAGCGCGGCTTCGACCCGCAGATGCGCGAGGTCATGGTGGACGGCCAGCGCAGGCCCTACTGGGACGCCGGTCCCGCCTACCAGCCCTACGCGTACGGCTACTACGGCGGCTTCGGCGGCGGCGACCTGCTGACCGGCATGCTCGTCGGCACCATGCTCGGCAACGCGTTCGGCGGCTGGGGCCACGGCGGATACGGCGCCGGGTACGACTCCGGCTACGCCGCGGGCGTGGAGGCCGGCGGCGGCGACTGGGGCGGTGGCGGCTTCGGCGGCGGCGACTGGGGTGGCGGCGGCGGTGGCGATTGGGGCGGCGGCGACTTCGGCGGAGGGGACTTCGGCGGCGGCGACTGGTAACGCCTCAGCGCCTCCGGCACAGCGTGGCTTCCGGCACGGCGCAGAAGCACCGCAGCGCTCCCAGCCACCGCAGAAGCGTGTGAGCGCCACCGCGACGGACACGGAAGCGCCCGGGCACCTCTGTGTCGGCACATCTCCTCAGCGCCTCCGGCACAGCACCCGAGCGCTTTCGATGGCGCAGAAGCGCTTGAGCGCTTGCGGTGGACACAGACGAGGGGCGGACCTGATGGTCCGCCCCTTCGTCGTATGCGGGCTCGGCCGGGTGGTGCACCATCCCGGGAAATACCGGGATGATGGCAGGTCAGCGGATTGCAAGTGGGATTAAAGACCGCGTGGGAGACTCGGGAGCGTTCCCCTCAGGAGGCCCCCCGTGCGTCGCTTCACCCCCCTGCCCGCCGCCGCGCTGCCCTTGTCACGGTTCTCGTCGCGGTCCCTGTCGCGGCTCCTGTCGCTCACGTTGCTCGCGTCTGTGTCACTCGCGTTCGTGGCACTCCCCGCGACCGCCGTGCACGCGGCCTCCGCTCCCTGCAAGCCGGGCAGCGGCGTCAAGCTTCGCGGCAAGGACCTCACCAGCGCCACGCTTCCGTACGCCATGCGGTGCGCCGACCTGACCGGCGCGAAGCTCGACGGGGTGGACCTCACGGGCAAGGACCTCACCGGAGCCATCCTGCGCAAGGCCTCGCTGAAGGAGGCCGATCTCGGTCAGGCGCGTCTCGACTATGCCGACCTGCGCGGCGCCGACTTCAGCGAGGCCGACCTGGGCCAGATGCAGGCCAAGCAGGCGAACCTGCGCGGGGCGATCCTCACCGACGCGGACGCCGTACAGGCCGAGTTTCCGCACTCCGACCTGACCGGCGCGGTCCTCACCCGGGCCGTGCTCACCCAGGCCAACCTCACCGACGCGAAACTCGTGGACGCCGACCTGAAGGACGCCACGCTCGGGCAGATCAAGGGCCGTACGGCCGACTTCACCCGGGCCAAGCTCGGCGAGGCCAAGCTCGGCCAGGCCCACCTGGAGCACGCCGTGCTGCGGGACGCCGACCTGTCCGAGGCCGAGTTCACCCAGGCCGAGCTCGACGGCGCGGACTTCCACGGGGCGAACGTCGACAAGGCCTCCTTCATCCAGGCCGACGACGTGAACCTGACCGGGGCGAAGGGCACGCCGAAGGACCTGCCGGACGACGCCGTCGCACCCGGCTCCGCCGGGGAGGAACCGGTCGATGACGCCTCGCCGTCCACCTGGGACCAGGACGTGCCCCCGAACGCCGTACGCCCGAAGGGCCCGTCGCCCGCGCTCATCCTCGTCATCGTGTCCGGTCTCGGCCTGAGCCTGACGCTGATCATGTGGGGCGTCGCACACCGGCGCAGGGAGCGTTTCGTGGCCGAGATGGCGGTGGCCCGGCACGCCGCCGAGGAGGACGTGACCCGCTTCGGCGAGGAGATCGACGCCCTCGACTTCGAGATGAAGATCAACCAGGTCAGCGGGCCCACGCACGAGTGGCGGGCGGCGCTCGACGCGTACGAGGCGGCCAAGCAGGCGTTGCACGTCGCCCAGACGCCGTACGACCTGCAGGCGGCGGCCATGGCCATCGGGCGGGGGCGGCAGGCCCTGCATGAGGTCAGGTCACGGCTGTCCGCCACGGGCGGCAGCCACTGACCTCGGCAGGTTCACGAGCGGCTCACGGGCGGCACCCGCTGACCACGGCGCCGTCACGGGCGGCCCTGGCCGAAGACGGCGTCGCGGGCGATCGAGAGGGCGGTGGAGACCGCGCCCCGCAGCACGGGGTTGTCCGGGATGCCGCTCACGCGGACGTGTACGGGCACGGGCGAGACCTCGGCCAGCCGCTCGGTGACCAGGGCCGCCAGCGGCTCGCCGCCCGCCATGCTGGTGGCGCCGCCGAGGACGACGAGGCCGGGGTCGAGCACGGCCACGAGCGTGAAAGCGGCCGTCGTGACCCGGTCCGCCAGGGCCGGGAGGTCCAGTCCGCGTACGGCATCGGTGCCCAGCAGGGCGCACACCTCGATGTCGAGCCGGCCGAGGAAGCCGATCTCCCCGGCTCCTCCGGAGGCTCCCCGGCGGAGCCTGCCGTCCAGCACGACGGCCGCGCCGACGCCGTCGTCCAGCCAGAGCAGGACGAAGTCGTCCCGCCCGGCGGCCGCGCCGGTGGCGTGCTCGGCGACGGCGGCCAGGTTGACCTCGTTCTCCACGGTGACCGGCGCGTCGACCAGTGTGCGCAGGGCCGGGAGAAGCCCGGGCCGCCACGCGGGCTCGACGTTCCCGGCCGCGAGGTCTCCGGTCTGCGGGTCGACCATCCCGGGCGCGCCGATGACGACGGCGTGCAGCGGGCGTGAGCCGGCCGCCTCGGTGAGCGCCTCCGCGACCAGCCCGGGGAGGTTCTCCCCCACGGGCCGCGTCGCCGTGCCCACGGTGGCGCCGGTGATGTCGGCGACCGTGACGTGGACCACGTCGCGCCGCACGTCCACCCCGCCCACGAAGGCCCGGTCGGCGACGATCCCGTAGAGGCGGGCGTTGGGGCCGCGCCGGTCGCCGCCGCTCTCCCCGGTGACCCGGATCAGCCCGTTGACCTGCAGGCGTTCGATCAGGTCCGACACGGTCGGGCGGGACAGGCCGGTGAGCGCGCGAAGCTGGGGCGCCGTCAGCGGGCCCCGTTCCAGGAGCAGATCGAGCGCGAGCCGGTCGTTGATGGCCCGCGCGAGCTGGGGTGTCGCGGTCTTCACGGAAAAACCTCTTTTTATCAGGAACCCTGCCTGTTAATTTAGCCGTATGCGAGACAGACATCAACGGGCCACCGCCCTCGTCTTCGCCGTTCACGGCGCGGTGGCGGGCACCATCGCCACCCGCATGCCCTGGCTTCAGGACCACTTCGGCCTGGGCACGGCCGCTCTCGGGCTCGTCCTGCTCTGCCCGCCGATCGGCTCGTTCCTCACGATGCCGGTGACGGCCCGGCTGGCCTACCGGTTCGGGCCCAGGGCGACGACCCGGGTCCTGCTCGCCCTGTGGTGCGCCTCCCTGGCCCTCCCCGTGCTGGCGCCGGGCCCGCTGTGGCTGATCCCCGTGTTCCTCACGTCCGGCGCCGCCGCCGGGATGTCCGACCTGGCCATGAACGCCCAGGGCGTGCTCGTCGAACGGCGGCTGGGCAGGTCGGTCATGTCCGGCCTGCACGGCATGTGGAGCGTCGGCAACCTGGCCGGCGCGGGCATCGGGGCCGTGGCGGCGCAGTCGGGCCTGGACGCGCGGGCGCACCTCGCCCTCATGGCGGCGGCGCTGGTCGTCCTGGGCGTGGTGGGCAGCCGCGCGCTCCTCGACGACGAGCCCGCGCCGGACGAGAAGCCGCCGAAGCGATTCGCGCTGCCGCCGAGGGCCGTCCTGCTGATCGGCCTGATCGGCTTCTTCGGCACCTTCGCCGAGCGGGCCAGCGGCCAGTGGGCGGCGATCTACCTCACGAACGTCGCGGGGGCGGGCGCGGGCCTCGCCGCGACCGGCTACGCCGTGTTCACCGCGTGCATGGTCACCGTGCGGCTCGGCGGAGACTTCGTGGTGCGCAGGCTCGGGCCGGTCCTGACCGTACGCGCCGGGGCGGTCACCGCCGTGATCGGTGGGGTGATCGTGGTCGCGTTCCGCACGCCCGCGCCGGTGATCGTGGGGTTCGCGTTGTTCGGCGCCGGTCTCGCCGTCGTCGTCCCGCTGGTGTTCGCGGCGGCGGGCCAGGTCGCCCGTACGCCTGCGGAGGGCGTCGCGGGGGTCGCCACGATCACCTGGATGTCGGGGCTCGTGGCACCCTCCGTCATCGGCTGGCTGGCGGCCACGTTCGCCTTCCCGTTCGCCTTCGCCCTGGTGACGTGCATGGTCGGGGCGATGATCCGGCCGGCGCGCGCGCTGCGCCCGCGCCCTGCCGCCGCCCGCGTCCCCGAGGGCGCGGCATGCGCCGACTGATCCGGCCTCGACAGAGGTCAGATGCCGGCGGTCTGCGGGGACATGAGACGGCGGGCCGCCTCGGTGATCGAGCCCGACAGCGACGGATAGACGGCGAAGGTGTGGGCGAGCTGGTCCACGGTCAGGCGGTGCTGCACGGCCACCGACACGGCCAGGATCAGCTCCGACGCCCGGGGCGCGACCACCACGCCGCCGAGCACGATGCCGGTGTTCGGGCGGCAGAACAGCTTCACGAAACCGTCGTTGAAGCCCTGCATCTTGGCCCGGGCGTTGGTGGCCAGCGGCAGCTTGACGACGTTCGCCTCGATCTCGCCCGCCTCGATCTGCCGCTGCGACACGCCCACGGCGGCGATCTCCGGGTCGGTGAAGATGTTGGCGGCGACGGTGGCCAGCCGGATCGGCTGCACGGCCTCGCCGAGCGCGTGCCAGACCGCGATCCTGCCCTGCATGGCGGCGACGGAGGCGAGCATCAGGACGCCGGTGCAGTCTCCCGCGGCGTACACGCCGGGCGCGGAGGTCCGCGACACCTTGTCGACCTCGATGAAGCCGTTGCGGTCGAGCCGCACGCCGTTGTCCTCGAGCCCGAGCCCGGAGGTGTTGGGCACCATGCCTACGGTCATGAGGCAGTGGCTGCCCTCGGCCGTACGGCCGTCCTCCAGGGTCACGACGACGCCGTGCTCGGTGCGCTTGACCGAGGCGGCGCGCGAACGGCCCATGACGTTCATGCCGCGGCGCCGGTAGACCCCTTCGAGCACCTCGGCCGCGTCGGCGTCCTCGTTGGGCATCATCCGGTCGCGCGAGGAGACCAGCGTGACCTCCGACCCGAGCGACCGGTAGGCGCCGGCGAACTCGGCGCCGGTGACGCCGGAGCCGACCACGATCAGGTGCTCGGGCAGCTCCTCCAGGTCGTACAGCTGGCGCCAGCTCAGGATGCGCTCGCCGTCGGGCTCGGCCCCGGGCAGCACGCGCGGGTGGGCGCCGGTCGCCACGATGACCACGTCGGCCCGGATCGTACGGTCCCCCGCGCGCACCACCTGGGGATCGACCAGCCGGCCCCGGGCGCGGATGACCTCGACGCCCTCGGCGGCCAGCCGGGCGGCGATGTCGTTCGACTGGGCGAGCGCGAGCTCCTTGACGCGCTTGTTCACGTCGATCATGTCCACGTGGACGCCGCCGGTCTCGTGGCCGGAGCCGCCGTCGAATCGGACACCCAGCGACGACGCGTCGAGAAGCGCCTGCTTGCGGACGGAGGAGGCGATCAGGGTCTTGGACGGCACGCAGTCGGTGAGCACGCACGCCCCGCCGGGGCCTTCCTCCTCCACGACGGTGACCTGGGCGCCCAGTTGCGCGGCGACCAGAGCCGCCTCGTATCCGCCGGGGCCGCCACCGATGATCACGATCCTTGTCACGTGCTCCATTGTCCCGCATCCTGATTACGTATTCCCGGCGAGGTACGCGTAACGGGCCGACTACGCGGATTTTCTCGCCGCATCCCCGTGCGCGCGTACCCGTCCAACTTTCGGGATCTTGGTTTAGGCTTGTGAGCCGTGCCTGTTTATGCGGCCTACGGCAGCAACATGGACCCCAAGCAGATGGCGGAGTGGGCTCCCCACTCGCCCATGCGAGGAACGGGCTGGCTCTCGGGCTGGCGGCTCACCTTCGGCGGCGAGGACGTCAGCTGGGAGG
Organism: Microbispora sp. CL1-1; assembly: GCF_012034195.1. NCBI lineage: Bacteria > Bacillati > Actinomycetota > Actinomycetes > Streptosporangiales > Streptosporangiaceae > Microbispora > Microbispora sp. CL1-1. The sequence continues at coordinate 132,976 of NZ_JAATEK010000005.1, forward strand.
GCGCCCTCGCCACGATAGTCGAGGACGCCGACGAGCAGGTATTCGTCGTCCTGTACGACGTGCCGGAGTGGGACGAGGCGTCCCTCGACCGGTGGATGGGCACCGACCTCGGCCTCTACCGCAAGCTCCGGCTCCGGGTCGCGACCCTGGAGGGCGACGTGCTCGCCTGGTCGTACGTGCTGGACTCCTACGAGGGCGGGCTGCCGTCGGCGCGATACATCGGCATCCTGGCCGACGCCGCCGAGAAGGCGGGCGCACCCGACGACTACGTCGCGTGGCTGCGCACCCGCCCCTGCAAGAAGCTCGGCGACTGACACGAGCCCGGCACTTATCCGCCGGGTTCATGCACTTCTGTACCCTCAGCAAAGTGACCCCATATGACCTGGCGGCCGAGGCCGCGACCACGCTGAGGAACCTGACCGGCATCCCTTCCTTCGACGTCGCCCTCGTCATGGGCTCGGGCTGGGTCCCGGCCGCGGACGCGATCGGCGAGACGGTCATCGAGCTCGCGGTGACGAAACTGCCCGGGTTCTCGCCTCCCGCGGTCGCCGGTCACGCCGGAACGGTCCGCGCGGTGCGCACCGCCGCCGGGCTCAACGCCCTGATCTTCCTCGGGCGTACGCACCTCTATGAGGGCCGCGGGGTGGAGCCGGTGGTCCACGGGGTGCGCACGGCCGTCGCGGCCGGGGTGCGCACGGTGGTGCTGACCAACGCGGCGGGCGGGCTGCGGCCGGAGACCCAGAAGGTCGGCGACCCGGTCCTGATCAGCGACCACATCAACCTCACCGGCAGCAACCCGATCACGGGTGCGACGTTCATCGACCTCACCGAGGTCTACTCCAAGCGCCTGCGCGACCTCGCCCGCGCGGTCGACCCCACGCTGTCCGAGGGCGTGTACGTCGCCTTCCGCGGCCCGACGTACGAGACGCCCGCCGAGATCCGCATGCTGCGCACGCTCGGCGGCGACCTGGTGGGCATGTCCACCGTGCTGGAGGCGATCGCCGCCCGGGAGGCCGGGGCCGAGGTGCTCGGGATCTCCCTGGTCACCAACCCCGGCGCGGGCCTGGTGGGCGAGCCGCTCAACCACGAGGAGGTCCTGGAGGTCGGCCGGGCCACGGCCGCCCGCATGGGCGTCCTGCTCGCCCAGGTCGTCGACAAGCTGTAGGGGGTATCCATGTCCGATCTCGTACGGCTCGCCGAAGAGTGGCGCGACCAGGACCCCGACCCCGAGACGCGGGCCGAGCTCGACGCGATCCTGGAACGTGACGATCGGGCCGAGCTGGAGGCCCGCTTCGGCGCGAAGCTGGAGTTCGGCACGGCGGGCCTGCGCGGCGCGCTCGGAGCCGGGCCCAACCGGATGAACCGGGTCACCGTGATGCGGGCGGCCGCCGGCCTGGCCCGCGTCCTCGGGCCGGGACGCCACGTGGTGATCGGCTACGACGGGCGGCACAAGTCCGACGTGTTCGCCGCCGATACTGCCCGCGTGCTGACCGGGGCGGGCCTGCGCGCCTCGGTCATGGCCGGCAAGTGGCCCACCCCTGTGCTGGCGTTCGCCGTACGCCACCTGGGCGCGGACGCGGGCGTCATGGTCACCGCCTCGCACAACCCTCCCCAGGACAACGGCTACAAGGTCTACTGGGGCGACGGCGCGCAGATCGTGCCGCCGATCGACCGGGAGATCTCCGAGGCCATCGACGCGGTCGGCCGGGTGGACGCACTGCCGCTGGGCGACGGCTGGCAGACCCTCGGGCACGACGACATCGTCGTGCCCTACCTGCGGGCCCTGACCACGCTCCCGATCGGCGACGCCCGCGAGATCTCGGTCGCGTACACGCCGCTGCACGGCGTCGGCGGCGCGACCGTGTCCGAGGCGTTCCGCGTGGCGGGCTTCGAGGTGCCGGTCATGGTGAGCCGGCAGGCGATGCCCGACCCCGACTTCCCCACCGTGGCGTTCCCCAACCCGGAGGAACCGGGCGCCATGGACCTCGTGCTCGAACTCGCCGCCGCGACCCACGCCGACCTGGTGATCGCCAACGACCCGGACGCGGACCGCTGCGCCGTGGGCACGCCGCTGCCGGACGGCGGTTATCGCATGCTGACCGGCGACGAGGTGGGCGGCCTGCTGGCCGAGCACGTGCTGCGGCACACCTCGGGCGGCGACCGGCTGGTCGCCACGTCGATCGTGTCGTCGTCGCTGCTCGCCAAGATCGCCGCCGCCCACGGCGTGCGGCACGCCGAGACGCTGACCGGCTTCAAGTGGATCATGAAGTCGGGCCCGGGGCTGGTCTTCGGCTACGAGGAGGCGCTGGGCTACAGCGTGGGCTCGGACGCCGGGCTGCCGGTCCACGACAAGGACGGCGTGGGCGCCGCCCTCACCGTGGCCGGGATGGCCGCCATGGCCAAACGCGACGGCAGGTCGCTGCTCGACCTGCTGGACGACCAGGCCCGCCGCTATGGCCTCCACGCGACCACCCAGCTTTCCGTCCGGGTCGAGGACCTGTCGCTGATCGCCAAGGCCATCGAGCGCCTCCGTACGCACCCGCCGGTGCGGCTGGCGGGCCGTACGGTGGAGTCGGCCGAGGACCTGTCCCAGGGGGTGGCGGGGCTGCCGCCGACCGAGGGCCTGCGCTACCGCCTGTCGGGCGACGCCCGGATCGTCGTACGGCCCAGCGGCACCGAGCCCAAGCTCAAGTGCTACCTGGAGGTCGTCGTGCCGGTCGAGGGCGACGACGTCGCAGCCGCCCGGGCGCGGGCCGCGCGGGACCTGGAGGACCTGAAGAAGGACCTCGCCCTCGCCCTCGGTCTGTGAGCGTGCCTACCGGCAGATCGTGTCCCTGGCCGGTCGCCTGCCGGTGACCAGGAACGTGGTGACGGTGTCGTCACCACAGGCATTGCCGTTGACCAGGTAGGATCCGTGCCCGCCCGAGTCGACGGCGACCATGCGCGCCCGGCTCCCCAACGCCTCACGCATCCGCAGGGCCCCGCTGTACGGCGTCGCCGGGTCGCGCAGGTTCTGCACGAGCAGGACATTGGACGGGCCCTGCGCCCCGACCCGCACCGGCGCCTCGGCCGGCCGGTAGGGCCAGTAGGCGCAGGGACCGATGTTGACGGGCATGCCGGCGGTCAGCGGGTGGGCCGCCCGGTCGCGGGCCACCAGCTGCCGGTGCATGCCGAGCGAGCTCGGCCACTCGACGTCGTTGCACAGGGTCGCGGCCGCCGAGGCGGCGGCGTTCTGCATCGCCTCGTCCGGGGCGGTGGAGGGCGCCGGGAGGGGACCCGGGCCGAGCGCCGCCCGCATGAGCGCGGCCAGGGCGGGGAACCCTGCGTCGGAATACAGCGCGTTCAGCATGGTCTCGCGCAGGACCGCACCGTCGAGCCTCGCCGGGTTGGCTCCCGGCCACGGGATCGGAGCGCGGTCCAGGCGCCCGGCGAGGTCCAGGAAGGTACGGCGGACCGCTGCGGCGTCGGCTCCCAGGCCCAGCTCGTCGTCACGCGCGGCGGCCCAGGCCGCGAAGTCGGGGAAGCGGTCCTCGATGCCCACCGAGTAGTTGGCCAGCCAGGCGCGGGTCACCCTGCGCGGGTCGGGGTCGTCGTTGCTGTCCAGGACCACTCTGTCGGTCCGGCCGGGGAACATCGTGGCGTAGACGGCGCCGGCGTACGTGCCGTAGGAGACACCCCAGTAGGACAGGCGCTGCTCGCCGAGAGCCCGGCGGATGGCGTCGATGTCCCTGGCCTCGGTGCGCGTGCTGATGCTGCGCAGCACAGGGCCGCCGTTGCGGGCGCAGGCGTCGGCGATCCTGCGTGACCACGTGGCGTTCCGCTTGATGTCCCCGTCGGCGGACGGGTAGGGCTTGAGCAGGGTGGGCGCCAGGTCCTCGTGCGCGAGCCCGCAGGAGACGGGCGAGCTCCGGCCGACGCCCCGCGGGTCGAAACCAACCAGGTCGTAGCGGTCGAGCACGGCCTTCGGCAGGCGCTTCACCATGTCGCTCGGCCGACGCAGGCCCGGGCTGCCCGGTCCTCCCGGGATGAGCAGCAGCACCCCTCTGCGCAGTCCCGGCCGGGCCGTACGGATCCGGGAGACGGTGAGGGAGATCGTTCCCCCGCCCGGCTTGCCGTACGTGAGAGGGACCTGGAGCGTCGTGCATTCCTGGCGGGGGTCCAGCCCAGGGGCGCTGCCGCAGGAGGTCCAGGTCGTGGCGGCGTGGGCCGCGGCCGGGGCTCCGGTCGCGACGAGAGTGGCGGACAGGGAGATGACGGCGGCTGCCGATGCGATGCGGTTCATGATTGCGGCTTTCGAGCTTGTCGGGGAAAGAGGGTTCACTGGCGGGCGCCGACGGCCTCGGCCGGGCGGGCGCGCAGGGCGAGACGCGCGGGGAGGCTCGTGGCGACCAGGGCGAGCGCGGCCACCGCGGCGATCACCAGCGCATAGCCGGCCGGGGGGACGTACGGCAGGGCCGACCCGGTCATCCCCCTGCCGAAGGCCGACAGCGTGATCAGCGCGATGCCGGTCCCGGCGAACACGGAGACGATCAGCGCGGTCAGGGTCTCCAGGCGGAGCATGCGCAGCACCTGCCGCCGGGTCGCGCCGACCAGGCGGAGCAGGGCGAGCTCCCGCGACCGGTCCGTGGTGGACATCGCCAGCGTGTTGACCACGGCGATCGCGCTGAACGCGATGATCAGGCCCATGGCCACATAGTTGACCTCGGCGTTCGGGGTCTCCGCCCCGGCCCCTTCCATCGGCGCCACGATCGGCGCCACGTCGGCCAGGGCCGCACGCGAGACCGAGGGGGCCTCGACCAGCAGGGTGCCCGACGGATCGTCGACATGCCCGGCGACCAGCGCGTACGGCAGGGTCAGGTCGCCGAAGCCGAGGCCGCGGGAGTAGACCGCCACGACCTTCAGCTCCGCAGGGGTCCCGTCGCCCAGGGTGAGCTTGAGAGGCTCGCCGACCGACAGCCCGAGCCTGGAGGCCGCCGACTCGCTCAGCGCGGCCGACCCGGCTCCGAATCCGTCGAGCGAGCCGGACACGACCCCGAGGTCCACGGCCTGCCCGATCGGCCGCCCGCCGCCGTCGACGCCCTGCGCGCCGTACTTGTCCAGCCCCACGCGCACCGAGGTGCGCACCACCGACGTGACGGCCTTCACGCCCGGCACCCGGCGCACGGCCTCGGCGGAGTCCGCCGTCGCGCCGCCCACCACGTAGTCGGCGTGGGTGCCCGCGGCGGCCTGCGCGGCCGACGCGTGCCCCATCGTGGTCTGGCTGAACAGGATGGTGCAGGTCATGGCCACCAGAAGGGTCAGCGGCGCCATCACCGAGGCCATCCGTCCCGGGCCCGTCCGCAGGTTGCGCGCCGCCAGATATCCGGCGCGGGAGGCGCGCAGCGCGACACCGAGCAGGGCGGTCGCGACGCGGGCGAGCACCGGCCCGAGCAGGGTGACGGCCACCGTCCAGACGAGCGCGGTCAGCATCGTCACCGGGCTCGACGCCGCCTCGGTCTCGAGTCCCGACAGCACCAGCGTCAGCGTGATCCCACCGGCGACGCACAGCACGCCCGCGATCGACCGGCCGAGGGGCAGGCGGTCCCCTCCCAGGGCGGCCTCGCCGAGGGCCTCGACGGGGCGGATCCGCGCGGTGCGGCGGACCGAGAGGCGGGTCGCGGCCCAGGCCGCCGCCACGGCCGCCAGCAGAGCGGCCACCGCCGGGAACGGGCTGACCACAAGGCGCAGGTTCGGCGGCATGGCGCCCAGCTCGACGAACCGGCCGCGCAGCCAGAACCCGAGGCCGACACCGGCCGCCGATCCGATGACGCCGGCCGCCAGGCCGACCAGCAGCGCCTCGCCGCCCAGCAGCCTGCGCACCTGCCCGGGTGTGGCGGCGACCGCGCGGAGGAGGGCGATCTCGCGCCGCCGCTGCTGGACCGCCAGGGCGGAGGTGCCCGTCACGACGAGGATCGCGACCAGCAGCGACGTGCCGCCCAGCGCGCCGCCCATGCTGATCAGCCGCACCCGCGCCTGCTCCGCGTCGAGGAACTCCACCGCCCCGCGCTCGTCGCCGGTGTGGGCCACGAGACGACCGGTCAGCGCCCGCGAGACGTCCACGCGGGGGAACACGCCGATCGCGGTCACCAGCCCCGGACGCCCGGCCAGCCGACGGGCCTCGTCCGTCGAGAAGAACACCGTGTCCTGGCTCGGCAGCGCCTGCGCGGTGACCCCCACGACCCGGTGCGCCGTCCCCCGGACGTCGAGAGCGGCGCCCACGGACAGGCCCGAGCGGGCGTCCACGACCACCTCGCCGTCCGCACGCGGCGGGCGTCCCCTCGCGATCGTGAACGGCGTGAGCCCGGCCGACTCCCACCCGTGCCCGAGAGCGTGCCCGTTCACGGGGAACGTCACCTCGGTCAGCACCTTCGAGACGCCCGGCAGGGCGCGCAGCTTCGCGGCCGTCGCCTCGGGGATCCAGACCCGCTCCGAGAGCGGCTTGGCCTTCGTCTTGACCTTCCCGGAGGACTTGGTCACGGTCGCGTGGACGTTCTGGTCGCCGGCGACGATCAGCGGCGCCCCCGCGTAGCGCTCCGGCGCGACCCCGCCCCGCAGGCCGGTCTCCAGCAGCATCAGGCACGCGCAGACCAGCGCGGCGGCGCACACCAGCGCCACGAACGCCCCCGCGAACGCCGCCCTGCGGTGCCGCAGGGTCTTCAGCGCGAGTCCCGTGATCATGCCGCGTACGCCCCCATCCTGGTCATCCGCTCGGCGATCTGCTCGGAGCTCGGCGCGGCCATCGCGTCCACGATCCGGCCGTCGGCGAGGAACAGGACGGTGTCGGCGTAGGAGGCGGCCACCGGGTCGTGGGTGACCATCACCACGGTCTGGCCGAGGCCGTCCACCACCTCCCGCAGCAGCCGGAGCACGTCACGGGCCGTCATCGTGTCGAGCGCGCCGGTCGGCTCGTCGCCGAAGACCACCTGCGGCCGGGTCACCAGCGCCCTCGCGATGGCCACCCGCTGCTGCTGCCCGCCGGACAGCTGGGCGGGGCGGTGCCCGGTGCGGCCCGCCAGCCCCACCCGCCGGACGATCTCGCCGAGCCACGCCCGGTCGGCCCGCGTCCCGGCCAGCCGCAGCGGCAGCGTGATGTTCTCCAGCACGGTCAGGGACGAGACCAGGTTGAACGCCTGGAACACGAAGCCGACCCGCCGCCTGCGCAGCTCCGTCAACCGGGTCTCGTCCATGCCGGACAGCTCCGTGCCGCCCAGCCGCACCGAGCCGGAGGAGGGCGTGTCCAGCCCCGCCGCGCAGTGCAGGAACGTGCTCTTGCCCGAGCCCGACGGTCCCATCACGGCGGTGAAGCTCCCGCCGGGGATGGTCACCGAGACCTCACGCAGGGCGGCCACCGCGCCCTGTCCCTTGCCGTACACCTTGCTCACCGCGTCAAGGCGAAGCACCTCTGTCATGTGCTCAAGCCTGCCGATCGACGATCATGCGGCCCAGAGACGGCCTCACCTCCTGACCATGACCTCATCATGATCCGGACACTGGTAGACATATGGGCGTGATTCGCGTACTCCTCGCCGAGGACCAGCACGTCATCAGGAGCGCACTCGCCGCCCTGCTCGGGCTGGAGGAGGACCTGGAGGTCGTCGCGACCGCGGAGTCCGGAGAGGCCGCCCTGGCAGCCGCGCTGGTCCACCGCCCCGACGTCGCCGTCCTCGACATCGACATGCCCGGCAGGCTGGACGGTCTGGCCGCGGCGGCCGAGCTCCGTACGCGCCTGCCCGCCTGCCGTGCGCTGATGCTGACGGCGTACGGCAAGCCGGGGCACCTGCGCCGTGCCCTCGGCGCCGGTGTCGCCGGTTTCGTGCTGAAGACGGCGCCGCCGGACGAGCTCGTGGCCGCCATCCGCAGGGTCGCGGCCGGTGAACGGGTGCTCGACCCCTCGCTCGCGGTCACCGCCTGGGACCTGGTGGACAACCCGCTCACCCCGCGCGAGGCGGACGTGCTCCGCCTCGCCGCCTCCGGCGCGGACGCCGCGGACATCGCCGCGCGGCTCCACCTGGCGGCGGGCACCGTACGCAACTACCTCACCGGGATCGTCACCAAGCTCAACGCCCGCAACCGGACCGACGCCGTGCGCATCGCCACCGAGGCCGGCTGGATCCAGGGGCCGCCTGGATCCAGGGGCCGGCTGGATCCAGGGGCCGGCTGGATCCGGAAGTCACCGGATCCGGGCGGGCACCGGCGCGCGGTGCGGCACGCAGGCGTCGAGCGTGAACCGGTCGCCGGCGACGTGCGCGGTCAGCCGGCCGTCCAGGGCGGCGAGGCGAGTGGTCAGGTTGCCGATGCCGGACGACCCCCGCCGCCTCTCCCCCGGCCGGACGCCGTCGTTGCGCACCCGCAGCAGCAGCCCGCTCTCGCCGGCCCGCATCGTGATCGCGCAGTGGCGGGCCTCGCTGTGCCTGAGCACGTTGGTCACGGCCTCCCTGAGCACGGCGCCCAGCACGGTCTCGACCTCGGCGGGCAGGTCGAGCTCGGCCGGCTCCACGGTCACCCGGATCCCGGCGGCCGACAGCACCGTCCGCGCCGACTCCACCTCCGCCGCCAGGGACAGCTCCCGCTGCTCGCCCGACACCGAGCGCAGGTCGGCCCGCGCGCCCTCCACCATCGCGACGATCTCCTCGATCCGCTCCGGCGGGGACTTCAGGCGGCGGGCCAGCTCACAGGTGAGAAGGATCGCGGCCAGCGAGTGTCCGAGCAGGTCGTGCAGGTCGCGGGCGGCGCGCAGGCGTTCCTCGACGATCGCGGAGCGGGCCAGGCTCTCCCTCGCGGCCTGGAGCTCCTTCACGATCTGGGCCAGGCGGAGCAGGGCGTAGACCACCAGCCCGGTGACGAGCGTGCTGACCGTGCTGTTGGCGAGGACAGGGGCAGGCAGGCCGAACAGCATCCCGGCCACGGCGACGCCACCCACGATCGCCGCCGTCATCGGCCACGCCGCCCGCCAGGGGAACGCGAGCAGGACCGGCCCGGCGAGGAAGCCCGACACTCCCAGCCAGACGGGCCCGAAGACCGGGAGGGGCGCGTACGTGAGCACCGCCATCACCCCCAGCGCCACCATGTGACGCCCGTCGACGGAGCGGAGCTGCATGACGACGATCACGGCGAGGCACGCCGTGGCCGGGATCACGAGGGCGCCGGGGATCTGGAGCAACGCCTTGACGCTGAAGCCCACGAGGACGGCCGCGAGCACCGCCACCGACACCGCGTACGACGACTCGTGCGTGAGCCTCGGCAGGAGCCGTCGCCGCCACCCGCCCGCCGGGGATATCGGAGCACCGGCGTCGCCCGTGCCCTCCCCACCGGGCACCGCCGCCGGGGAAGGGCCACGGAGAACGGTCGCCTCCACCACGAAGCGTCCGTCGGGGGACAGACCGGCGACGAGGGTGCCGCCCGCCTCCTCCAGAGGGAGTCCGGCGAAGTCGGGGCTATCGGCGGTGCGGTGGCCGTCGTCGACGACGCGCAGCCGCACCGTGTTCCCTGGCTTGTCTCGCTGCCTGCTCGCCTCGGTGTTCCCTGGCTTGTCTCGCTGCCCGCTCGCCTCGGTGTTCCCTGGCTTGTCTCGCTGCTCGCTCGCCTCGGTGGCGCCCTGCTCGTCTCCCTGCTCGCTCGTCTCGATGACGCACAGCCGGGCGCTGCCCCGCCGTACGACGTCGGTGACGGCCTCGCGCAGCACGCTCGCCAGCAGCGCGCCACCGGGACCGAGGGGTTCGGTGTGGCCGACGCGCACCTCGACGGCGATCCCCGCGGCGTCGAGCATCGCCCGGGCCGTGACCAGCTCGGGCGCGAGGGAGGTGGCGCGGTAGTTCGCGGAGGCGGCGCGGGCGTCGGTCAGCGCCGCACGCGCGGTGGCGGTCACCGAGGCCAGCGCCTCGGCCGCGCCGTCCGGCTCCGCAAGCGCGCGGCGGCCGCCCTCGACGATCACCTCAAGGCTCCGCCCGAGGCCGTCGTTCAGCTCGGCCGCGAGACGCAGCCGCTCGGTAGCCACGGCCGCGGCGGCCAGCGAGAGCCGGGCGGCGTGCATCTCGCCCGCGCGCTCCACGAGCCGGGTGAGGCCGAAGACGACCAGCGAGATCAGCACCACGGTGATCGTCGCGTCGGCCGTCGCCCCGCCGCGGGCGGCGTCGATCAGCGCCGCGCTCGCCACCACGAACGACGCGAGCACGCGCGCGGTATCGCGATGGGCACGGGTCAGCAGCAGCGCACCGGCCAGGAAGCCGAGGATCCCGGTCGAGACCCCGCCCGCGACGGTCGCCGTGTAGACGAGGACGGCCTGCACGGCGAGCAGCCACCACGTCCTGACCTTCAGCAGATAGAGGACCTGCACGCCGAGCACCGCCAGCGCGATCGGAGCGCCGGCGATCACGTAGACGCTCGCGAGCGCGGCGAGCACAACGACGACGATCACTCGTTCCAGACGCACTCAGACCCCTCCGGCAGACGATTGCCGCCCCGGCGTCGCACGGGCGGCCTTTGCTCCCGGTCCGGCTACGTGATCAGGAGACGACGAAGGCGGCCACGACCAGGACGATCGCGGCGGCGATGGCCGCCACGGCGGACGGCGACCAGGTGACACGGGTCTCGCCGGACGAGCTCTCGCGGCGGGACCGGCTCATCTCGGTGAGCTGGTCGGCCACCCAGTCGGCGTGGGTGCGGGCGCCGACGGCCTCGGCCGCCGCCCGCTCGGCCTTGTTCGCCGACTTGGCCGCCTTGGCGGCCCGCCCGGCGGCCCTGACCCGCTCACGGGCCGTCGCCTGGGGCGTCCAGCAGCGCACGGTGGTGTCGCCCGACTCGATCACGATGGCGTTGGTCACGGACACGTCGTCCACGCCGCTCCAGGGGACGTAGGCGTTCCGCAGCACGTTGCGCACGCGGACACCGCCCTCCTCCACGATGACGGCGGGCCGCAGCGCCATCACGAAGACCAGCGCCGTGATGACGCCGAGCACCGCGCCCGCGATCAGCGCGCTCGGCAGGTGGCCGTGGGCCGTCAGGTCCCACACGTTCCACGCGGCGAACAGCATCCAGAGCCAGCCGAGGAGCCAGGCCGCTTTCGATCGGTAGACCTGCGGCTTCACGCGTGCCACTTCATCTGCGCGTAGCCGGGCTTGATCACGCCGTTGATCAGCGCGAGCCGTTCGTCGAACGGGATGAAGGCCGACTTCATCGCGTTGACCGTGAACCACTGCAGGTCGTCCCAGTCGTAGCCGAAGGCGTCCACGAGCTTCGCGAACTCCTGCGACAGGCTCGTATCGCTCATCAGCCGGTTGTCGGTGTTGACCGTCACCCGGAAGTACAGGCGGCGCAGCAGGCCGATCGGATGCTCGGCGATCGACGGGGCGGCCCCGGTCTGCAGGTTCGACGTCGGGCACATCTCCAGCGGGATCCGCTTGTCGCGGACGTACGCCGCCAGCCTGCCGAGCTTGGCCTCGCCGTCCTCCGGCACCGTGATGTCGTCGATGATCCGCACCCCGTGGCCGAGCCGGTCGGCGCCGCACCACTGGATGGCCTGCCAGATCGACGGGAGCCCGAAGCCCTCCCCCGCGTGGATCGTGAAGTGGGCGTTCTCCCGCTGGAGATACTCGAACGCGTCCAGATGCCGTGTGGGCGGATAGCCGGCCTCGGCCCCGGCGATGTCGAACCCGACCACGCCGAGGTCCCGGTAACGTACGGCGAGCTCGGCGATCTCCATCGAGCGGGCCTGGTGGCGCATCGCCGTCAGCAGGGTGCCCACCCGGATCCGCGGCTTGCCGTCGGGCCCGGCCGAGCCGAGCCGGAAGCCTTCGAGCACGGCCTCCACGACCTGGTCGAGCGACAGCCCCCGCGAGGTGTGCTGCTCCGGGGCATACCGGACCTCGGCGTACATCACGCCGTCGTCCGCCAGGTCCTCGGCGCACTCCGCGGCCACCCTGACCAGCCCCTCGCGGGTCTGCATCACGCCGACCGTGTGCGAGAACGTCTCCAGGTAGCGCTCCAGCGACCCGGAGTCGGCGGCGTCCCTGAACCAGGCCGCCAGCTCGCCGGGGTCGTACGTCGGCAGGGTGTGGCCGCAGTCACGGGCGAGGTCGATGATCGTCCCCGGACGCAGCCCGCCGTCGAGATGGTCGTGCAGGAGCACCTTGGGCGCCCTGCGAATCTCCTCCAGCGTGGGCAGCCTGGTCATGCCCCCTCCTCGCCGCCGTCGTTCTTCCGGCAATCCTAAGCTGGCCGTCCTACTCGTCGCGGTTGGCGGTGTCCGGGGAGAACGCGGGCAGGCAGACGGCGACGTACTCCGCGCCGGACGGCCCGGAGCTGTAGCGGATCTTCTCGCCGGGCTCGCTGACGAACGCCTGGCCCGCCTCGACCACGGTGGTGCCGCCCGCGTGCTCCACGATGACCGACCCCTTGAGCACGAGCGTGTACTCGGCGAACTCCGGGGTCTGCGCGGGCTCCTCCCAGCCGGGCGGGGCGACCATGTGCGCGATGGAGAGCTGCTCGTCGCCGCCGTTGACGCGGCCCACGTATTCGTCAATGACCTTGCCGCCCGGCACCGGAATGCGGGTGGGGCCGTCGATCCTCCTGACCATGCCGCCCAGTGTGTCAGTAGATCCGAAATAGCGTCATATAGGCCCATCCGCACTACGCTTGAGCGGCTGCAGAGGCGGACGAGACCGCCGGGCCGGGAGTGCGAACGTGAAGCCGTACGGACGAGGAGCCGCGGTGAGAGATCTGCCGGGATTCGACGCCTTCGCGGCGGACCAGGCCCAGCCGCTCGCCCGTACGGCCCTGTCGCTGACGGGTGACCCGGAGGCCGCCCGCGCCCTCGTGGTGACCGCGCTCTCGGTCGTGGCGGCCAGATGGCGCACCGTACGCTGGTCGTTTCCCGCCCACGCCGCCCGTGAGGCGCTGTACGCGGCCTATCTGAAGCGTCCGCGTGCCCGGAAAGCCGCACCCGGGACCGGGCGCCTCGATCCCGGCTCGGACGCGGCGGCCCTCGCGGAGGCGCTGACCGCGCTGACACCGCGCCGCCGCGCCCTTGTCGTGGCGTGCTTCCACGACGGGGACACCACCTGGCAGGCGGCGAATCTGTGCCGCATGGACGCCCGGACGGCCAACACCGAGACCGTGCTCGCCGTCGCCGAGCTGCGCAGTCGCCTTCCCGCCTCCTTCGTGGAGGTAAGCCCGCCGAAGCCGGCGGATCCCGCAGCGGCGGAGCGGGCGATGGAGACTGCCCCCGACGAGACGCCCTCGAAACCCGCCGTAAGCGCCCCGCCCCCAGAAGCGCCCGCATCGGAGGCCCGCGCATCGGAGGCCCGCGCATCGGAGAGCCCCACTTCAGAAGGCTCCGCTTTCGCGGACTCCACTTTCGCGGACTCCGCTTGCGAGGGCTCCGCTCTGGAGAGGGCCGTTTCAGAGAATGCCGCTTCCCAGCAGATGCCGCCGGAGGCGGACCGGTGCCACACCGCGCCGGACGACGATGCGGAGACCGGTGGCGGCGCGCGTGGCACGGCCCCCGGCCCGTCGCCGACCTCGTGGGCGTCGCCGTCCCAGGCACCCACCCCCACACCGACCCCATGGACGTCACCGTCCCAGGCACCCACCCCCACACCGACCCCATGGACGTCACCGTCCCAGGCACCCACCCCCACACCGACCCCATGGACGTCACCGTCCCAGGCATCCAGCGCCACTCCAACCTCATGGGCGTCGCCCTCTCAGGCGTCCGGCTCCGCGTCCACACCTTGGAGCTCGCCGTGGCAGCCGGGCCACGCCGCCGGGCCGCCCGCCGGGCCCGCGTCCTACGGCGCGCCCCCGGAGACCTGGTCCGGGGGGAACACGCCTTCCGCGACGCCGTTCGCCCCGCCCGCCACCCCTGCCGTACCGCCGGGGAGCAGCGGTCCCGGCGACCGCGGCGACGGTCCGTGGGAAGCGGCGCTGCGCAGGGAACTGGCCGTCCTGTCCGCGCAGATGCCCGCGCTCGATCCCGTCCCTCTCACCGCCGAGGCCGCACGGACCGGGCGGCGGCAGGGCACGCGACGGCGCGCCCTGGTCACCACCATGAGCGTCACGCTCTCCGCTCTGGTCATCGTCCCCCTCGCCTTCGGCGCGGCCGGCCTGCTCGGGCGCGCCGCGCACAGCACGGACGGCGCCTCCCCCGGCGTGCTGGACGAGAGCGACGCGGCTCCCACGCTCCCGCCGTCCCTGCCCGCCCCCGTACGCTTCGCCTACCGGGGGTTCTGCACAGCGGACGACTGGGACGCGTTCACCCAGGAGTTCGCGGAAAACGGCTGCGCCCAATGGCGAGTTGTGGCGACCACGGGCGGTCAGTGGCGTGTGGCGGACGTGTCCCCCGCCCTCAGCGACGGATGGCAGCCCCTCCTCGCGATCAGCGGGGACGGCAACCGCCTGGTCTACTTCAGCGCGGCCTCGTCCGACTTCGTCATGATCGACCGGCGCGACACCACGACGAGGAGGACCGACCTGGTCCCGCTCGCCGAGGAGGTCTCGCCGGAGGAGACCCACGTCGTCATCTCGCCCAGCGGGCGGTGGATGGCCGCCGACTTCGGCCCGGCCGCGGGGGCGCTCCATCCACGGGTGCAGAACCTCACGAACTATCACGTCCGGACGTTGCCCCGCCGGATGCGGGTCCTGGCCGTCTCGGACAACGGCACGGTGACGGGCACGGCCGCATGGGACACCGACACGGTTCCCGGGCGGCTCACCACGACCGTCCTGCTGCGGATGCGGCCCGACGGGCGCATGCTGAGCCGTACGCCGATCGACTCCGCGCTGTTCGAGGCAGGCACCGCGGTCTCCCCGGACGGACGCGCCGTCGCCGTGGCGGCCGAGCGCGCCCACCCGGCCGAGGGCGACCACGGCCAGTTGGTCACGATCGACTCCGTCACCGGCAAGGTGCTCACCCGGCGTGAGGCGGCCCTCCCCGAGGACACGCACATCTTCGCCGTACGCGGCTGGGCGGACGAGCACGAGGTGATCGTGGAGGCGGAGCGGATCAGCGACGACGACGAGGACGACGCGGAATATTCGGTCTACGCCATCGACGTGCGCACCGGAGCCGCGCGGCCGATAGAGCTGGACGAGGCGGGCGGTGTGCCCGCCCTCTGGGTCCCCGGCACGATGCGCTGACCCGGACGCGCACCGCCCTCGACACGCACTGGCCCGATCACGCGGTGGCCCCGGCGCGCCCGGACATGGTGTCCCCGGATGCGCACCGCCCTCGACACGCACTGGCCCCGACATACACCCCCCTCGGCACGCACTGGCCCGGACACGCGGTGGCCCCGGCGCGCCCGGACATGGTGTCCCCGGATGCGCACCGGCTCAGCCGCCCTGACCAGGAAGGTGGCGGCCGGGCGTGCGGGAAGGGGCGCCCCGGCGCGACCGGGACGCCCCTTCCTCTGACGGCGGTGGGAAACGTAGGGCGGGTCAGACCGTCTCCAGCACCGCCTCCTCCCGCGCCTCGGCCGGCCGCCGCCGGGACCGGAGCCCGGTGAGGGCGATGGCCAGGCCGACAAGGGCGAACCCGGCCGAGACCAGGATCGCGGCGCGGAAGTGGCCGATCGGGTCGCCGCCGTCCGCCCCCGAGGTCAGGACGGCGGTGACGATCGCCAGCACCACGGCTCCGCCCACCTGGCCTGAGGTGTTCAGCAGGCCCGAGGCGAGTCCCTGCTCCTCGTCGTCGACCCCGGCGGTCGCCTGGATGTTGAGCGACGGGAACGACAGCGCGAAGGCGATGCCCAGCAGGACCATGCCCGGCAGCACCATCGCGAGCAGGCTGGGGTGAAGATCCACCCGCAGGAACACCGCGTACCCCGCGAGCAGCGCCACCGAGCCCACCACGATCAGCCGCGCGGTGCCGAAGCGGTCGGCGAACCCGCCCATCGTGGTGGAGGTGAGCGCGACCAGCAGTCCCGCAGGCAGGAACGCGAGGGCGGTCTGCAACGCGCTCCAGCCCAGCAGGTTCTGGAAGTACTGCATCGCCACGAACTGGAAGCCGACGTACGACCCGAACAGGATGACCAGGCCGATGTTGGCCCGGACGAGTGGCGCGGAGCGCAGGATGCCGAGCCGGACCAGCGGGTGCCGCACCCGGCGCTCCAGCCAGACGAACAGCCCGATCAGGGCGGCGGCCCCGGCGAGGGACAGCACGGTGCGCACCGCGCTCACCTTGGGCGCCTCCACGACGGCGAAGACCAGGAGCAGCATGGCCGCCGTGATGGTCGCGGCCCCGAGGAGGTCGTGGCCGCCTTCACCGCGTTCCTCGCCCCGCTGGAGCAGCCGCGTTCCGGCGATGAGGGCGATGATCGCGACGGGCACCGGCATGAAGAACGTCCAGCGCCATCCGATCTCGGTGAGCAGGCCGGACAGGACCAGCCCGAGCGAGAAGCCGCTGGCGCCGCAGGCGGTGAAGATGCTCAGGGCCCGGTTGCGTGCGGGCCCTTCGGCGAATGTCGTGGTGATGATGGACAACGCGGCGGGCGCGGTGAACGCGGCGCTGACGCCCTTCACGAAGCGGGCCGCGATCAGCAGGGTTCCGTCGGTCATCAGCCCGCCGAGCAGCGAGGCGGCGGCGAAGACGACGAGGGCGGTCAGGAACACCCTGCGGCGGCCGAGCAGGTCGGCGGTCCGGCCCCCGAGCAGCAGCAGACCGCCGTATCCCAGCACGTAACCGCTCACCACCCACTGCAGTGACGAGGTGGACATCCCGAGATCGGCCTGGATGGACGGGAGCGCCACCCCGACCATCGACACGTCAAGAGCATCGAGGAACACGACGGCGCAGAGAACGGTGAGGGCACCCCACAGGCGGGCCCCCCAGCGCTCGTCCCTAGTGGAGGAAGTCATGACAGGGGAACTTACATGCACACGCATTCAATGCACAAGCAAATAATGCGTTTGCATCTAATGTGTGTGCATGGTATGGTCGCGCCGAGAAAGGCGGTCTCGCATGAACGACATCGACACCGGCTTTGTGGTGATGGCCTGGCGCGAGCTGCTCGCCCGGCACGCGGAGGTGTCGTGCGCGCTGGAGCGTGAGCTGAGCGACAAGCACGGGCTCGGCGTGAGCGAGTTCGAGGTGCTTGAGCGCCTCGTGGAGGCGGACCGGTCCTCTCTCTGCGACGGGCCGGACGGGGCCAAGTTCCGCGTGCAGGAGCTCGCCGGCCAGGTTCACCTGAGCCAGAGCGCGCTGTCACGCCTCATCGCCCGGCTGGAACGCGAGGGCCTGGTCGGCCGCGCGCTGTGCGAGGCGGACCGGCGCGGGGTCTTCGTGCAGCTCACCGAGGAGGGACGGCGACGGCACGCGGAGGCGACCCCCACGCATCGGGCCGTCCTGGCCGAGCACCTGTTCCCCCACCTCGTGAACGCCGGCTACGCGCCATCCGTCCCGGACGAGGCCCCCCGCCCCGTCTGAGCCCTCATGTGACGAAGAGAGCCGGCCCGCTGAGCACGCGGGCAGGCGCGGAACCGGCGGGCTCAGGCGATCAGGAGCGGCACGCCGTCCACGTCGACGAGCGCGCCGTTCGCGTCCACCAGCGCGCCGTCTCCTGTCACCTGCGCGCCCGCCTCGATGAGCCGGAAAGCCGCCTCCTCCGGGTCGTCGGCGGCGATGGCGACGTGCCGGAAACCCCGCCGACACGGATCGGGAGTCCACGGGCTCGCGGTCGTGGGAGCGGTGAACGTGAAGACCTCCAGGACCGCCTCCCCGGCCAGCAGATATGTGATCAGGAAGCCGCGCGGGTCCTGGTCCTGCGATATCTGGCCGATGACCTCATAACCGAGCCTGTCCCGATAGACGGCGAGCGCGGCGTCGAGGTCGGCGGACGTGACCGCCACGTGGTCGAAGACCGGCGGCGCCGTACGCGGCCTGCTCAGGGCGGCCAGCCGTTCCCGCTCGGCCAGGTCCGGCGAGGCGACCCGGTGATACCGGAGGTAGCCGGACGTGATCTCCAGATGGGTGCCGTCCGGGTCCTGGAAGAACGCGATCCGCACGCCGCCGACCGCGTCGAGAGGTGGCAGCGTGAAGGGCACCCCGGCGTCGCGGACGCGCTCGGCCCGCAGATCGACGTCGCCGACCTTGAAGCCGATGTGCCGGATGCCGCGCTGGAGGTCGTCGTTCACCCAGCCGCCGAGATCGCCTTCCGTCGTCTCGACCAGTTTCAGCAGTGCGGGCCCGGCCGAGAGCCACGCGACGCCGGGCGCCGCGGCCGGGCCCTCCGCTGGAGCGAGATCCAGCAGGTCGCGGTAGAAGTCGAGCGAGCGGACCAGATCGGCGACGCCGATCTCGACATGACGGATGCCTTCGTGATCTGACACGGCTCCCCAACCTACCCCCGGCCCCTCCGCGTCCCGAGCGGTCCCGTACGGCGAAGCCCGCCGACGCCGGTGACCGTGCCGGGGCGGACCTCGGCGGCCGGGCCGGGCCGCAGGCCGGGAGCCAGTGCGAGGGTGACCACGACGGAGGCCACCGCCATCGCGCCCATCGCGGCCGGGGCCGAGGTGGTCTGAGCCACCGCCCCCGCGATCGCCGCGCCGACCCCCTGCATGGTCAGCACGCCCGACGACTGCAGCCCGAGCGCCTGCCCGCTCATCTCCTCCGGGGTGACGGACATGAGGCGTTCCTGGAGCAGCAGGCTCGCCGAATATCCGGCCGAGGCGAGCATGACGGCGGCCAGCGCGACCGGCAGGGACGGGCGGAGCAGGAAGACCAGGTAGGGCGCGGCGAGCAGCAGCCGCAGCGGAGCGCTCAGCCGCTCGCGCCACCACGAGGGGACGAACCGCCCCAGCAGCGTGTCACCGGCGAGCATCCCGGCGGCGGCGCAGGCGAACAGCAGCCCGGCGTGCGGGGGATCGTAGGCGACGTACAGCGACTCGCAGCCCACGATCAGGCCGTTCGGCACCCACAGGGCCAGATAGAGCCGGCGGCGCAGCCCCGACGACCAGAGCACGCGGTTGACCCGCCACGTCTCCGCCGGAGAGGGCCGTCCCTGCGCGCGGGGCGGGCGGCCGGTGAGCCCCCACCGGGCGACGGCCGCCGCGACGAGGTACAGCCCCGCCCCGGCGAGCAGCGTGCCGCGCGGGGACAGCGCGGTCACGAGCACGCCTCCGGCGACGAAGCCGACGATCTGCTGCACGCCGACCGACATGCTGAGCACCGAACGGCCGAGCAGGTAGCCGTCCCTGGGCAGGATCTCGTTGAGCAGCCCGAACCGGACCCCGCCGCCGAGGGAGGCGGCGAGCCCCATGCCCAGGACGACGGCGAACACCGCCCACAGCGGCAGACCGGGAACGGCGAGCGCGGCCGTGCCGGCGCAGTGGACGAGCGCCAGCGCCGTCATCGCGGCACGCGGGGGCAGCCGGTCGGCGGCCGACAGCAGCACCGTCGCCCCGAGCACCTGTGCGAAGGACGAGCCGAACATGCTCAGGGCCGACAGCAGCGGCGACCCCGTCGCCCCGTAGACGAGCGTGCCGAGGGCCAGGCCGCTCACGGTCGAGGCCGCCACCTGCGCGGACGCGGCGGTGAACAGGGGTGTGTATTCAGGCGTGCGGAACAGTTCCCGATAGGTACGCATGACGGGAGCCTCGATCACCGCCGCGCACCGCCGTTATTGTTTCGCGGGGAGGCGAAACATGGGCTGGTGGCTGGTCGACTCCGACACCCTCGCGGAGAGCCGGTTCGTGATCTCTCCCCTGGCCGAGGCCACCGCCTGCCTGTTCACCCTGGAGAGGGCGTCGGCGGCGCATCCCGGCGAGCGGGAGTGGCTCGACACCCATCTGCCCGCCTTCCGCTCCCGCCTGGCCGGCGACCCGATCACGGCGCTGCTGCTGAGGGCCGCGCGGGGCCGCAACTGGACCGCCGACTTCCTCACTCCCGCTCCGACCGGCGAGGGCGAGCCCGCCTTCGAGGAGGAACTGGCCCGGGTCCGCGCGACCCCGCCCGAGACCGCGTACGCCGACATCGAGGTGGCGCTGCGCGGTCCGTTGCCGGGGCCGCTGCGCCGCACCGACCTGGCCGACCGCGCGGCGGATCTGCTGGAGTGGGTGTGGACGCACACCGTGCTGCCCGACTGGCCGCGCCGCCGGCGGATCATGGAGGCCGACGTCGTCGCCCGCGTGGGCCTCATCAGCCAGGGCGGCTGGGCCGCCGCGCTGAACGACATGCGCAAGGGGATGCGCTGGCTCGGCGGCGACCGGCTGCAGATCAACACCTACGACTATCCGCCGAGGCGGATCGGCGGGGCGCGGCTGATGTTCGTCCCGGTCACTCCCCGCCAGGCATGGGCCGCCTGGACCGTGGGCCGCCACTACGCCCTGGTCTACCCCTGCTCGGGGACGCTGGCCGAGCCCGGCCGGGCGCCGGTGCCAGAGGCGCTCGGCAGGCTCCTCGGCCCGGCACGGGCGCGGGTGCTCGTGCTGCTCGCCGCACCGAAGAGCACGACGCACCTCGTGGCGCTGAGCGGCCAGGGCCTGGGCTCGGTGGGCCGCCACCTCAAGGTGCTCCTCGACTCCGGTCTCGTACGGCGGCGCCGGGCCGGGCGGTCGGTGCTCTACTACCGCACGCCCCTCGGCGACGCCCTCGTGGCGGGTGACACGGATGGTCGTTCGATGGAGTGAACCAACCTCGCCAACCCCAAGGCCCTGTGGTCTTCTTCGGCGTCCTGTTCGCCAGCCTGCTCCCGCACCGTACGGACCTCGTCATGCGGGCGGCCACCCTCGGCGCGATGCCGACCGTGGCGTTCGCCTGGTTCTCCGCCGTCGCCTTCCTGGCCGGCAGCCCGTGGATCACCAGGGGCTACCGGCGGCTGAAGAAGCGGCTCGACATGCTCACCGGCGGCCTGTTCGTCGGCATGGGCGTGCATGGGCGCGCTGCTGATCCCACGCTGACGCGAAGACTGCGACGCTCAGGCGGTGATGCGGTCGATCACCAGCGGCAGCAGGTCCGCGCCGCCGTCCTGGCCGATCTCGTACGCGCCCTCGAGCGCCTGGAGCGCCCGGTCGAACCTGGCGGCCTCGTCGGCGTACAGGGTCATCAGCGGAGCCCCGGCGCGGACCGTCTCGCCGGGCTTGGCGT
This sequence comes from Microbispora sp. CL1-1, assembly GCF_012034195.1. Taxonomy (NCBI): domain Bacteria; kingdom Bacillati; phylum Actinomycetota; class Actinomycetes; order Streptosporangiales; family Streptosporangiaceae; genus Microbispora; species Microbispora sp. CL1-1. Next base: position 154,091 of record NZ_JAATEK010000005.1, read on the forward strand.
GCAGCACGATGCCCGCGCCGGCGGAGACCGGGTCCTCCTTGCGAGCCCGTCCGGCCCCGAGCCGCCAGGCCGCCACGCCGACCTTGAGCGCGTCGAGCGTGCGCAGCGTGCCCGAGGCGGGGGCGGTGACAACGGCCGACTCGGCGGCCTTCGGCAGCGGCGCGTCCGGGTCGCCGCCCTGGGCGATGATCATGCGCCGCCAGGCGTCCATCGCCGAGCCGTCCTTGAGCGCCTCCTCCGGGTCCTTGGCGCCCGGGACGGCGGCGGCCTCCAGCATCTCCCTGGCCAGCCGTACGGTGAGCTCGACCACGTCGGCGGGGCCGCCTCCGGCGAGCACCTCGACGGACTCCTCGACCTCCAGCGCGTTGCCCACCTTCAGGCCCAGCGGGCGGTCCATCGCGGTGAGCAGGGCGACCGTGCGCACCCCGGCGTCGGTGCCCAGCTCGACCATCGTCCGGGCCAGCTCGCGGGCGTCGTCCACGTTCTTCATGAACGCGCCCGAGCCGGCCTTCACGTCGAGCACGAGCGATCCCGTGCCCTCGGCGATCTTCTTGGACATGATCGAGGACGCGATCAGCGGGATCGACTCGACCGTGCCGGTGACGTCGCGCAGCGCGTAGAGCTTCTTGTCGGCCGGCGCGAGGCCCGCGCCCGCCGCGCAGACGACCGCACCGGCCGAGCGGATCACGCCGAGCATCTCGTCGTTCGACAGCGACGCCCGCCAGCCGCGGATCGACTCCAGCTTGTCCAGCGTGCCGCCGGTGTGGCCGAGGCCCCGCCCGGACAGCTGCGGCACGTACGCGCCGCAGGCGGCGACCAGCGGGGCCAGCGGCAGGGTGATCTTGTCGCCGACCCCGCCGGTGGAGTGCTTGTCGGCCGTGGGCCGGTCGAGGGAGGACCAGTCCATCCGCTCCCCCGACCTGATCATGGCCTGGGTCCAGTCCGCGATCTCCCTGCGGTTCATGCCGTTGAGCAGGATCGCCATCAGCAGCGCCGACATCTGCTCGTCGGCCACCTCGCCCCGCGTGTACGCGTCGATCACCCAGTCGATCTGGGCGGTCGACAGCTCGCCCCGGTCGCGCTTGACGGTGATGACCTCGATCGCGTCGAACCCCACGTTTCCCCCTTATCGCGACAAATCATCCGGGCCGAAGGCGAACGGCAGGAAGCCGTCCATCCGCATCGGCCCGTCGGGCGTCTCCACCAGCAGGTCGCGCCCGCCGTGCTCGAACAGCAGCTGGCGGCAGCGGCCGCACGGCATCAGCAGCTCGCCGTGGCCGTCCACGCAGGTGAAGGCCACCAGCCTGCCGCCGCCGCTCGCGTGCAGCGCGGAGACGAGCCCGCACTCGGCGCACAGCCCCAGGCCGTACGACGCGTTCTCGACGTTGCAGCCGGTCACGATCCGGCCGTCGTCGACGAGCGCCGCCGCCCCCACGGGAAACTTCGAATACGGCGCGTACGCGTGGGTCATGGCCTCGCGGGCCGCGACCCGCAGCGCCTCCCAGTCGATGCTCATTTCGCCTGCCCCCTTCGATACGGGACACCGTCGGCCGCCGGCATGCGCAGCCGTTGCGAGGCCAGCGACAGGACCAGCAGCGTGGTCAGGTGGGGGGTGAACGAGGTGAACTGCTCCGGCACGGTGTCGGTCACGGCGAACACCACGAACACCGCGATCGCCACGACCCCGGTGATCAGGGCCGCGCGCCCGCGCCGCTGCCGTACGAGCTGGTAGACCGCCACGGCGACGAGCAGCAGCGCGACGACGAGCAGCAGCGCGTGCACCGAGATGCCGCCCTGCCGGAGCTGGAGCGCGTCGGTGTAGCCGAACAGCGCCGCGCCGCCGGCGAGCCCGCCGGGACGCCAGTTGCCGAAGATCATGGCGGCGAGGCCGATGTAGCCGCGTCCGCCCGTCTGCCCGTCGCGGTAGATCCCCGCCGCCACCAGCGACAGGAACGCGCCGCCGAGCCCGGCGAGCACACCGGAGACCAGCACGGCGGCCCACTTGTACAGGTAGACGTTGACACCCAGCGACTCCGCCGCGACCGGACGCTCGCCGCACGCCCGCAGGCGCAGGCCGAACGGCGTGCGCCACAGGATGTAGAACGACAGCGGCACCAGCAGGATCGCCAGGATCGTGAACCACGACACGTCCTGGGTGATGCCCCGCAGCACGCCCGCGAAGTCCGACAGGACGAACCAGTGCTTGGCCTCGACGGTCCGCAGCGGGTCGTTGAGGAAGCCCAGGCTCACCGTGCCCATCTTGGGCAGCGGCGGCGAGTTCTTCGTGCCGCCACCAGGCATGCCGTCGAAGACGAGCTGGGACAGATACTGGGTGAAGCCGACGCCGACGATGTTGATCGCCACTCCGGAGATGATGTGGTCGACGCCGAAGGTCACGGTCGCGACGGCGTGGATGGCCGCGCCCAGCGCCCCGCCGACGGCGCCGGCGACCACACCCGCCCAGGGGCTGTGGAACTGGATGGCACCCCAGGCGCCGAACCAGGTGCCGAGCACCATCATGCCTTCGAGGCCGATGTTGACCACGCCGGCCCGTTCCGACCACAGGCCGCCGAGACCGGCGAGCCCGATCGGCACGGCGAGGCCGAGCGCGGCGCTGACCGTGCCCGCCGAGGTGATGTCGTTCGCCCCGGTCACCAGCCGCGCGATCGACAGCAGCACCACGAGCCCGGTCAGGCCGAGCAGGAGCACCGGGCCCGACAGCCGGAAGCGCCGCACCGGGGCCGCCTCGACCGGGCGTTCGACCGGGAGGTCCGTCGCCGTCATGCCGTCTCCTCGATTCCGTCCGGCCTGGTTGTCATGCCGTCGCCTCCGCCTTCGGCGCCTCCTGCGGCGCGGCGAGCTCGCGGCTGACCCTGCGCTGCTCCGCGACGATGCGGTAGCGGTGGACCAGCTCGTACGCGATGATCACGGAGAGCACGACGACGCCCTGCATGATCTGGACGATCTCCTTGGAGATGTCGAGCAGCTGGAGCTGGTTGGACGAGTTGTCCAGGAAGCTCCACAGCAGCGCGCCGACCGCCATGCCGACCGGGTTGTTGCGGCCGAGCAGGGCGATCGCGATGCCCGTGAAGCCGAGACCGGCCGGGAAGTTGTTGCTGTACTTGTAGGAGGCGCCGAGCAGCTCCGGCATGCCGATCAGGCCGGCGACCGCCCCCGACATGACCATCGTGACGACGATCATCTTCTTCACGCTGACACCGCTGGCCACCGCCGCGGACTCGGACTTGCCGGTCGCCCGCAGCTCGAAGCCGAACCGCGTGCGGTTGAGCACCACCCAGTAGGCGATGCCGAGCAGGACCGCGACCACGATGAACCCGTTGACGAGCACCGGCGTGCCCGCGATGAGCGGGATGCCGGGCATGTGCGCGTCGTCGGGGATGGGCCTGGTGCCGAGGTCGTTGCCGGTCAGCACACCGAAGTGCTCGCTGACCAGCCACGAGCCGAGGCCGGTGGCGATCGCGTTCAGCATGATGGTCGAGATGACCTCGCTCACGCCCCGGTAGACCCGGAGCAGACCGGCGATCGCGGCCCACAGCGCGCCGACGACCACCGCCACGACGATCACGAGGACGATGTTGAGCACGCCCGGCACCACGGCGGCGCCGCCGAGCCCGGCGGCGATCACGGCCGCGAGCCGATACTGGCCGTCCACGCCGATGTTGAAGAGGTTCATCCGGAAGCCGACGGCCACCGCGAGCGCGGAGATGTAGTACATGACCCCGGTGTTGAGGATCATGGCCATCGACCGCGGCTGGGTGCCGTACTCCGCGAGGGTGGTGAACGCCAGCACCGGGTCCTTGCCCGCGGCGACCAGGACCACCGACGTGATCAGCACGGCGACGACGACCGCGATGAGGGGTGCGACGACGGCGAGCCAGCCGCTCAGCTTCACCCGGCCGAGCACCCGGTCGAGGAACCCGTTCATACCGTCTCCTCCCCGGCGCCGGTCATCGCCGAGCCCAGTTGCTCGGGGGTCACGTTCGCGGGATCGACGTCGGCGACGATCCTGCCGCGCAGGATCACCTTGAGCGTGTCGGACAACCCGATCAGCTCGTCGAGGTCCGCGGAGATCAGCAGCACGGCCAGCCCGGCGGCGCGCGCGGTGCGCAGGTGGTCCCAGATGGCGGCCTGCGCTCCGATGTCCACACCCCGGGTGGGGTGGCTGGCGATGAGCAGCACGGGATCGCCGCTCATCTCCCGCCCGACGATCAGTTTCTGCTGGTTGCCGCCGGACAGCGTGGCCGCGTCCACGTCGATGCCGGGGGTGCGCACGTCGTACTCCTCGACGATGCGCCGCGTGTCGGCCCGGGCGCCGGCGCGGTCGATCCACGGGCCCTTGACGTTGGGCCGGCGGGTCTGGTGGCCGAGGATGCGGTTCTCCCAGAGCGGCGATTCGAGCAGCAGGCCGTGGCGGTGGCGGTCCTCGGGGATGTAGCCGATGCCGCCCGCGCGCCGCTTCAGCGTGGACCACTGGGAGATGTCGGCGCCGGCGAGCGTGAGCGCGCCCGCCTCGCAGGGGCGCATACCCATGATCGCCTCGACGAGTTCCGCCTGGCCGTTGCCCTCGACGCCCGCGATGCCGAGCACCTCGCCCTTGTGGATGTCGAAGCTCACGTTGTCGACCACCGGCCGCCCGTCGCCGGTGCGCACGGTCAGGTCGCGTACGGACAGGGCGACGACGTCGGTGACGGTCGACTCGCGGGTCTCGGGGCTGGGCAGCTCGCTGCCGACCATGAGCTCGGCGAGCTTGCGGGAGGTCACGTCCTTGGGGTTCACGGTCGCCACGGTGGTGCCGCGCCGGATGACGGTGATCTCGTCGGCCACCCGGAGGACCTCGTCCAGCTTGTGGGAGATGAACAGGATCGTCAGCCCCTCGCGGACCAGGCCGCGCAGGTTGTCGAACAGCTCGTCCACCTCGTGGGGCACGAGCACGGCGGTCGGCTCGTCCAGGATCAGGATGCGGGCGCCCCGATAGAGCACCTTGAGGATCTCCACCCGCTGGCGGTCGCCGACACCCAGGTCCTCGACCGGCACGTCCGGCTGCACGCCCAGGCCGTACGCGTCGGAGATCTCCTTGATCTTCTTGCGTGCGGCGGCGAAGTCCAGGGCGAGGCCGCCGCGGCGCGGCTCGCTGCCCAGGACCACGTTCTCCAGGACGGTCAGGTTGTCGGCCAGCATGAAGTGCTGGTGGACCATGCCGATGCCCACGGCGATGGCGTCGGCGGGGGTGTGGAAGCCCACGGGTGCCCCGTTGACGCGGATCTCGCCCTCGTCTGGGCGCTGCATCCCGTACAGGATCTTCATCAGCGTGGACTTCCCCGCGCCGTTCTCGCCTACGAGGGCGTGGATGTGCCCCTTGGCGACGCGGAGGTGGATGTCGCTGTTGGCGACGACTCCCGGGAACCTCTTGGTGATCCCGGTGAGTTCTACTGCGGGTTCCGTGGCGGTCGCGGCGGTAATGTCGGCCTCCTCTTCGCGGAGTGCCCGGTGCGGTCAAGTGATAGTGAGAGTAGAGCAAAGGGCCCGGGGCGGGTGCCTCCGGGCCCCTCGAATGCGCAGGTCAGGACGTCGGGACCGTGATCTCGCCGCCGACGATCTTCTGCTTGTACTCGTCGATCTTCGACTTGATGTCGTCGATCTTGCCGCCGGTCGTGGAGTAGTCCACGCCGCCCGCCTTGAGGTCGTAGACCGAGGGGCCGGACGTGACCGTGCCGTCGATGTACTTCTTGAGGAAGTCGAAGACGGCCACGTCGACCTTCTTGATCATCGAGGTGATGATCACATCCTTGAAGTCGGCGTACGCCGGGAGCGCCGCCTGGTCGGAGTCGACGCCGATCGCCATCGCGTTCGCGGCCTTGGCCGCCTCGAAGACGCCCGCGCCCGAACCGCCGGCCGCCTGGTAGACCACGTCCGCACCGGCGTCGTACATGCCCTCGGCGGCCGTCTTGCCCTTGGCCGGGTCACCGAAGCCGCCGAAGTCCGGGGGCTGGGTGAGGTACTTGGTCTGGATCTTGATGTCCGGCTTGACGGCCTTCGCGCCGGCCTCGTAGCCCGCCTCGAACTTGTGGATCAGCGGCACGTCGACGCCACCCACGAAGCCGATGTTGCCCTTCTCGGACTTCAGCGCCGCCGCGACGCCCACGAGGAACGACCCCTGCTCCTCGGCGAACATCAGGTTCGTGATGTTGTCGCCCTTGGCCGCGTCGTCGTCCACGATGGCGAACTTGACGTCGGGGAACTCCTTGGCGACCTTCGCCACGGAGCCGGAGTAGGCGAAGCCCACCGCGATGACCGGGTTGTAACCCCCGGACGCGAGCAGGCGCAGCCGCTCCTCCTTCTGGGCGTCGGTCTCGCCCTGGGTGGCCTCCAGCTCCTTCTTCTCGACGTGAAGCTCCGCCTCGGCCTTGTCCAGGCCGGCCGCGGCCGCGTCGTTGAAGGAGCCGTCGCCACGGCCACCGATGTCGTATGCCAGGCCCACCTTGACCTGGGAGGCGGCAGGCGCGCTGGACGCGTCGGCCGAAGCTCCGGTCGTGGTGGTGTCGTCGCTACCCCCACAGGCGGCGGCGGCCATGAGCAAGGCGCCGCTCACCGTGGCGGCGGCCAGTCTGCTAACTCGATTGCGGAGCAAGGTCGTGACTCCCCTTCCGTTCCCCGCCCGTCTGACTCTCGTCGCACGCACGCAGGAACGCACGGCAACCCTGCACGGAAGATAGTTGTTTGACCTGCATCGACCAAACCCGCACCGCAGTCCGCAACATGTCCGTTATGCAGCGCAGTCCACACCGTGACCAGGGCGTCAGCCTGGGGAAACCTTGACCCGGCCGTGGATGATCTCCTGCTTGAGCAGCTCCAGACGCGGCTGGATGTCGTCGATGTGGCCGCCGGTGAGGCTGTAGTCGACGCCGCCGCGCCTCAGGTCGTACACGACCGGGCCGCTGGTCACGGTGTGGTCGGCGACGCCGGCGAGGTAGTCGTAGACCGCGACGTCGATCCTTTTGATCATCGAGGTCATGATCACGTGGCGCACGGCCGGGTCGGCGCTCTTGGCCTGGTCGTAGTCGACGCCGATGGCCCACGCCCCGGCGTCGTTCGCCGCGCGGAACACCCCGGCCCCCGAGGCCCCGGCGACCTGGTAGACCACGTCGGCGCCGGCCCGGTACATGCGCCGTGCGACCTTCTCCGCCTTGTCGGGCCGGTAGAAGCCGTTCAGGTCGTGCGGGCCCGTGAGGTAGGCGATCCTGATCCGCACCCGCGGGTTCACGTGCTTCACGCCCTGGACGTAGCCGACCTCGAACTTCCTGACCAGCGGCGACGGGTTGCCCCCGACGAAGCCGACGTCGCCGGTGCGCGACTTCATCGCCGCCGCCGCGCCCATCAGGAACGACCCCTGCTCCGAGGCGAACAGCAGGTTCGTGATGTTGGGGCCCTTCACCGTGGGCTCGTCGACGATCGCGAACCGCGTCCTGGGAAACCTCGGGGCGATCCGCGCCAGCGCCGGTGCGTACGAGTATCCGACCGCGATGATCGGGTCGTATCCCGCCGCGGCGAGTGCCCGCACCCGCTCCACCTTGCGGGTGGCGGGCTCGCCCGGCGCGGCCTCGACCTCACGCACCCGCATGCCCTTCAGGTTGCGCTTGGCCTCGTCGACTCCGGCGGCCGCGGCGTCGTTGTACGACTGGTCGCCCCGTCCGCCGATGTCGTACACGAGCCCGACCTGCAGCGGACGTGTACGCGGGGTCGCCGTGCTCACCTCGCCGCCGCATCCCGCGACGGCGGTCACGGCGGCGGCGACGGCGCCCGCCATCACCGCCCGGAACGCCCGCAATCGGACCTCCATCCCGGAATTGTCCCAACCTCGCGATACCCGCTGGGCGTCCAGGAGAACGTGGGACACAAAGTCCCTGACAGATTTATCCCATTTGAGTCAATTCGTATGCGAAAGAGACCCCGAGTATCGGGCGTCCCGTTCTCCTTCGCGTGTCACCGCGAAGTCGGCCGCGGTGTCGCCCCGCCAGGTGATCGAAACGCTTCCGGGATAACACGCGTCGCCCTTCACCTGGTCGAGGGTCAGCACGAGCGTCTCGCCCGATTCGCGCGCGGGGGTGAGACGGCCGGAGCAGTGGAGGTCGGCACCCCACCTCATCCGTGCCGGGGTGGTCAGGCGGATCTCGACCGGGAAGATCCGGCCGGCCGAGGGATAGCGGGCGACGCCCGTCCACGTCCCGTCGAGGCGCCCGGCCAGGCGGGCTGGCTGGTGGGCGGATTCGCGGCCGGGTTCGCCGTTCGTCAGGACCCACGCGACACCCGCTGCGACGACGACCGCGACGAGGAGGACGAGCGAGGCGATCACCGCACGCGCCCGCCCGCGACCACGCCCGCCGGGTCTGGCGAGCTCCGTAGGCCGGTCCACCAGGACGCCCTCGGCTCCCCCGGGCTCCGTGCCGGTCCGCTCCGTACTGGTCCGCTCCGTACTGGTCCGCTCCGTACTGGTCCGCTCCGGGCTGGTCGGCGTCCGGCTGATCGGAGCCGAGCCGGTCGGCGTCGGGCCGGTCGGCGTCGGGCTGGTCGGGCCCAGGCCGGTCGGATACGAGCCGGTCGGATCCAGGCTGGCCGGCTCGGTGTCTGCGGGTTCTCGGCCGGTCGGCTCGGTGTCGGACTCGTCAACATCGGTCCGGCCTGTGTCGGCCTGGCCTGTGTCGGCTTGGCCTGTGTCGGCCTGGCTTGTGTCGGTCTGGCTTGTGTCGATCTGGCCGGTGTCGGCCCGCGCCCCGGGCGACGTAGCCCCCGGCTCCTGTCGTGGCGGTGCCGTAGACCCGGACACCGCAGAGCCGGACGCCGCAAAGAAGGACGCTGCGGAGCCGCCGGGCCCCGGTGCGGTCATGCCCTGCCCCGCCCGCTTCGGGGGTCCGGGCCGGCCTGGGGAGGGCCGGTCGAGCAGGGCGCTGAGCACCTGTCCGGCGTCCGGCCGGTCGGCCGGGTCCGCGGCCAGGCACGCCACGACGAGGTCTTTCAGCAGGCCGGCGAGCGGCCCGAGGTCCGGCATGCCGTACAGGATGCGGGCCATGACGGCCGCGTGCGTGTCACCGGTGTAGGCGTGCCGCCCGCTCGCCGCGTAGACGAGCGTGAGCGCCCAGCAGAACACGTCCGCCGCCGGAGCGGCAGACCGGCCCTGGAGCTGCTCCGGCGCCATGTAGGCCGGGGTGCCGACGAGATTCCCGGTCGTCGCGGTGGCGTCGGCGAGCCGCGAGATGCCGAAGTCGACGACCCGCAGCCCGTCCGAGCCGAGGAGCACGTTGCCCGGCTTGAAGTCGCGGTGGACGATTCCCGCCCGGTGGATCGCGGCCAGCGCGGTCGCCGTCCCCACGGCGACCCGGTCGAGATCGCCGCCCGTCCGCGGTCCCGCCGCCGTCACGTGCTCGCGCAGCGACGGCCCGTCGACGTACTCGCTCACGACGTACGGCCGGTCGCCGTCGAGGTCGGCGTCGAGGACCTGGGCGGTGCAGAACGGCGCGACCCGGCGCACCGCCTCGATCTCACGGGCGAAGGCGCGCCGGGCGGCGGTGCCGTCGAGCCGGGCGTGCAGGAGCTTCACGGCCACCGGCACGCCCGACGGGGCGGTGCCTCGGAAGACGACGCCCTGGCCGCCCGCGCCGAGGCGGCCGTCGAGACGGTAGTTCCCGAGATGCCGGGGGTCCTCGGGACGCAGGAGGGAGACGTCGGGCACGGCGGCGTACGGCTCAGCGGGCTCGGCCGGTCGGGTGAGCGCGGTCCGGGAAGCGCGCGTCCGGGAAGCGCGCGTCCCACGGGCGCCGGCTCAACAGACGCGGATCCGACGGCTGCGGATTCAACGGGCGCGCACTTAACAGACGCGGGTTCGACAGGCGCGGGTCCGACAGGCGCGGGTCCGACAGGCGCGGGTCCGAGAAACGCGCGTCCCACGGGCGCCGGCTCAACAGGCGCGGATCCGACGGCTGCGGATTCAACGGGCGCGGATCCGACGGGCGCGAATTCACCTGGGCTCGGTTCAGCGGGCACCGCCCCACAGCGCGGTCAGCGCGGTGGCGGCCAGAACCTTGACCCCGATCCCGATCGCGCGCTCGTCCACATCGAACAGCGGCCGGTGGATGTCGACCTCGTCGACGGTCCCCGGCGCCCGGGTGCCCAGCCGGGCGAGCGCGCCGGGCACCGACTCGAGATACCAGGAGAAGTCCTCGCCGCCGAGGCTCTGCGGCGTGGGCACGGCCGCGCCCTCGCCGATGACCTGGGTGACCGCGTCGTTCAGCATCTGGATGCTGGTGGCCTCGTTCACCGTGGGCGGCGTGCCGCGCCGGTAGTCGATCTCGGCGTCCACGCCGTACGCGCCCGCGACCGAGTCGAGCAGGGCCTTGACCATGTCGGGAGCCTGGTGCCAGGCGTCCTCGTCGAGCGACCTGACCGTGCCCTGGGCCACCCCGAAGTCCGGGATCGCGTTGGCCACGGAACCCGCGGAGATCTGGCCCCACACGAGGCTGAGGCTGGAGCGCGGGTCGACGCGGCGCGACAGCGCGGCCGGCAGCTCGGTGACGATCTTGCTGAGCGCGTAGACGAGGTCGACGGTCAGGTGCGGGCGGGCGGTGTGCCCGCCCGGGCCCGCGACACGGATCCGCAAACTGTCGCAGGACCCGGTGATCGGGCCGGTCCGCAGGCCGATGTGACCGACGTCGAGGCGCGGGTCGCAGTGCAGCGCGAAGATGCGGTCGACCTCGTTGAGGCCGCCGTCGCGCATGACCTCGAGCGCGCCGCCCGCGACCTCCTCGGCCGGCTGGAAGATCAGCCGCACCCGGCCGGGGAGCGCTCCCGCGTCGGCCTGCGACGCCAGGAACAACCCCGCGCCGAGGACGATCGAGGTGTGCACGTCGTGGCCGCAGGCGTGACACGCGTTGGGGTTCGTGGAGCGATAGGGGACGTCCTTCTCGTCCTCCATCGGCAGCGCGTCGATGTCGGCGCGCAGTGCGACCGTGGGGCCCTCGCCGCGTCCGAGGTCCACCCACAGGCCGGTGCCGCGCGACAGCGGGTGCGGGGTGAGCCCGGCGTCCGTCAGCCGCTCAGCGATCTTCTCTGTCGTGCGATGCTCGCTGAAGGCGATCTCCGGGTGCGCGTGTACGTCTCGCCGGAACTCGATCAGCTCATCGTTGTGCTCGCGAAGGAATTCCGCCAGCTGCCCGGCCAGGTCGTTACTTCCCGGCACGGCCGCGTCCGGCGTTGCGAGCTTCGATGAGGTGGCCACGGGTCTTCCCTTCTCCGGCGAGCCGTCCCGCCACGGATTGCCGGATCGTCCAATATGATCATGAAAAGTCACGAAAAAGCCCAAAAGGGTCGAGCGGGCGTGTCTCGCCTCCACCGACCCTTCATTCACAATCCTTCCATGCCGCGACCCTCCGATACGGCGGATTGCCCAGTATTTACACCGGGCGCCGCACGTTGTCAGAACTAGGCACTGTTGACGGACATATCAGGCCTACCCCGTCAGGTGGCTGATTGTCCGATCTCGCGGTTGGGGTTCGCGGTGACGAACCTGTCCTCGGCGAGCTCGATTACCGTGGCGTCGACCACGTCCTGGAGGGTTCCGCCGTCGGCGAGGATCGCTCGCTGGCGCTCGGATGAGCTCCCCTGCTCCAGCACCTCGGTCACGACCGCCAGCTCGTCGGCACAGCCGAGCCGCTCGGCGACGGGTTCGAGTTCACGCTGAAGTTCATACAATACGTCGCGCATCGGCGCCGTGGCGCCATGGTCGTCGGTGATGACGTCCATGTCGAGGCCGTAGCGCGTGGCGCGCCACTTGTTGTCGCGCACCACCCACGCCGCGGGATGCGGCAGCGTGTATCCCCGGTCGAGCTGCTGATCGAACTGCTGCACGAGGCACTGGGACAGCGCGGCCACCATGCCGACCTCGCGCGGCGTCGGGATGCCGTCGAACATCCGGATCTCGATCGTGCCGAAGTCGGGGTGCGGCCGGATGTCCCACCACACCTCCTTGATGCTGCGGATCGTGCCCGCCCGCAGCAGCGTGTCCATGTACTCCTCGAACTCGGCCCAGTCGGCCAGCAGGTGCGGCGGCCCGGCCGTGGGCAGCGAGCCGAAGACGATGGCCCTGCTGGACGCCAGCCCGGTGTCCTGCCCGCCCCAGAAGGGGCTGGAGGAGGTGAGCGCGAGGAAGTGCGGCAGGTACGCCGCGAGGGCGTTGACGATCGGGATGACCTTGTCCCGCTCCTTGACGCCCACGTGGACGTGCACGCCGAACGTCTGGATCCGCCAGGCGAGCCATTGCAGGTCCTCGATCAGCTCCACGTAGCGCTGGCTCGGCGCGTAGACCGCGTCGCGCCAGTCGCTGATCGCGTGGGTCCCGGTGCAGGCGAGCCCGATGCCGCGCGGCTCGACGGTCTCGGCCAGCCGGCCGATGCTCTTCTTCAGATCCTGCACCGCCTCGGCGACGGTGTGACAGACGTCGGTGACGATCTCGACCTGCGACTGCATGAGCTCGTGCATGGCCTTGGGCCGTTGCCCCTCACTGAGGTCGGGAACCGCGGCGAGCACCTCCTTGGCGTCCTGGCGGAGATGACGCGTCAGCCGGTCGACGAGCTGAAGCTCCCATTCCACGCCGAGCGTCGCGCCACGTGAGGGGTTGAAGTCGATCGCCAAAGCTTGCCTCCATCACGTTCGGTCCCTGCCGACCCTCAGGTCAGGTCACAGCGGACGAGGTCGTTCCAGGCTCAGGCCCTACCCTTCATCCATCCCCGCACGCCGACCGCCCCGAGCGCCAGCCCCAGGATGATGTTCACCGCGATGAGCACGCCGTGGATGACATAGAAGGACGTCTCGTGCCCGTCGGCGAGGTTGAAGCCGAGGTTGATCCATTCGAAGATCGTGAAAACACCGAGTGCCACAAGGAAGATCGATACACGTCTCGTCATGTCCACAGTATCGGGCCGCCCCCAGCGTGGCCCTGTGGCATTTGGGGCATATGTCGCTTCATGCGAAGGCAGTCGAGGCTAGGCTGAGCGACCTATGGGGACGAACCTGCGGGCCCTCGCCGCGACCGTGACGACGACGGGGGTGCTGACGACGGCGCTGCTCTGCGCCCCTCCCACCGCGAACGCACGGGCCGTGCCAGACCTGGCGCCGCGGCAGACCGGCACGGCCACGCTCGGCACCGCAGTCACCGGAACCACAGTGGCCGGAACCACAGTGACGGGAACCGCTGTCACCGGAGCGACCGTCTCTGGAACGGCCGTCTCTGGAACAGGCAAGGCTAACGGCGCCATCGGCGGAGACCGGCTCGCCGGCCGCGGGATCATCCGGCCCGCCGGGATCAAGCCCCCGCCCAAGACCGAGGCCAGCGCGTACGTCATCGCCGACGCCGACACCGGCGCGGTGCTCGCGGCCAAGGACCCGCACGGGCACTACCTGCCCGCGAGCACGCTCAAGACGCTGACGGCCGTGACGCTGATCCCCCGGCTCGACAAGAACCGCAAGATCAAGCCGAGCGAGGAAGCCTGCAATGTGGAGGGCAGCGCCGTCGGCATCGTCCCCGAGCCGATCTACAAGGTCGACGACCTCTTCCGGGCGCTGCTCATGGTCTCCGGCAACGACGCGGCCGTCGCGCTGGCCGAGGCCAACGGCGGCGTGAAGAAGACGCTCGCCGACATGAACAAGGAGGCGCGCAAGCTCCAGGCGTACGACACGGTGGCCAAGACGCCGAACGGCCTCGACGCCCCGGGCCAGCGCAGCTCGGCGTACGACCTCGCCTTGATCGCGCGGGCCGGGCTGGCGCTCCCGGACTTCCGCGAATACATCAGCACGAAGGTCGCCAAGTTCCCCGCGCCCAAGGAAGACCCCAAGAAGAAAAAGAAGAAGAAGCGCCGCGACGACGCCGAGGCCAGCGAGTCTCCCGCGCCCGCTTACTACGAGATGGCCAACCACAACCGGCTGCTGGGCCGTTACAAGGGCATGCTCGGCGTCAAGAACGGCTGGACGTCCAAGGCCCTGGGCAGCTTCGTGGGCGCGGCCAAGCGTGACGGCCACACGATCCTCGTCGTGATCATGCATCACCCCGGTTCTTTCTGGGACGAGGTCGCCAAGCTGCTCGACTGGGGCTTCGCCGCGAGGGGCAAGGCGGCCCCCGTGGGCCAGTTGGTCGCCCCCGCGCCCGACCCCAAGCCCGCCTCCTCCCCCCTGGCCGTACGGGCCTCTCCGACGCCGGGCGGGGCCGACGTGGGCGCGGCCAGGGCACGTGGAGAGGACCCCGCCTCCAACGGCGCGGGCTCGACCACTCCCCTGGTGATCGGCGGCGGCGCCGTCGTGGTCCTCGCCCTCGGCGCGTACGCCCTGCGCCGGCGCCGCAGGACGCCCGGCGATGCCACCGGCTAACTCGCGGGCGGGGACGGCGTGCTCGGCGGCGCGGCTGACCTCCTCCCATCGGGCCCGCGTCTTCATGCGCTGACGGGAGACGTCGAAGGCCAGGTCGTAGGCCATGCCGCCCAGCAGCAGCCGTAGCGGCGGCTCGTCGCTGCCGACGAGCTTCAGCACGGCCTCGGCGGCCGGCCGGGGATCGGTGCCCACCGACCCCTCGGGCTGCGCCCCCGTCAGGTCGGGCCACGGCCGGTCGTGGGCGTGGTCGCGGGCGACGGCAGCGGGGTGGGCTGGGGCGGCGGGCCAAGAGTGGCCGTCGCCGTCCACGCGGCGGCGTAGAGGATCACCCGGGCCGACAGGTTGATCCACAGCAGCAGCCCCACGACCACGGCGAACGTGCCGTACACCGGGTTGCGCAGGGTGCCGGCCAGGATCAGCGCCGCGAGCTGCTTCAGCACGCCGAAGCCGACCGCCCCCAGCAGCGCGCCCTTGAGCACGACGAGGAACGGCTGCGGCGGCTTGGCCAGCCAGCCGAGGATGACCAGGAAGAGCAGCAGGTCGGCGACGAGGCTCGCGCCGATCCCGGCGAGCCAGATCCCGAAGCCGGCCAGTGGCGAGGAGCCCAGGCCGAGCCATCCCGCGACCGTGCTCGTGGCCCCGGTGGCGAACCCACTCGCGATCACCGAGACCAGCATGGCCAGGCCCATCAGCACGAGCGCGACGAGGTCGCGGAGCTTGCCGACGAAGTAGTTGAGCGGCGGCTCGCAGGTCATCCAGATGGTGCGCAGGGCCCCGCGCAGGGCGTCCATGGCGCCCAGCCCGGCGTACAGCAGACCGAGCAGACCGATGACCCCGGCCCGGGCGCGGGCCCCGGCCAGCTGGTCGATGTGGAGCTGGTCCGCGAGCCCGGGAAGCTGCTTGTTGATCGCCTCGGTGAGCGTGGCGAGCGCGTCCGGGCGGATCGTCACGATGTAGCCGAACAGGGCGAACGCCAACGCGATCAGCGGGAAGAACGACAGGAACGCGAAGTAGGTGATGGCGCCCGCAAGCCGGTCTCCCGACTGCACCTGGTAGCGCTGCACGGTCCGGATGAGGTGATCGAACCAGGGGAAGCGGATCCGGTCACGCTCGATCCGCATGCGGCCCCATGCCCTGACCTCATCGATCCGCCGCGTGACCCGGTCGACCAACGCCATTCCCATCGCCCTTGTGTACCCGGAGAAGGCGTCTCGATGCGTACGGCGACCGCGGCCCGGGGCGGGGCCGCGGTCTCAGACGCGGGTCGCTCGAAGGACGAAGCGAACGCGGCTCACTCGAAGAGCGGCCTGGGCGCGCTCACACGAAGTGCGGCGTGGGCACGGGCTCACTCGAAGCGCGGCGTGGGAAGCAGGCCGAGGCGCTCGCGGACCTGCTCCATCGTCTCGCGGGCCACCTTGCGGGCCCGGGCGGCGCCCGCGATCAGCAGCCGGTCGAGCTCGGCCTCGTCGGCCAGCAGCTTCTCCGTACGCTCCCGGATCGGCGAGAACGTCTCGACGACGGCCTCGGCGACCTCCTTCTTGAACGCGCCGTATCCCTGCCCGGCGAACCGGGTCTCCAGGTCGGGGATCGGCGTGCCGGTCAGCGCGGACAGGATGCGCAGCAGGTTGGTGACGCCCGGCTTGTTCTCCTCGTCGGCGACGACCTCGCTGCCGGTGTCGGTCACCGCGCGCATGACCTTCTTGCGCAGGACGTTCGGCTCCTCCAGCACGTCGAGGATGCCCTGCGGGCTCGACGACGACTTGGACATCTTGGCGGTCGGGTCCTGGAGGTCGGTGATCTTCTCGACCTCCTTGAGGATGTAGGGGCTCGGCACCTTGAACGTCTGGCCGTAGCGGCTGTTGAAGCGCTGCGCGAGGTCGCGGCTGAGCTCCAGGTGCTGCTTCTGGTCCACCCCGACCGGCACCTGGTCGGCCTGGTAGATCAGGATGTCGGCCGCCTGGAGGATCGGATAGGTGAACAGGCCCACGCTGGCCGAGCTCTCGCCATAGCGCGCGGACTTGTCCTTGAACTGCGTCATCCGGCCGGCCTCGCCCATGCCGGTCTGGCAGATCAGATACCAGGCGAGCTCACTGTGCTCACGCACGTGGCTCTGTGCGAAGACCGCGGCGCGCTCCGGGTCGAGCCCCGCGCCGAACAGCTGGGCGGCGGCGATCCTGGTGCGCCGGCGCAGCTCCTCGGGCTTGGGCGCGACGGTCAGCGCGTGCAGGTCGGCGATGAAGAAGAAGGCCTCATGAGTGTCCTGCAGCGCGACGTACTGACGGATGGCGCCGAGATAGTTGCCCAGGTGGAACGAGTCGGCGGTCGGCTGGATACCGGACAGGACGCGAGCAAGAGCCATACGGCAATTCTGTCAGCAGTCGCGGGCTGCCCGCGACAGACGCGGCCCGTGGCGGACGCTCCCGCCGCCGAGGTCCCTGAGCCGACAGGATCGCCACAGCTCGCGGTGGGGCCGCGCCTGTGGGGAGGACGCCTCCCTCGGGCGCCGGGCGTGGAACACTTCCCCGGCCCCGCGCCTGTGGGGAGGACGCCTCCCTCGGGCGCCGAGCGTGGAACACTTCCCCGGCCCCGCGCCGATGCCCCGCCCGCCGCTCAGCCGGTCGCCGCCGGCGCCGGGTCTTCCGGGGGCGTACGGGTGACGCGGACGCGGGAGACGCGGCGGCCGTCCATCTCCGTCACGGTCAGCTTCACGCCCGGCGCCTCGGCGACCTCGCCGCGCTGGGGCAGGTGGCCGAGGAAGGCCATGACGTAGCCGCCCAGGGTCTCGTACGGCCCGTGGGGCAACCGCACGCCCGTCTGCGTGTGGAACTCATCCAGGTTGACGAGCCCCTCGACCTCGACATCCCCGGCGATCACGCGTACGGCGTCGCCGCTCTCGTCGTACTCGTCGCGGATGTCGCCCACGAGCTCCTCGACCAGGTCCTCCAGCGTCACGATGCCGTCGGTGCCGCCGTACTCGTCCACCACGATGGCGAGGTGGTGGCCCTCGTCGCGCATCTCCGCGAGCGTGACGAGGACCCGCTTGCTCGCGGGCACGAACTTGACCGGGCGGATCGGCACCAGCTCGCTGATCGGCTCCAGCCGCCCGGTGCGCACCGGGTCGAGCAGGTCGCGCACGTGCACGAACCCGATCACGTCGTCGTAGGAGTCGCGATAGACGGGAAACCGCGAGTGCGGCATGGCCGCGGCGAGCACGGCCGCCTCGGCGAGCGGGGTGTCGGCCGCCATGAACTCGACCTCCGTGCGGGGCAGCATGACCTCCCTGAGCTGCCGTTTGCCCGCCGCGAACACCTCGGCGATCACGTCGCGCTCGTCCTGGGTGAGCTCCGTGTGGCCCACGACCATGTCGCGCAGTTCCTCGGTGGTCATGGCCGCCCTGTCGGCGGACGGGTTGCCCCCGAGCAGCCGTACGACGCCGTTGGTCGACTTGGACAGCAGCCAGATCACCGGCCTCGACAGCATGGCGATCCGGTCGAGCAGCGGGGCGGTGACGAGCGACAGGCTCTCCGCCCGCTGCCGGCCGAGCCGCTTGGGCGCCAGTTCGCCGAGCACCAGGGTGACGTACGAGATGGCCAGCGTGACGGCCACGAACGCGACGGGCGCGGCCACGCTCGGCCGCAGGCCCCACTGCTCCAGGACCGGGGCGAAGCGCGGGCCGAGCGCGTCGGCGCCGAGCGCGGCCGACAGCACGGTCGCCACGGTCACCCCGACCTGGATGGCGGACAGGAAGCGGTTGGGGTCGCGGGCGAGCTTCTGCACCCGCGCGCCGCGGCGTCCCTCCTCGCGGCTCAGGCGGCGGATCTGGCTCTCCCGCAGCGAGACCATCGCCATCTCGGCCGCGGCGAAGAACCCGCCGATCAGGATGAATATCAGGACCAGGGTGATGGTCACCGCGACGTTGCTCAACGTCATCAGTCCGTTCGGGTGTCAGGCAGGCCGGGCCGGTCGTCGCGATCCCCTGCGACTTGCTGGGATTGCGGTACTGGAGGCATTTAACCCGCTCCTCATGGGAACCGCGTAAGCTAGGCCCCGGACGTACATAATCCAACACTTCTGAACAGGAGCGAACAGTGAAGCTGCTGGTTACTGGTGGAGCCGGGTACATCGGCAGCGTCGTGGCGGCGCAACTCCTGGAGGAGGGGCACGAGGTCACGGTGCTCGACGACCTGTCGACGGGGCACGCCGACGCCGTTCCGGCGGGAGCCGCGTTCGTGCAGGCGTCGATCACCGAGGCGGGCGGCGTGCTGTCCGAAGGGTTCGACGCCGTGCTCCACTTCGCGGCCAAGTCCCTGGTGGGCGAGTCGGTGGAGAAGCCGGGGCTGTACTGGTCGAACAATCTCGGCGGCACGCTCGCGCTGCTCGACGCCATGCGGCAGGCCGGGGTGAACCGGATCGTGTTCTCCTCCACCGCCGCCACGTACGGCGAGCCCGAGCGCACGCCCATCCTGGAGACCGACCCGACCCGCCCTGGCAACCCCTACGGTGCGTCGAAGCTCGCCGTTGACACCGCGCTGACCGCCTTCGCCGGGATGTACGGCCTGGGCGCGGTCAGCCTGCGCTACTTCAACGTGGCCGGTGCGTACGGCGAGTTCCGCGAGCGGCACACGGTCGAGACCCACCTGATCCCCAACATCCTCAAGGTCGCCCTCGGCGAGCGCGAGTCGGTCAGCGTCTTCGGCACCGACTACCCCACTCCGGACGGCACCTGCATCCGCGACTACGTCCACGTCGCCGACCTCGCCCGCGCTCACCTGCTCGCCCTGGACGCCTGCACGCCCGGCGAGCACCGGATCTACAACCTCGGCAGCGGCACGGGCTTCTCGGTCAAGGAGGTCGTGGACGTCTGCCGCGAGGTGACCGGGCACCCCATCCCGACCACCGTCGCGGCGCGCCGTCCCGGCGATCCGGCCGTGCTGGTGGCGTCGTCGGAGAAGATCCAGCACGAGCTGGGCTGGAAGCCGGCCCACGCGTCGCTTCGCGACATGGTCACCGACGCCTGGACCGCCTCCACCAAGACCGCCTGAGCCCGGCGCCCGCATCGACGCCGCCGGGTCACGCTCGGCGCAGGGCCACCCGTACGCTCGCCTTGTTGTTGGCCGGGCGGCGGTCGCCGTACCGGCGCGAATAGACGGTGGCCATCGTCGCCACGGCGTGCGAGGCCCGGGACGGCACCCGGAACACGAGTTCGATCAGCCCCCGCGACCCCGACCTTATCGGCGGCAGCGAGCACCCCACGAACTGGCGGTTCCCCCGGCAGCGCCCGCCGCGCGCGGACAGCAGCCGGGCCCGGCGCGGCTGGAAGAACACGTAGGCGTCCCGCACGACGCGCGGCCCCCGGTTGCGCACCTCGGCCCGTACGGAGAACCAGTGACCCGGGCGGACGAACCTGGCCGAGGAGCGGAACCGCATCGACAGGTCGGCCCCCTCGTCGACCCGGGTCACCACCTCGGCCCTGTTGTCGGTCTCGTCCTTGTCGAGCACCTCGGAGGTCAGATCGGCCCGCGCCCGCAGCGGTCCGTGCGCGCCCGGCGCGATCACTCCGGTGATCGTCATGTCGCCCGAGCCGCCGGGCAGGACGTCGTCGGACGAATGGCAGACGACCCGGTTGCGCGCCTTGCCGGGCTCGCACTCGGCGACGCCCACGTTGACGATCTGGAAGTCCTTCGGCAGGGCGACCCGCAGCGTCGGCAGCACGGCGTCACCCGGGCCCTTGTTGTGCACGGTGACGTGATAGGTCAACGGCTGCCCCGGCTGCGCCACCTTCGGCGTGGCGGTGATGCCGACCGTGAGGTCTGCCATGCCCCACTGATCCTTCACCGGTGCCGGCCGGGGTGGCTCCCCGGTGACGGCGAGCGCCGGATGAGGCGCTCCGGCGGCGAACACACAGACCAAACCCGTGAAACCCGTGACGACCCTACGACCCACTGCCGCTCCCCCGAACGCTTGCGATCAATTCAACCGTGTCGGACGGGCCCCGCGCACCGTCCGACACGCCGCTCGAAGCGCCGCTGACGTGCCTTCTCACGCCGCGACGAGGTCCTCCTGCCGCGGCGCGCGCCTGTCGAGCGGCACGCCGCCCCGAGGCAGCAGGGCGAGCGCGAGGAGGGCGACGACCGCGCCCACGACCCCCAGCCAGGGGATGACGGTCGCGGTCGCGGCGGCGTGGGCCGCGGGCAGGCCGTGCATCGGCGCCTCCCGCGTCACCACGGACGTGTACGCCGTGCCCGCGACGGCCAGCGCCACCGAGCCGCCGATCTGCCGGAAGAACGTCAGGTTCGCGCTGGCCGTGCCGATGTAGCGGGCCGGCACGGAGGTCTGGATCGCCACGGTGAGGCCCGACAGCATGGGCCCCATGCCGAGCCCGATCAGCGCCATCCACACGACGAGCAGCGGAGTCGAGGTGCCGACTTCGAGGTTCGCGCACAGCGCCGTGCCCGCGACGAGGAAGACCGGCGCGATCACCAGCCAGGGCTTGTAGCGGCGGGTACGCGCGATCAGGGCGCCGGTGCCGGCGCTGCCCACGACCATCGCCAGCATCAGCGGATAGATGTGCAGCCCCGAGGAGGTCGCGCTCAGGCCGTGCGCCTCCTGGAAGTAGCGCGGCAGGAAGACCACCCCGGCGTACAGGCAGAACGCCGTGAAGAAGGACGCCACGTTGACCAGCGAGTATGTGCCGTTCGCGAACAGGTGGAGCGGCACGATCGGCTCCGCGACCCGCCGTTCGACGAGGACGAACACCACGAGCAGCGCGAGCGCCGCGCCGATCGGCCCGGCCACCGGCCCGCTCGTCCAGGTGTGGCCGTCGATCCCCTTCTCGGTAAGGCCGACGAGCAGGGCGCTGATCGCGGCGCTGAACACGGCGATGCCGAGATAGTCGGGCCGCGCCCCACCGTGCCCGGGACGGTGCGGCAGCCGCCACACGATGATGGCCACGAGGACGGCCCCGATCGGGACGTTGACGTAGAAGGCCCAGCGCCAGCTCGCGTGGTCGGTGAACAGGCCGCCGAGGAACGGCCCGGCGATGTAGCTCAGCGCCATGACGGCGCCCACGGCGCCCTGCACCCGCCCGCTGCGCTCCGGCGGGAACGAGTCCAGCGCCAGCGCCAGCGACAGCGGCAGGAGCGCGCCCGCGCCGAGCCCCTGCACGCCCCGGAAGGCGATGAGCTGCCCCATGGTCTGCGCCGCCCCGGACAGGATCGAGCCGAGCAGGAACAACACCACCCCGATCAGCAGGAGCGGCTTTCGCCCGTACGCGTCGGAGAGCCGGCCGTACAGCGGGACCGTGACGGTCGAGGTGAGGAGATAGGCGGTCACCACCCAGGTGTAGAGGTCGGTGCCGCCCAGCTCGGTGGTGATCCTCGGCAGCGCGGTGCCGACGATCGTCTGGTCGAGCATCGCCAGGAACATGCCGCCGAGCACGGCGAAAAGGAGGAGTCCGTTTCTGGATCGCATATGTCGAAGGTGACATGTAAGAGCTTACATGTCAATCCTTAGGTATAGTGGGGGCATGTCCCTGCGCATCGCCCTTCTCGGTCTGCTGACGGCGTACGGCTCGGCCAGCGGCTACGACCTGACCAAGGGGTTCGAGAGGTCGGTGGCCCACGTCTGGCAGGCGGGGCACAGCCAGATCTATCCCGAGCTGGCGAAGATGACCGCCGACGGGCTGGTCACGGTGGAGGCGGAGGGCGCACGGGGGCGGAAGATCTACTCGATCACGCCGGAAGGCCGCGCGGAGCTGCGCGCCTGGCTGATCGGGCACGACCCCACCGGTCCGACGCGCAGCGAGGTCGCGCTGCAGGCGTTCCTGCTCCCGCTACTCGAACCACGCGAGGCGCTCGACGTGCTGGAACGGCTGAAGAGCCACATGGAGCACAAGCTGGCCGAGCTGGAGGCCCTGCGGGCGTCCAAGCAGGCCGCCTCCACCCCGGAGAGGACATCCGGGGTCAGGTTCGGCGACCTCGCCCTGGACCTCGGCCTCCGGCAGGTCCGCACCTCCCTGCAGTGGGCCGACGACGCCATCGCCCAAATCGGCCGCCAGACCTCCACGGAGGAGGGCGCGGCCCCCTCCTGAGCCCGGACGCCTCCTGAGCCCCGACGGGCGACCGGGCCTAGGGCCTGGACCCCGCCCGCCCGGCCGGCCGGAGTACGGACATGAGGCGCCGCACACCCGGCGGACCGGAGTGCGGGCCCAGCGGAGCCAGGGCGCGGGCTCGGGCAGCCGTGGCGCGGGGCTCAGCCGATCAGAGTGCCGGCTCGGCGAGCCGAGGTGTGAGCGCTCGGCCGGCAGGGGCGCGCTCATGACGCACCACAGCCCGGCCGGCCGGAGTGCGGGGTCAGCGGCAGGCGAGCTTGGGCGGGACGTCCTGCTCAGGAGCGAAGTCGACGTTGCCGAAGTGCTTGCGCAGCAGGTCACGCATCGTGCCGTCGCCGTACATGCCGCTGATCGCGTCCTCCACGGCGCGGCAGGTGCGCAGGTCCCTCTTCGGCAGGCCGACGGCGTAGCGCTGGTCGGTCAGCCGCACGCCGAGCACCGACAGCTTCAGGCTCGCCACGCGGTTGGCGAAACCGGCGATGATGAGGTCGTCCCCCGGGACGGCGTCGACCTCGCCTCGCGTCAGCAGGTTCATGCACTCGGCGTAGTCGTTCACCGGGACCTGCTCGACGCCCACCTTGTCGGCGACGAGCCGGGCGCTGACGCTGCCGACGGGCGCGCACATCCGACGCCCGGCCAGGTCCGCCAGCTTCTTGATGCGCGAGCCGGAGAGCACCAGCAGGTCGGTGTGGGCCGTGTAGTACGGCCCGGCGAACGTGACCGCGTCGTTGCGGTTGTCGTCGTAGGAGTAGGTCGCCACGACCATGTCCACCGTGCCGTCGGTCAGCGCGCGCACCCGGTCGCCGACGCCGAGCCTGCGGAAGGTGATCCCGTTCGCGGGGACGTTCAGGCGCCTGGCGATGGCCGTCGCGACGTCCACGTCGAACCCGCTGAACCCGCTCGCCTGCTCCAGACCGACCCCGGGCACGTCCCACCGCACACCGATCGTCAGCCGCTTGGTCTGCCGCGCCTTGTCATAAACCGAGCCGTACGCCGGCTTCGGCCGCGGCGTGACCACGGCGCCGGTGGCGCCGTCCTCGCTCGCGTCACCGAACGCGAAGCCGGTCTTGGCGGCCAAGATCGCGGTACCGGCGGCCACGACGGCGAGCACGGCCGCGAGCGCGCCGAAGAGGCCCCTCCGGCGACGTCGTGCCCCACCACCCGGCCCTGTGTCGCCGGGCCCTGTGCCGCTGGGCCCTGTGCCGCTGGGCCCTGTGCCACCCGGTCCGGTCCCGCCCGGCTCCATCCCGTACGTCCCGGTCGCGTCCGGCACGCCGTATGCCCCGGCATCGCCCGGCCCCGTCTCAGCCGGCCCGGTGCCAGCAGATCCCGTTCCGCCTGGCAGGGGCCTGGCCGGTACGGGCCCCGCCGCGTCGAAAGCCGCCACAACAGGCCATACGGTGGCGTGACCACCGAGGCCCCCCGTGCCCTCGCGTGGGACAGCGCCGAACCTGGGGTTGGTGGGGCCGGACAACGAGGCGGACTGAGACGCCCCGGTCGACGCGTCGTTCCCGGCCTGACCGGCGTCTCCGCCGTGACCACCCTGGCTGACGTTCCCAGCATGACCCGCGTTCCGAGCCCGACCGGCGTTCGCGGCGTGACCGCCCTGGCCGGCGTTCCCGGCGTGACCGGCCTGACCGGCGTTTCCGCCGTGACCACCCTGGCTGACGTTCCCGGCATGACCCACGTTCCGAGCCCGACCGGCGTTCGCGGCGTGACCGGCCTGACCGGCGTTCGCGGCGTGACCGGCCTGACCGGCGTTCCCAGCATGACCGGCGTGGTCGCCTGTGCCGGTCCATACGCCGCTCCCGGCTCCTGGGCCGCTCCCGACCGCCGGGCCGCTCCCGGCCCCCGCACCGGTTCCGGTCCGTGCGCCACCCGTGGGCAGCCGACCGGCGCCGCCCGTCGCCGGGGCGCGGACCGGCCCCGTACGCGCGAGAGCGTCGGGGTCGGCGGCGTGCGCGGCGCCCTCGGACAGCACGACAGCCGACGCGTCGCCCGACACCGCGCGGCCCAGCAGGCGCAGCAGGATCTGGTCGGCCGCCGGGCGCTCGTCCGGCGACTTGCGCAGGCACGCGCGGACCACTCCGCCGAGCGGCTCGGGCAGCATCCCAGTGTCGATGTCGTGGTTGAGAATGCGGTTGAGCACGACCGCGATCGAGTTGCCTCCGAACACGACGTCGCCGGTCGCGGCGAACGCGATCGTGGAGGCCCAGGAGAACACGTCGGCAGGGGGCCCGACCGTGCCGCCGGAGATCTGCTCGGGCGCCATGTAGGCGGGCGTGCCGATCGCCCGGCTGGTGATCGTGGCGGTCGAGTCGAGGATGCGGGCGATGCCGAAGTCCACCACCCGCGGGCCGTCCACGGCCAGCAGCACGTTGTCGGGCTTGAAGTCGCGGTGGACGATGCCCGCCTGGTGGATCGCGGTGAGCGCGGTGGCCGTGCCGACCGCCAGCCGTTCCAGGCTCGAACCGGTCAGCGGCCCGTCCTCCTCGACGGTCTCGCGCAGCGAACGCCCGTCGATGAACTCGCTCGCGATGTAGGGCGTGTCGCCCTCCAGGTCGGCCGCCAGGACCCGGGCGGTGCAGAAGCTCGCCACGCGCTGGGCGGCGCGCAGCTCCCGCGCGAAGCGGGACCTGGCCGTCGCGTCACCGGAGAACTTGACGTGCAGCAGCTTGACCGCGGCCCGCTCTCCGGCCTCGTCCTGGCCGAAGTAGACCACGCCCTGCCCGCCCTCGCCGAGACGGCCGGACAGCACGAAGGGACCGAGATTGGTCGGATCCCCCGGTTGCAACGGCGCGATCTGCGGCATTCCGTTCCCCACGATTCGGCAAACTACCGGCACCAGAACTTTACGGCCCCGGTGCGACGGTTCCGCGGCTCGATACCGCGCCGTGACGTCAGGAAACCGTGACAATGCGGCGAGCGGCCCCTACCTCCGAGTGACGGAAACGGGCCGCCCGGAAAGTTTCGGACGGCCCGGGGTGTGACCGCCCGGCCGTACGGCGCCCGCGCCGCCTTCCGCGCCGTCCAGGCGGCCGCTCGGCCGGCAGCCGGTCCGTAAAGCGAACGGGCCTCTGCCCGGCGGTGGAGAACCGCAGGCAGAGGCCCGTTTCCAGGCCCGTTACAGGGCACGTTTCAGGGCGTGTTCCGAGGCACGCCGCCAAGCGCGCTCTCGTTACTGCGCCATCTTCTTCTTGAGGTTCTCGTCGAGAGCCGCGAGGAAGTCCTGCGTGGTCAGCCACTCGGCGTCGCCGCCGACCAGGAGCGCGAGGTCCTTGGTCATCTGGCCGCCCTCGACGGTCTCGATGCAGACCTGCTCCAGCTTCTCGGCGAAGTCGATGACCTCGGGCTGGTTGTCGAGCTTGCCGCGGTGCTGCAGGCCGCGGGTCCACGCGAAGATCGAGGCGATCGGGTTGGTGGAGGTCGGCTTGCCCTGCTGGTGCTGGCGGTAGTGACGGGTCACCGTGCCGTGCGCCGCCTCGGCCTCGACGGTGCGGCCGTCGGGGGTCATGAGCACGCTGGTCATGAGGCCGAGCGAGCCGAAGCCCTGCGCCACCGTGTCCGACTGGACGTCGCCGTCGTAGTTCTTGCAGGCCCAGACGTACCCGCCCTCCCACTTGAGGGAGGCGGCCACCATGTCGTCGATCAGGCGGTGCTCGTAGGTGATCCCGGCGGCCTCGAAGTCGGCCTTGAACTCGGTCTCGTAGACCTCGGCGAAGATGTCCTTGAACCGGCCGTCGTACGCCTTGAGGATGGTGTTCTTGGTCGACAGGTAGACCGGGTAGCCGCGGTCGAGGCCGTACCGCATGGAGGCGCGGGCGAAGTCGCGGATCGACTCGTCCAGGTTGTACATCGCCAGGGCGACGCCGGCGCCGGGGAAGTCGAAGACGTTGAGCTCGATCGGCTCGCTGCCGTCCTTGGGCGTGAACGTCAGCGTCAGCGTGCCCTCGCCGGGAATCTTCAGGTCGGTGGCGCGGTACTGGTCGCCGAAGGCGTGACGGCCGACGACGATCGGCTTGGTCCAGCCGGGGACGAGCCGCGGGATGTTCGACATGATGATCGGCTCGCGGAAGATGACACCGCCGAGGATGTTGCGGATCGTCCCGTTCGGGGACTTCCACATCTTCTTCAGGCCGAACTCCTCGACGCGGGCCTCGTCCGGCGTGATCGTCGCGCACTTCACGCCCACGCCGTACTGCTTGATGGCGTTGGCGGCGTCGATCGTGACCTGGTCGTCGGTGGCGTCGCGGTTCTCAATACCGAGGTCGTAGTACTTCAGGTCGACGTCGAGGTAGGGAAGGATCAGCTGGTCCTTGATGAACTTCCAGATGATCCGGGTCATCTCGTCGCCGTCGAGCTCGACGACTGGACCCGCTACCTTGATCTTGGGCATGCGTGGGGTTCCCCTTCTGAATTAACTGGCCAGCACGTCCTTTTTGAGGCTCACTGGCCGTTGAGGCTATCGGACGGGTGTGGTAAGCCCGCGACGAGGTCGTGTTCCTACGAGTCGTGCAGCCGCAACAGCATGAGCAGCGAGCCGATGACGAGCGCCGCGCCGAACGCCGCCAGCGTGAGCGCGTCCACCCGTTTGCCGCGGATCGCGAGCGCGCCCGCCCGCCGTTCGGAGACCGCCACCCGGACCAGGGATCCGGCGAGGAAGCCACATCCCATGATCGCACCACCCGTGGGCACCGGCGCACCCACGCCGATCGCGCACAGCCCGGCGGCCGCGCCCGTCGCCACCAGCAGGTACGGCCCCCAGGCCGTACGCTCGCTCGTTCTCACGTCTCTCCCATGCCTGCAACTGCGGTCCTCGGCGCTTCCTCGCTGTCACCGCTCGTCGATGGGCACCCACTTCTGGTCGCGCTCTCCGATGTACTCGCTGTCCGGCCGGATCAGCCGGTTGTCGGCGTGCTGCTCGATCACGTGGGCGGTCCACCCGGACATCCGGCTGACCGAGAACACGGGCGTGAACAGGTCCGTGGGGATGCCGAGGTAGTGGTAGACGGTCGCCGCGTAGAAGTCCACGTTCGGATAGAGGTGCTTCTCCGCGAAGACGACCTCTTCCATCTCCCGCGACATCCGATAGTAGGTGTCGTCGCCCGAGGCCTCGGCCAGCTCCTGCGACATCCGCCGCAGGTGCGTCGCCCGGGGGTCCTCGGTCTTGTAGACGCGGTGCCCGAAACCCATGATCTTCTCGCCCGCCGCCAGCTTGTCCCGTACGGCCTGCGCGACGCCGCGCGGGTCCAGCGCTTCCAGCGTACGCATGACCTGCTCGTTCGCCCCACCGTGGAGGGGGCCTTTGAGCGTGCCGATGGCGGCGACGATCGCCGAGTGCATGTCGGACAGGGTCGCGGCGCACACGCGGGCGGCGAACGTGGAGGCGTTCATCGTGTGGTCGGCGTGCAGCACCAGGCAGGTGTCGAAGATTTCGACCTCGCGCTGCCCGGGACGGCGGCCGGTGATCTGCAGGAGGAAGTTGGCGGCGGTGCTCAGCTCGGGGTCGGGCGCCGGGATGTCGGCTCCCGTCCTGGCCGCGTGATAGCGGGCGACGAGGATCGGCTGCTGCGCCGTGAGCCTGGCGGCCTTGCGGAGGTTGGCGTCGGGGGCGTTGGAGTCCTTGTCCGGGTCGTCGGCCCCGGCCAGCGAGACGAGGGTGCGCAGCGCCTCCATGGGCGCCTGTTTCCCGGCGATTTCGGCGATGTTGCTCTCGACGAGCGAGCCCAGGGTGTGGCCCTCCGCCAGCTCCGCGCCGTAGTCCGCGAGCTGCTTGCGGGTCGGCAGCGTGCCGCGCTGGAGCAGGTGGGCCACCTCTTCGAAGGTGGCGTGGCCGGCCAGGTCGTGGATGTCGTAGCCACGGTAGAAGAGACGGCCGGCCGTGCCGTCGATGTCGCTGAGCGCTGTGGACGCGGCGACGACATCGGCGAGGCCTTTGGTGGGCTTGTCCGCCATAAGTGTTTCCTCCGCTTATCTCCGCCCGAAGTCTACCCGTGAGCAGGTAAAGCGCCCCTCAAAGGTCCAGACCAATTTCAGGATTGATTCTGCTCCTGGCAAAGGCGATTCCCCCTCGCCACGGGTGGGTAAGCCGCAGCTATAGGGAAAGTAACGGCGGGCTACCTGGGGAGGAACTGCCGTGGAGGGGCCGTTCATACGGATCGAGGACAGCGGCGAGGTGGTGCCGCTGCGCCCCGACGTCACCACGATCGGCCGCGGCCGAGGCGTGGACATCCGGCTGACGGATCCGAGCGTGTCACGGCTGCACGCCGAATTCGTCCGTCGCGGGCCCTACCTGTACGTCGTGGACCTGGGCCTGTCCCGCAACGGCACCCGGGTGAACGGCAGGCCGATCGCCAGGAGGGTGCTTGACGACGGCGACGTCGTCTCCTTCGGAGCCGCCCGGGCCCGGGTCGGCGGGATCCCGAGGGAGGACCTCGCCCCCGAGGTCGAGCTGCGCCGCGCCGCCGCGCCGGAGCTCACCCGCCGGGAGGTCGACGTCCTCACCTCGCTGTGCCGTCCGGCGCTGTCCGACGAGGCGTTCGTGGCACCCGCCACGGCCCGGGAGATCGCCGACGACCTGGTGGTGACCGAGGCGGCGGTCAAGCAGCATCTGCTGCGGCTTTACCAGAAGTTCCGCATCCCGGAGGGCACCAACCGGCGCACCCGGCTCGCCAACGAGGTCGTCGCCCTCGGCCTGGTGCGGCCCACACCGGTCGTGCCGCCGCAGCGGGCCACCGGACCGGCCGAGCCGGAGCCGCAGCCCCGCCCCAGCGCGGGCCGCCGGGCGTCCTGAACCAGCCGCACACCGGCCGCCGGGAGCGGAAGCCATCCACCCCCGGCGGCCAATGGAGCGTTCCCACTGCCCACTAGCGCTCGCCGTCACGCCTTGGCGATCACCTGGGTCAGCGCGGCGAGAAACGCCTGCGGGTTCATCACCGCCACCACGTAGCGCTCGCCACCTCGCCCGCCGAGCTCGACGGCATGCATGCCCACCGGGACGTCGTACCCGCCGCCCAGCAGACGAGCTGCACGGCTCGTGGCCGGCGGGTGGAGCGTGATGTCGGCGACGGGAAGCGTGTGACGGCCCACGCGTAGCGTCCGGGGCGTCAGGGTGATGGCGTTGTAACGGCGCTTGCTCAGCGAGACCAGCCCGGGGATCGAGGCGATGCCGAAGAACAGCGGAGTCAGGACGAGCATGGCATCGATCGGGAGCTCGTGATCCTGCACCCAGGCTTCCCCGAAGGACCAGATCAGCAGCACGGCGCACAGTGTCCAGGGCACTCCGAGCCACAACTTCGGCTTTCCGGGCCGCTCCTGGTAGACGATCTCGGTGTCGGACAAGTGACTCCCTTCAGATGATCAGCGACCGATTCGGCCGGCAGCCGGCAGGCGACCTCCAGCCGACGCGGGGCATGCCAGGCCCGGCGATGAGGTCGCGTATCCGCAGATGAGCAACGCACGATTCCCGCCGTACACGGGCGTCATATGTGACGACGCGAACCGTTCAGGAGCGACATGGCGCCGGAGAGGATCACTCCGCCGACGGTCAGCACATTCGTGTCGGCGCCTTGCATGACAAGGGCCAGCGCGAGATCGGTGGCATCGGCGTCCGGCAGGACCACCATGGTTCTTGCCGCGCCGGAACGAAGGGCCCCCCTGCACACCACTGGACCGCGTTCGCTGTCGCGCAGTTCCTCCCGCCCTGTTGGACCGCACAGGTAGGTGTAGTGGCGATCCCCCAGCACGACGCTGATGCCCCTGTCCTCCGCACGCAGAGCACGCCGATTCCGGGAGAGACGAGCGGTGATCCCGCCCACGGTCAACTGCGTGTGCTCATCGATGGTGATGTATCCAGAAGCGCCGAGCGGATTAGAGATCGTCGCATCCGGCAGCCCATCCCCGACCAGCGTGGCCTCTCGGGGGTAGTTGGGAATTTGGAGAGAGACCTCCCCGTATGGACCCGCCGTGCCGACCAGGTGCAGAAAGGTGACCTTCCGTTCACGACGGCGTTCAGGCACTCGCTCGACAAGATCAAAAGAGAAACCGGACACCGTACCTCACCGTCCAACAGAAGCGGGCAGTTGATCGAGGCCTGGGAGGAGCTCGGTGATCAGCTCCCAGACGCGCGGCGTCTCGACGGCCGGCAAGCGCTGGGGCTTTTCCGGCATCTGCTGAGAGCGCCATCTTCGCAGCGGCGCTAGATGTTGCCTTGCCCATTGTTGAAGACCGACATGATGCCGGACACGATCATCCCTGGCACGGTCAGCTGGGTGGTGTCGGCAGCCAGCAAAAGCAGGGCAAGGGCCAGGTCGGTGCCATCGGCTGGTGGCAGGACGACCATAACGGTCCTCGATCCGCGGAAGGGGCCGCGCCGCCGCGTGACCGCACCTCGTTCGCTGTCCCGTAGCTCCTCCTCTCCAGAGTCCAGGCGGAGGTAGGTGTATCGGCGATCACCCAGGCTGATGCCAAGACCACGTCCTTCCTTACGCAAGGCGCGCCGGTTTTGAGTGACAGTGGCGGTCACTCCGCCGACAGCCAGTCGCGTCCGGGCATCGACAGCGATGAGCCCTTCTGCGGGATTAGCAGGATGAGAGATGGAGCCGTCTGGCAGCCCCTCCGCAAGGAGCGTGGCTTCTTCGGGATAGGTGGTGATTTTCAAAGACACCTCCCCATACGGCCCCGCCGTGCCGGTCAGAAGCAGGAAGGTGGTCCTCCGCTCGGATCGAGAAGGCTTCTGCGGCACAAGCTCGAAGGTGAAATCCGACATCGCACATCACCGTCCCACCGGGGCAGCAAGTTGATCGAGGCTGGGGAGGAGCTCGGTGATCAGCTCCCAGACGCGCGGCGTCTGTGTGAAAACCAGCCTTAGCTCGCTGTCGGGCGTCACCGTCCCCGGCATGACCGGCTCGGCGGGACGTTCCCGTAGCCAGTAGCCCAGGGGACCGCAGTCGAGCACGGTGATCCCTCGGATGTCGGTGCCCCTGCCCTCGCGGTTGTTCCACGCTGCGGTCATCCGCCAGTTGCCGTTGAGCTGAAGCAGCAGGTGGGTGAAGACCGTCAGTTCGGGATCGGTGAGCCCGCCCTCGGCGGCGAGCGCCGCGCGCAACCGCGCGACGGTCTCCTCCACGTCGTCGGTGTCCGCTTCGGCGAGCGCCACGAAGCCGGCGTCCATGACACCGATCGTCGTGGTGATGATCGGGGCTGCCGGTGGCTTGGCGTCCCTCTCACGCAGACCCACCGCTCGCGCGAGTGACCATACGAGGGTGCTGAGTTCGGTGGGGACATACTCCGGCTCCGGCTCGCCGGGCCAGCCCTCGTACACGTAACAGGCCTCGTTGCCGACGACCGCGCCGTGGTTCGTCATGCCCTGGCCCCCGGTCATCTCGATCTGGACGAGCACGATCGGTTCGGCGAGGGCATCCGTCAGGTCAGCGAGCTCGGGGACGACGGCGTCATCGTCATTGATCAAACCGACGGCCCTCAACTCGTTCCGGGCAGTCACCAGGTCAGCCGTGACCGCCCTCCCCTCGTAAAGACAGCCCAGGACCCCCAAATGGGCCGGGCCAAGCCGGAACCGGCCACGTGCGCTGTCGAAGGACGGCATTACTCAATCTCCCTGCACTAGTCGAACGGGTTGAGGCTGCTGAAGACCTTTCTCGCCCCCTCGCCGATCGCCTCGCCCACCTTCTTCGCACCGGCCTCGATGTCATCCCAGTGTTCGATGACCTTCGCGCCGACGTAAACGGCACCCGTAATGACGGTAGCTCCGAGGGCGACGGGACTGGGGCAGATCATCGCGGCGGTTAGGGAGGCGTTGAAAGTAACCTCGGCGATATCCGCGACATATCCGGCGCCATTGCGCTTGAACGCGTCGATCGGGTTGCCCTGTGAGATAACGTTCGCCGCACTGTAGCCGGTGTTGGCGACCGCGCCCACAATGCCTAGCGACCGGAAGGCCCCAGCCGTACGGGCCACCACTCCTAGCCGGGTAAGGGCGGTGGGCTCGACCTTTAGGATCGCGGCGGCAGCCTCCATCTTTTTCGGGTCCGCGGTGGCCGACCAGACCTTGAGCAGGTTCGCCTCTCCGGCAGCTCGCACATCTACCCCGGCATGTGTCTTGCCACCCAGCAGCTCGGCGAGCCGGTTGTCGCCGAAGACGCGATTGAGAAAGTTGTTCACCCGGGCCCCAGCGAGCGCTCTGCCCGTTGTAACCGCCTTGGCGGCGCCGTCCATCTCCAGCTGATGAGGCAGCAGGGACACGTAGTCGCGGTAGAGCTTGCTCTTCATGAAAAGCTGCCGAGTGAGACCGGCGAGACCGGTGCCTGGAGCAGCGACAGATCTGGTGCGCGGTATCAGCTTTTTCGCCAGGGCGTTCGCCTTACCCTGCACGGCTGTGTCGATCAGTTTTGTGAGCGCCGGCTTCAGGATCTGATTGTTGAACAGCACGCGGCTGAGGGATACGGCCTGGGTGGTGACGATCGGGGCGGTGGCGGTGACCCCTTTGACATCGCTCACGATCTTGAGGATGTTGGCGACCGTCGCCTCGTGCGGTTCGAGGGCAGGGATGGCGTGCGAGATGGCGGCGGCCTTCAACCGCGTGAGGTAGTCGTCCAGCGACTCGCCGGGCTTGCGATGGAAATCCTTATTTCCAGTTTTGTTCGCCCAGTCCGCGACCGAGTTGACGGAGATGAGAGTCGCCGGGTCGATCTTGTTGCCATTCGCAACGATTTCCAGCGGCGGAAAACCCGCCCACACCAGCCCGGCGAACGGGTCGCCGGTCTGCAGCCGGCCGATTGCGGCCCGCTGCCTCAGGTCCTTGGCCGTGTCGCTTCCCCAGGCAGGCAATTCCCGCAGTGGTGCGACGATTTGGGATGCCTGTAATGGCCAGGCGCGTTTAAAAACCTCATCCGCTGACCTGTTCAGGTCGTCCATAAGGCCGGCCAAGCGTTCGAGGTCTTCAGGCCTGAAGCTCCGCGTCACGCCTTCCCCCATGCGGCGGGAGCCTACCTGTAACTTATCCTCGAATAAAGCGCTGAGAGGAGAAAACGTGCCATCTCCACCCGAAGTGCAGGAACTCGAGAACAGGGCCGCCAAACTTCGGGAATTAGCCAACGACGTGGAGAAGCTGGTCGATGGAGTGAACGGCATGGCGGCCACCATGGAGTGGTCGGGCCCGTTGACCGACCGGATACGCGGCCAGATCGGCACCTGGAGGACGCGCTGCCGCACCGTGGCGGCCCAGCTTCTCGACGAGGCCGATCGACTGCAGCGCGAGGCCCGCGACCTGGTGAACAGGAACTGACAGAGACGTGCTGAACAAAAGCGGCGAGTGTTCCGTCGAAACGGGAATGCGGGCCGATCGACGAGGGAGCGGGCGATGCGCGGGGTTATGACGTCAGCGGTGGCGGCAGCCATGGTGACCGTGACGGCTACGGCGCTGGGCACGGGTCAGGCCGCGACGGCACAGGCGGCGCAGGTGACGGCCGAGGTGGCGAGCGCGGTTCAGGCCACGGCGAAGCTGCCCAGGGGGTTCCTGCTGAACGAGCCCAAGATGAACGGCCCGCGCAGGCCGTGGGAGCACTTGAAGCTCAGCAACAGCTTGAAGAAGCCCCTTGAGGTGAACCCGTGCGGCCGCAGGACCGCCCGCGACGGCCGCAGCGCGAGCCGTACGTTCACCTATCTGGCGGAGACCGTCTATCGCAGCGAGCAGGTCGTGCTCTACCCGTCCGCGCGGGCCGCGAAGGCGGCGATGCGGTCCGTACGCGCCGACCTGGCCGAATGCGGCTCGGGGGGCCGCGGCCACGAACGCTACTCATACCGCTGGAAGAGCACCGGGGTCGGCGACGAGGCCCTCCGGATCGGCGGCTTCTTCTTCGAGAACCGTTCCCGCTCGGTCGTCGTCCGCCAAGGCAGCGCGATCGCGGTCTACGTCAGGACCGGCCTGGTCACCAAGAGCCTTCCGATCTCCCAGTTCCGCCCGCTGATCAAGGACGCGCGCACGATGGCCGCCAAGCTCTGCGGCCTCCCCGGCGTCTGCGGGTAGACCCGGCTGCCGTACACCGACCGGCTTCCCGTGCGGACGGTCAGGCCGTTCTGCGGGTCTCCGGGCCGCTGTCGCCGCCGACGACGGCACCGGGGAGGAGACGGGGAACGGGAGCCGGTCGCCGGCGGCGGAGCAGGCCCCAGCGGAGACGCAGGGGCGTGAGGAACGCCTCTGCCCGCAGCGCGGCGATGCCGATACGTGGCAGATCGCGGGCGGCGGGATAGAGCAGGAACCGCGGCTCCCACGAGGGCCGGAACTTGGCGTTGAAGCGATACAGCGACTCGATCTGGAACCAGCGGGACAGGAAGACGAGGACACCGCGCCAGGCCCGCAGCACCGGCCCCGCCCCCAGCCGCTCACCCCGGGCCAGCGCGGAGCGGAACATCGCGAAGTTCAGCGAGACCCTGGTCACGCCGAAGTCCGGCGTGGCCTGCAGGGCCCACACGATCAGCAGCTCGTTGAGCCCGGGGTCGGCCTCGCGGTCGCGCCGCATGAGGTCGAGAGAGATGCCGTCGGCCCCCCAGGGCACGAAGTGCAGGACGGCCTGGATGTCCCCGCCCGGTGCCTCCTCGCCCTCGGACGTGGCCCGGTGGGCCGTGACCACCAGGCAGCCGGCGTCGGCCGGGTCGCCGAACCGGCCGAGCGCCATCGAGAAGCCCCGCTCGGTCTCGGTGCCGCGCCACCGGTCGGCCAGGTCGGCGATGCGCCGGCGCTCCGCCTCGCTCAGGTCTCCCGTACGCCGCACCCGGCAGGTGTAGCCGAGGCGCTCCACCCGCCTGACCATCTGACGTACGTTGCGCAGGGCCCGGCCTTCCAGGGTGAAGCCGGCCACGTCGACGACGGCCTCGTCGCCGATCTCCAGTGCGTCGAGGCCGCCCTCCCTGGCCCACACCTCGCCGCTGGTCTCGCCGCAGCCGATGACGGCCGGGACCCACGCGTGCCGCCTGGCCTCCTCAAGGAACCGCCTGATCGCCCCGGGCCACGCCTCCGGGTCGCCGATGGGGTCGCCGCTGGCCAGCATCACCCCTGCGACGACGCGGTAGGCCACGGCGGCCTTGCCGCTGGGCGAGAAGATCACGCTCTTGTCCCGGCGGAGCGCGAAGTATCCGAGCGAGTCCTGCCGGCCATAACGGTCGAGCAGGGCCCGCAGCCGCCGCTCGTCGTCCTCGTCCAGCGCCGCGACCGGCCGTTCCGGCCGGAGGGCGAGGTAGATCGTGGTGACGGCGGTGAGCGCGCCGAGCCCGGCGAGCGAGAAGTAGACCAGGTCGCCGGTGCGCTCGGACGTGAACACGACCGGCCCCTCCAGGCCCACCAGGCCGAGCACGACGTGCCACACCTGGTCGCCGAAGCCGGGGTCACCCGCGACCGTACGGTGATGTGCGGCGACGAGGATCCACCCGATCACGATGTCGAACGCGCCGAGCACCAGCAGGTTCCACAGCGCCCGCCAGCGCGAACGTGGGTCCGACAGGGCGTAGAACTCCCCTCTACCGGCCAGCAGCACCACCCACAGGAGCAGCGAGACCGACGCGGCGACCGGATGCCGGTGCAGACCTTCGAGCACGGCGTCCACCGGGAGCAGCACCACGACCGCGCGCCAAGCCCGCGCCTTACGCCGTCTGAGGGCGTGGGCGAGCATGATCAGCAGGATGCCGACCAGGAGCGACGCCGTCTCGGCGAGCGTCGTGACGGCACCCGGCAGGACGCTCGCGATCTCGCCGATCCGGCTCGCGCGCAGGCTCGGCACCAGGCCCCTGACGATGTCCAGGATGCCGATCAGCAGCGCGGCCCCGGCCGCCAGCCCCGGGACCCGAGACCGCAGGTCATACGCTAGCGTCCGACTGCTCACACACAGTGACGATAAGTCATGATTTGTCGGGTCGGCGGCCTCGAGCCCGATTCTTGGACCGGGCTTGACAAGGACCAACGGCCACCGCCCCCGCAGGTACGCCAAGAGGGCGAGCGGCCGCGGAAGGATCGGGGCCGGGCGAACACAGTGAAGCACGCGCGCCGGAAATATCCGGTGACGTCACGCACCGCCCGAGAAAACCGGCAGACCAATCCGGCGCACCAGCCCGGCGGAGCAGCCCGGTGAAGGCGCACCAGCCCGGCGGAGCAGCCCGGTTGATCAGGCGCGCTCGGCGGCTTCGACGACGTTGGCCAGCAGCATGGCCCGGGTCATCGGCCCCACCCCGCCGGGGTTGGGGGCGACGAAGCCCGCGACCTCGCGTACGTCGGGAGCCACGTCACCGGTGAGCTTGCCGTCGACCCGGGAGACGCCCACGTCGAGCACAGCAGCGCCGGGCTTGACCATGTCGGCGGTGATGAGGTGGGGCACTCCGGCCGCGGCGACCACGATGTCCGCCCTGCGCACGTGGGACGCCAGGTCCTGGGTGCCGGTGTGGCAGAGCGTGACGGTGGCGTTCTCCGCGCGGCGGGTGAGCAGCAGGCCCAGCGGACGGCCCACGGTGATGCCCCGGCCGACCACGACGACCTCGGCGCCCTTGAGCGGCACGCCGTACTCCTGGAGGAGGACCACGATGCCGCGCGGCGTGCACGGCAGCGGGGCGTCGACCATGTGGACGAGCCTGCCCAGGTTGACCGGGTGGAGGCCGTCGGCGTCCTTGGCCGGGTCCATGCGCTCGATGAGCGCCTGGGTGTCCAGGTGGCGCGGCAGCGGCAGCTGGATGATGTAGCCCGTGCAGGCCGGGTCGGCGTTCAAATCGTCGACCGCCGCCTCCACGTCGGCCTGGGTGGCGCTTTCCGGCAGGTCCTTGCGGATGGAGGTGATGCCGACCTCGGCGCAGTCGCGGTGCTTGCCCGCGACGTAGATCTGGCTGCCCGGATCGTCTCCGACGAGGATCGTGCCCAGGCCGGGGGTGACGCCCCGGTTCGCCAGGGCCTTCACCCGTTCCGCCAGCTCACCCTTGATCTTGGCGGCGGTCGCCTTGCCGTCCAGAAGCCGCGCGGTCATGGCACTTCCCGTCCTTCCAGGTGTGTTACCTTCCCCCCTCGCGCCGCTCGATGATCCGGCGGGTGAAGGGGATGAACTCCACGATCCGCCAGCCGAAGTAGGCGGCCATCGCGGCGACGGGCAGCAGCGCGATCGGGCTGTTCCACACGCCGCTCAACGTCGCGAAGGAGCTCATGATCGTATCAAGGGGCATGGAGAGACTCCGTGGAGAGGATGGGGTAGGCGCTTCAGATTAACCGCCCAAATGGGGTGATCATGCCGCTTTCACCCCATCCGCCCCAACAATCACCTCTCCATGCCGATAGGTCCGGCCTTCTCGATCAGTGGAAGAAGTGCCGCGTCCCGGTGAAGTAGAGCGTGATGCCCGCCTCCTTGGCCGCCTCGATGACCAGCTCGTCGCGGATCGAGCCGCCCGGCTCGACGATCGCCTTCACCCCGGCCTCCGCCAGCACCTGCAGGCCGTCGGGGAAGGGGAAGTACGCGTCGGAGGCCCCGACCGACCCGGCCGCGCGCTCGCCGGCCCGGGAGACCGCCAGCCGGGCCGAGTCGACCCGGTTGACCTGGCCCATGCCGACGCCGACGGTCGCACCGCCGGACGCGAGCAGGATCGCGTTGGACTTCACCGAACGGCAGGCCCGCCAGGCGAAGGCGAGATCGGCCAGCACCTCGGGCGAGGCCGCCTCTCCGGTCTTCAGCTCCCACGTGGACGGGTCGTCGCCGGGCGCGTCCACCCGGTCGACCGTCTGCACGAGCAGGCCGCCGTCGATGCGGCGGAACTCCGCGGCGTTCGACGGGCCCTCGGGGCAGGCGAGCAGGCGGATGTTCTTCTTCTCCCTGAGCACGTCGAGCGCGTCCGCCGCGAACGACGGCGCGACCACGACCTCGGTGAAGATCGGCGCGATCTGCTCGGCCAGCTCGCGGGTCACCTCGCGGTTGACCGCGATCACCCCGCCGTACGCGGAGACCGGGTCGCACTCGTGCGCCTTGCGGTGCGCCTCGACGACGTCGGCGCCCACCGCGATGCCGCAGGGGTTGGCGTGCTTGATGATGGCCACGCACGGCTCGGCGAAGTCCCAGGCGGCCCGCCAGGCGGCGTCGGCGTCCACGTAGTTGTTGTAGGACATCTCCTTGCCGTGGAGCTGCTCGGCGTTGGCCAGGCCGCCCTTCTCGCCGGTGTAGAGGGCCGCTGCCTGGTGCGGGTTCTCGCCGTACCGCAGGGCGGTCTTGCGCTTCCACGCCGCGCCCATGAACGACGGCCAGTCGCCCTCGGGCGCGTACACGTTGGCGAACCAGGACGCGACCGCGACGTCGTAGGCGGCGGTGTGCGCGTACGCCGTGGCGGCCAGCCTCTTGCGCTCGGTCAGCGTGAAGCCGCCCTCGGCGACCGCGGCCAGCACCTGGCCGTACACCGCGGGGTCGACGACCACGGCCACCGTGCCGTGGTTCTTGGCGGCGGCGCGGATCATCGCGGGGCCGCCGATGTCGATCTGCTCGACGCACTCGGCGTCGGACGCGCCGGAGGCGACCGTGG
The DNA here is from genome assembly GCF_012034195.1 of Microbispora sp. CL1-1. Taxonomy (NCBI): domain Bacteria; kingdom Bacillati; phylum Actinomycetota; class Actinomycetes; order Streptosporangiales; family Streptosporangiaceae; genus Microbispora; species Microbispora sp. CL1-1. The sequence continues at coordinate 193,176 of NZ_JAATEK010000005.1, forward strand.
CGGCGAACGGATAGAGGTTCACCACCGCGAGCTGGAACGGCTCGATCTCCAGCTCCTCCAGCTGCTTGACGTGGGAGGGGTTGGCGCCGTCGGCGAGCAGCCCGGCGTGCACCCGCGGGTGGAGGGTCTTGACCCGCCCGTCCAGGCACTCGGGGAATCCGGTGAGCGACTCCACCTTGGTGACCGGCACGCCGTAGGAGGCGATCGCGGCGGCGGTGCCGCCGGTCGACACGATCTCCACGCCCGCGGCCTCAAGCCCCCGCGCCAGGTCCTCGAGACCCGTCTTGTCGTAAACGGTGATCAGCGCACGGCGGATGGCAATGCGGGTCACTTCGTGATCCTTCCTGGTGTCGGGCCGTCTGCGGCCTGTCCTGCGACTCGTCCCGTCCCGAGGCGCACGGTCCGCTCGGTCAGGGTCCAGCCTTCGCGGGCCATGCGGCCCACGGTCTCGACGAGAAGACGCCGCTCGACGGTCTTGATGCGCTCGTGCAGCGACTCCTCGTCGTCCCCCTCCCGTACGGGCACCGCCTCCTGGGCGATCACCGGGCCCGTGTCCACGCCCGCGTCCACGAGGTGGACGGTGCAGCCGGTGACGCGGACGCCGTACGCGAGGGCGTCGCGCACGGCATGCGCGCCGGGAAAGGCGGGCAGCAACGCCGGATGGGTGTTGACCACGGGAAACGCGCCCAGCACACGAGGACCGAGGATCTTCATGAAACCGGCGGAGACCACCAGGTCGGGCTTGTGCTCGGCGATGCGCCCGGCAAGCCCCTCGTCCCATTCATCCCGGGTCGGGTGGTCGCCCACCCTCTCGACGAACGTGGGGACGCCGGCGCGCTCGGCCCGGGCCAGGCCCTCGATACCGGTACGGTCGGCCCCAACGGCGACGACCGCCGCGCCGAACGCGTCGTCGGCCGCCGCGTCCAGCAGCGCTTGCAGGTTGGTCCCCGAACCCGAGACGAGGACGACAAGCCGGACGGACAGAGCGGAACTCCTTCGTGAGCTGCCTTCGTTTTGCAGGTGGTTGCCGGGAGATGGTTCCTTAGAGAGTGGTCGAGCGTGGAGGACCGTCCCTCGACGCAGCTAAAGCGTATCGGGCGCCGGCCATCACGACTGACGACGGGTTATGCGGAACGCGAGGCGAGGAGACCGTGACAACACCCCTGCAGACGCCGACCCCTGCGACCGGAGGTCGCCGGGCGCTCGCGCTCGCCATCATGGCCCTGGTCTTCACGCTGATGCTGCCTGCGGCCGGGCTGGCGCTGTCGATATTCGCGATCGTCATCGCGATCCGTGACCTCCGCCTGCTCAGCCGCGAACGACGCGGGATCGGACTCGCGACCGGGGCCGTCGTGCTGTCGTCGCTCGCGTTCGTCCTGGGGATCGTGACCACGGGATTCCAGCTCTACTTCTCCGACGAGCTCAACGCCTACAACGAGTGCCGCAAGGGCGCGGGCACGGTGGCGGCCCAGCAGGACTGCTCCGAGCAGCTGATGCGGTCGTTCGAACGGAAGATGGGCATGGCCTGGCCCTCCGGGGTCCCGGCTCCCGCCTGACGGCCACGGGCAAGCCGTACACGCCGTAGCCCCGGCCCTCGCCTGACGGCCACGGGCAAGCCGTACACGCCGTAGTCCCCTCCCCCCGCCTGACGACACGACGGCGGGTGAGCCGCGCGGCGTCGCGTACGGCTCGCCGGGCTTGCCCTTGACGCGCGGGTCAGGGGTTAGCGTCGCGGGGCTTGTGCGGCCGTGGCCGTACGAGCGGTCCCTTTCCCGACACCGTGGGAGTCGCCATGCCCCCGACCCTGCCCCGCGCCACGACTTTGGCCACCACCGCGAGCCTGCCCCGCACCGCGCGGGAGATCCGCCTCGCCGAGGTTCCGTCCGGTGGTCTTCCCGGCCCCGAGCATCTGACCATCGCCGAGGTCCCGCTGCCCGTGCCGGGGCACGGTGAGGTGCTGGTGCGCAACCGCTGGTTCCAGGTCTTCCCCTCGCTGCGCACGCTGATCGCCGGAGGGGTGCCCGGCACGCCCTTCCCCGCGCTCCACCCCGGAGACACGCTGTTCGGCCCGGCCGTCGGCGAGGTCGTCGCGGCCCCGGCGGACGGCGACCTGCGGCCGGGCGACCTGATCGCGCATTTCCAGGGCTGGCGTGAGTTCGCCGCGGTGCCCGCCACCGCGCCGCTGGGCGACTCCCTGCCCGACCCCGCCGCGCATCTCGCGTCCGGCGGCGCGACCGCGTACGCCGCCCTGGCCCGGATCGCCCGCCTGCGCGCCGGCGAGACGGTGCTCGTCACCGGGGGCGCCGGAGGCGTCGGGTCGCTCGCCGGGCAGATCGCCCGGCAACTGGGCGCGGCGCGCGTGATCGGCACCACCGGCTCCCCGGCCAAGGCCGGGCGCATGACCGCCGAGCTCGGCTACGACGCGGTGGTGCTCCGCGACGGCGGCCCGATCGGCGGACGGCTGGCCGAGGCCGCGCCCGACGGGGTCGACGTGGTCGTCGACACCGTGGGCGGCGAACAGCTTCAGGCCGCGGTGGCCGCGGCGCGGCCCGGCGCCCGCCTCGTCGTGGTCGGCACCCTGGCCACCCAGCTCTCGCCCGCGTCCGGCGGCACGACGGCCCCGGTGGAGCTGGACGCCTTCCAGCTCATCGCCAGGAACATCACCATCCGCGGCCTCGTCGGCGTCGACGGCGAGGTCCACGCGGAGTGGACGGAGCGCTTCGGCGCCTGGCTGCGATCGGGCGCCGTCACCTTCCCGCACACGCGGATCGCGGGCATCGAACGCGCGCCGCTGGCGTTGCGTGAGTTGTTCGAAGGACGACACGTGGGGACGGTCGTCATCGAGATGTGACCACAGCCGGGAGGTCTCATGCGGATCGGCGACGCCGCGGCGGCGGCCGGGACCACGCCACGCGCCCTACGCCTGTACGAGCAGCGCGGGTTGCTCCCGCCGCCCGCGCGGACCTCGTCCGGCCAGCGGGAGTACGGCCCGAGGGACATCGCCCGCATCCGCCTGGTGCGGCAGTTGCTCGCCCTCGGCCTGACCATCGAGGACGTCGCCCGCTGCGCCGACCGCCTGCACCTGCTGGAGGGCGACACGCTTCCGCCGTACGGCAGCCCCGGCTGCTCCGGCAACGGCGACGGCAACGGCGACGGGAGTGGCGGCGGCAGGAGGGTCGTGCAGCGCCGGATCGCCGCCCTGGACGCCGAGATCGCCCGCCTGACGGACCTGCGGAACCGGCTCGCCTCGGCCATCGCCGGGCCGGAGCGCACAGACCACACAGACCGTACGGAGCGTACGGAGCGGGCGGATCAGTCGCGGTCCCAGGCGTAGGGATCGACGTAGATGACGTGACCCCCACGGTCGTCGGTCTCGTCCACGATGTCCTTGCGCGGCGCCGGCGGGGGGCTCGGGTCACGGCGCTTCGGCGCCGGTTTGCGCGGCTTCCCGGGGGTCTGGGATGCGGCCCCGGCCCGCCGCGCGTCCATGGCGTCGAAGGTCTCCGCCGCCGCCGCGGCGTGCTCGTCGGTCCAGTCGTCCCTGATGACCGGGATCGGCTGGGTGTCGGCCTCGGTGGCGTCCAGCCAGTGGCCCGGCAGGTGGGCGCCGCGTGTGGGCCGCACCCGCCCGGCCGCCTTGGCGATCACGGCTCCGGCCTTCCGCACCGGCTCGGGCGGGGTGGCAGGACGCCGGGAGATCAGCCACCAGTTGGCGATGCCGGCCGAGATCCCGGCGGCCACGCCGACCTCCAGTGTGACCGACAGCGCCACCTCCCAGGGGGACGGCCCCACGGCGGCCAGGCCCGCCCCGCCGAGCGGGCCGCCCGACAGCGCGGCGAGCGTTCCCGCGACGAGCCCGGAGGTGATCCCGCAGACGAACCCCCACAGCGGCGCGGCCTCGATCGAAGGGGTCGGCGCGACGCGGGCCGTCACCACGCCGGCGACCGCACCGGCCGCGAACGGCACCGCGATCACACTCATGACCCACGGGGGCGCGGCTCCGGACGACGGCAGGGCGCCCAGCAGCGGCAGCATGGGCACCGCGCTCAGCTTGACCCCGGTGGGCGCGACCAGCGTCCCGGCGCCCACCGCGAACCCCGGCCCGGAGATGTAGGCCATGCCCCAGATGACGGCGTTGAAGAAGTAGAGGACCTCCAGGAGCAGGAGCAGCAGGCCGCCGACCACTCCGGGGCTGAGCACCTCCGACATCTGCTGGATCCGGGCGAAGTTGACCACCACGGCCGCGAGGACCAGCACGGCCCCGGCCACGAGCATCAGCGCGGTCGCGACGGCCGTGCCCGCCACGAGCGAGCGCGGCCGCTCGGGCAGCAGGCGCAGCATCGAGCGCCACGGCCCGATCGTGCGGGCGGTGGCCACCGATCCGGTGACGAACGCCAGCAGCAGGTGGCTGACCAGCGCCTCTCCGAGGAACGGCTCCATGATCTCGTTGCCGGAGACGAGGGCGATCACCCCGGCGAGCAGCGCGTACGGCGCGGCCAGCGAGATGCCGGCCTGGGCGATGAGGGCGAGCTGAGCGCGGCGCCGGGCGTTCTCGACGTCGCGCGGCGTGCCCTTGGGCAGCCGGGCGGGCATCCGCACCCGCAGGTCGGCGTCGCGCGCCATCCACAGGCCCGCCCGATAGAGCAGCACCCCCGGCAGGATCATCAGGCCGATGGGCAGCAGGCCCACCCGGCCGCCGGGGATCGCGAAACCGGCGTGGTGGGCGGCGAGCCAGAGCTGGCAGGCCGTACGGAAGACGCCGGGCAGGCCCTCGCCGAACGGCCCGCGGGGCGCGGCCATCCAGCCGATGAGGGTGAGCGTGGTGAGCACGGCCAGGCCGACGCCGAGCGTCCCGACCGCGGCCAGCATGCCCGAGACGGGGAGCGGCCGGCGGGTCTCCTCGTCGTCCCCGGCTCCCGTGCGGCCGAGCACGGCGCGGGGAGCGGTCCTGAACTGGTCGAGAAGGCCCGTCACGTTACCGCATCATCCCAGCCCGGCGGCGTTGCTCCACGTCGCCACGCCGGGGAGTACGCAATCCGGACGCATCGGCACGCGCACCGGCCGGGCCCCGGAAACGACCGCGACCTTGCGCTCACACCACCACGGCGGTGGGAGCACAAGGTCGCGGACGACAGCCGGATGTATGAGATCAGCGGCTGGACATGATCTCGCGCATCAGGCGGGCGGTCTCGCTGGGCGTACGGCCGACGCGGACGCCGACCTTCTCCAGGGCCTCCTTCTTGGCCTGGGCGGTGCCGGCGGAGCCGGACACGATCGCGCCCGCGTGGCCCATGGTCTTGCCCTCGGGCGCGGTGAACCCGGCGACGTAGGCGACGACCGGCTTGGTCACGTGCTCGTTGATGTAGGCCGCCGCGCGCTCCTCGGCGTCGCCGCCGATCTCGCCGATCATCACGATCGCGTCGGTCTCCGGGTCGTCCTGGAACGCCTGGAGGGCGTCGATGTGCGTCGTGCCGATGACCGGGTCGCCGCCGATGCCGACGCAGGTGGAGAAGCCGATGTCACGCAGCTCGTACATGAGCTGGTAGGTCAGCGTGCCGGACTTCGACACCAGGCCGACGCGGCCCTTGGTGGTGATGTCGGCCGGGATGATGCCGGCGTTCGACGCGCCGGGCGAGGCGATGCCGGGGCAGTTCGGGCCGATGATGCGGGTCTTGTTGCCCTTGGAGACGGCGTACGCCCAGAACTCGGTGGTGTCGTGGACCGGCACGCCCTCGGTGATGACCACGCACAGCGGGATCTCGGCGTCGATGGCCTCGCGGACGGCGGCCTTGGTGTGGGCCGGGGGCACGAAGACGACCGACACGTCGGCGCCCGTCTGCTCCATGGCCTCCTTGACCGTGCCGAAGACCGGCAGGCCCTCGTGCGTGACGCCGGCCTTGCGGGCGTTCACGCCGCCCACGACCTTGACGCCGGCGGCGAGCATGCGGCGGGTGTGCTTCGTGCCCTCACCACCGGTCATGCCCTGAACGATGATCTTGCTGTTCTCGGTGAGCCAGATAGCCATTACGCACCTACCGCGGCGAGCTCGGCGGCGCGCTTGGCCGCTTCGTCCATCGTGTCGACCAGCTCGACGCGCGGCAGCGCGGCGTCGGCCAGGATCTGCCGCCCCAGGGCGGCGTTGTTGCCGTCCAGGCGGACGACCAGCGGGTGGGTCACTTCCTCGCCCCGGCTCCGCAGGAGCTCGAAGGCGGAGACGATGCCGTTCGCGACCGCATCGCAGGCGGTGATGCCGCCGAAGACGTTCACGAAGACCGACTTCACCGACGGGTCGGACAGGATGATCTCCAGGCCGTTCGCCATGACCTCGGCCGAGGCGCCGCCGCCGATGTCGAGGAAGTTGGCCGGCTTGGGCTGGCCGGGGAGCTCCTCACCCGCGTACGCCACGACGTCGAGCGTGGACATGACCAGGCCCGCGCCGTTGCCGATGATGCCGACGTTGCCGTCGAGCTTGACGTAGTTGAGGTGCTTCTCCTTGGCCCGGGCCTCCAGCGGGTCCTCCGCGGCCTTGTCGACGTACGCCGCGTGCTCCGGCTGGCGGAAGTTCGCGTTGTCGTCGAGGGTGACCTTGCCGTCGAGGGCCTTCACCTGGCCGTCGGCCGACAGGATCATCGGGTTGACCTCGACGAGCGTGGCGTCCTCGTCGACGAAGACCGCCCAGAGCTTCTCGATCAGCTCGGCGGCGCCGTCCAGCGCCTGCTGCGGCAGGCCGCCCGCCACCGCGATCTCGCGGGCCTTGGCGCGGTCGACGCCCGTCAGCGGGCTGACCGGCACCTTCGCCACCTTCTCCGGCGCGGTGTGCGCGACCTCCTCGATGTCCATGCCGCCCGAGGCGGAGCAGATGGCGAGGAAGGTGCGGTTGGCGCGGTCGAGCAGGAAGGAGAAGTAGTACTCCTCCGCGATCTGGCTGGCCTCCTCGATCAGGACCTTGTGGACCGTGTGGCCCTTGATGTCCATGCCGAGGATCTGCGTCGCCTTCGCGTGGGCGTCGGCGGCGTCGTCGGCCACCTTCACGCCGCCGGCCTTGCCGCGCCCGCCGGTCTTGACCTGGGCCTTGACGACAACGCGTCCGGTGAGCTGCTCTGCAGCCGCCCGCGCCTCCTCCGGCGTGTGCGCGACGATTCCGCGCGGCACCGGGATGCCGTACTCCGCGAAGAGCTCCTTCGCCTGATGTTCGAACAGGTCCACGAGGGTCCGTCCCTTTTGATGTCCGAGGCCGGGCGCCGTCGTCCCGCCCGGCGTTTCCGCGCATGAAGCCTAGTCCCCGTACGAGCGTGGCCGCGTCGTCGGGTCCCGCCGGAGCCTTGCCAACAACCCTGGAGTACGGCAAGGTTGGGCAAAATGCCTAAACGGTGGCTGGAACCGCCGAACGGACCCATTCCACGATCTCCTGGGTCGTGGAGCCGGGCGTGAAAATCCGGGCGACTCCCATCTTCGTGAGTTCGGGGATGTCCGCTTCGGGGATGATGCCGCCGCCGAACACCACGATGTCCTCGGCGCCCTCCTCCCGCAGGACCTCGAAGAGCCGGGCGAACAGCGTCATGTGGGCACCGGACAGGATCGACAGCCCGATCGCCGCCGCGTCCTCCTGGATCGCCGTACGGACGATCTGCTCCGGCGTCTGGTGCAGCCCTGTGTAGATGACTTCCATGCCCGCGTCGCGCAGCGCCCGCGCCACCACTTTGACGCCGCGATCGTGCCCGTCGAGCCCCGGCTTCGCGATGACGACCCGAATCCTGCCTGCCATGAAGACCTCCCGCAGATGGTGCTCGCTGCCCGAAGCGTAACCGCCGCCCGAGGCATGGCCCCGGAACGCCCCCGCAGGTCGGCCGTTCCCTCTCCATGGGGTGATCCGTCCGCCCGCTCGGCGGCAACGCGCCCGGCCTTTTCGCAGCGGAATGCAACCTTCCGAATTCGGATCACAAATTGAAAACTCACAGGAAATGCTGATTTTCGTGACGCTCTCGTGATCATGAGCCGCAATGATTTCCCAGCTGCCCTCCTGATCTTGAGGGCACCTACGGGAGGAATCACTTTGAAGCGAGCATTCATGGCGCTGGCGTGCGCCGCGACGGCCGCGCTCGTGGCGCCCGCCGTCGCCGCCCCCGCGCAGGCTCACACCTCGACTCAGGCGCAGGCGCCCGCCGCCGACCCGGTGTCGGCGCTGCGCAAGCAGTTCGTCTCCGGCCACGGCGTACGCTTCGTCTCCACGGGCAAGCTGAGCCTCGCAGGCGTCACGGCCATCAAATACACCTCGAACGGCGGCTACGCTTTCGGCCGGTCCGGCGTCGTCGCCTCGGACAGCACGCAGAAGTCCAAATACAGCGAGCTGCTGAAGGACGAGGATGAGGACCTGAAGGACGCGGAGAAGCCTCTCCGCATGATCGTCATCGGCTCGACCGCCTACTTCTCCGGCGGGGTCTACACGAGCCTGCTCCCCGAGGGCAAGACCTGGCTGCGGCTCCCCGGGGTGCGGCCGAACGCCTCGGCGAGCCCGCTGAACCCCCTCGACTGGCACAACCTCAAGGCGGTCCTCGCGACCACCAAGGCCAAGGGTCCCGGCGGCAGGGTCAACGGCGCGAAGACCACGCTCTATCGCGGCACCATCACGCTGGGCCAGCTCATGAAGGCCAACCCGGATGTCAAGAACAGCCTCGCCGCCATTGGGTCCAACCCCGCCAAGAACGTGGTGTCCTGGAAGCTGTGGATCGGCCCCGACCAGCTCGTCCGCCGCGCCTCGGCCAGCGTCGACCTGAAGATGAAGTCCGAGGGCGAGACCTTCACCTTCAACCTGTCCACCGACAGCACGTACGCCGGCTGGGGCAGGAAGGTCACGGTCAAGGCGCCGCCGAAGAGCAAGGTCGCCAAGCTGTCCGACCTCGACGGTGACGTGCCGGAGACGTCTGGCACCGTAATCCTGCCCGACTGAACCGCGCGGCCGATCAGGCACTGAACCGCGCGGCCGAGCCCCCCCGCACGGCGCTCGACGAAGGCGGCCGGTCTCCGGGTGATCGTCACCCGGGGCCGGCCGCTTCGTTCGTTCCAGCCGGGCGCGCACCGCTCCGGCCGGCCGCTCCGTTCGTGCCGGCCTCCCGCACATGGCGCGGAGACCCGCATGGCGCGGAGACCTGCAAGGCTCAGAGGGCCACGCACCGCTCCGGCTGGGCTCGCATGGCCCACCGCCCGGGACATCCGGCGCAGACCATCCGACTCCCGACACCCGCGCTCGGCGCGCTCGTCCGCACAACACACCCGGGCCCGAGCTCCGGCTCCGGGCTCAGGTCAGAGCTTGTCGATGGGGGCGTAGGCGAGCAGCAGGGTCTTCTCGCCCTCGCTGCCGAAGTCGATCTTCACTCTCGTCTTCTCGGCCTGGCCGTCCACCGCCACCACGGTGCCGAGCCCGAACGTGTCGTGGGTGACCCGGTCGCCGGGCGACAGGCTCGGGATCTGCCGGCCGCCGGTCTTCGGCGCGGGAGCCGTACGGGCGGCCGGGCGCGAGGTCGCGGCCGACCAGGCGGTCTTGCCCGGGTCGCCGCGCCACTCGATCAGGTCGCCCGGCACCTCGGACAGGAAGCGCGAGGCGGGGTTGAACGACGGCGCGCCCCACGCCGAGCGGACCGCCGCCCGGGACAGGTAGAGCCGTTCCTTGGCCCGGGTGATGCCGACGTACGCCAGCCTGCGCTCCTCCTCCAGCTCCTTCGGGTCGCTCAGCGAGCGCATGTGGGGGAAGACGCCGTCTTCCATGCCGGTGAGGAACACCACGGGGAACTCCAGGCCCTTCGCGGTGTGCAGGGTCATCAGCGTGACCACCCCGCCGTGGTCGTCGGGGGCGCGCTCCCCCGGGGGTACGACCCCTCCGGGCCCTCCCGGGATCTGGTCGGCGTCGGCGACCAGCGAGACCTGCTCCAGGAAGTCGACGAGCGTGCCATCCGGGTTGGCCTCCTCGAACTCGGCGGCCACCGCGATCAGCTCGTTGAGGTTCTCCAGCCGGCTCTCGTCCTGCGGGTCGCCCGAGGTCTCCAGCTCCGTCCGGTAGCCGGTGACGCGCAGCACCTCCTCCGCCAGGTCGGACAGCGGAAGCTCCTTGCCGCGCAGCTCGTCGAGCATCGCGACGAAGTCGCGGATCGCGTTCAGCGAGCGGGTGGCCACGCCCGGCGCCTCGTCGGCCCGGCGCAGCGCCTCCCAGAAGCCGATGCGCTCCCGGTTGGCGAACGCCTCGACCATCGCCTCGGCACGGTCGCCGATGCCGCGCTTGGGCACGTTGAGGATGCGCCGCAGCGACACCATGTCGTCGGGGTTGGCCAGGACCCGCAGGTAGGCGAGCAGGTCCTTGACCTCCTTGCGCTCGTAGAACCGCACCCCGCCCACGACCTTGTACGGCAGGCCGGTGCGGATGAAGATCTCCTCGAACACACGGGAGGCGGCGTTCGTGCGGTAGAAGATCGCCACGTCGCCGGGGGAGACACCGTGGTCGTCGCAGAGCCGGTCGACCTCCTGCGCGACGAACATGGCCTCGTCGTGCTCGTTGTCGGCCGCATAACCGATGATCTTGGGGCCCGCCCCCTGGTCGGACCACAGGTTCTTCGGCTTGCGGCCCTCGTTGCGGGAGATGACCGCGTTGGCGGCGTTGAGGATCGTCTGCGTGGAGCGGTAGTTCTGCTCCAGCAGGATCGTCCGCGCGTCCGGATAGTCGCGCTCGAACTCCAGGATGTTGCGGATCGTCGCGCCGCGGAAGGCGTAGATCGACTGGTCGGCGTCGCCGACCACCACGAGCTCGGAGGGCTCGACACCCTCCCGCACCACGTCGCCGTCGGCGGTGCGCACCTCGGGCCGCCCGACCAGCTCGCGGATCAGCATGTATTGCGCGTGGTTGGTGTCCTGATACTCGTCGACCATCACGTGCCGGAACCGCCGCCGGTAGTGCTCGGCCACGTCGGGGAAGAGCTGGAGCAGCGTGACCGTCAGCATGATCAGGTCGTCGAAGTCCATCGCGCCGGCCTCGGTGAGCCGCCGCTGGTAGGTGCGGTAGGCCTCGGCGAGCGTCCGCTCCAGATGGGTCGATGCCCGGTCGGCCGCCGTCTCGTAGTCGATCAGCTCGTTCTTGAAGTTGCTGACCTGGGCGGAGAAGGACCGCGGCGGATAACGCTTGGGGTCGAGGTCGAGCTCGCGGCACACCATCGCCATGAGCCGCTGCGCATCGGCCTGGTCGTAGATCGAGAAGCTGGACGAGAAGCCCAGCCGCTTCGCCTCGCGCCGCAGGATCCGTACGCAGGCGCTGTGGAACGTCATGACCCACATGGCCCTCGACCGCGGCCCGATGAGCTTGTCGACCCGCTCCTTCATCTCGCGGGCGGCCTTGTTGGTGAAGGTGATCGCGAGGATCTCCCCCGGCTGGACGTCACGCTCCGCCAGCAGATAGGCGATGCGGTGCGTCAGCACCCTGGTCTTTCCGGAGCCGGCCCCGGCGACGATCAGCAGCGGACTGCCCTGGTGGGTGACGGCGTCCCGCTGCTGCGGGTTGAGGCCGTCGAGCAATGGATGAGTGGCGGCTCGGGTGGACACTCTCCTTAGGTTATGACCGCGCACCGACATCCGGGGCCCACTCGCCCGGCATGTCACGTTTAAGGTGATGTGCCGGACCTTGAGGAGGACTGCTCGTGCTGGACGAGGCGGATATCAAGAAAGTGCTGATGGTCGTCGCTCACCCCGACGACATCGACTTCGGCGCGGCGGGCACGGTCGCCCGGTTCACCGAGGCGGGGGCCGAGGTGACGTACTGCCTGGTCACGGATGGCGACGCGGGCGGTTTCGACCGTGCGGTGGACAACGGCGGCATGGCGGCGCTGCGCCGTGCCGAGCAGACCGCCGCGGCCAAGTGCGTGGGTGTGAGCGACCTGCGCTTCCTCGGCTATCGGGACGGCGCGGTCGAGCAGACGCTCGGCCTGCGGCGGGACATCGCCCGGGTGATCCGCCAGGTGCGGCCCGACCTGGTCATCACCTCGACCCCCGAACGCAACTACGCGCGGATCAGCCCGAGCCACCCTGACCACCGCGCGGTCGGCGGTGCCACCCTCGACGCCGTCTATCCCGACGCCCGCAACCCCTATGCCTTTCCCGAGCTGCTCGCCGACGAGGGCCTCGACGCCTGGACCGTACGCGAAGTGTGGCTCACCGGCGGCATGACCCCCAACCACTACATCGACGTCACCCTGACCGTGGATCGCAAGATCGCCGCGCTGCGCGCGCACGAGAGCCAGACCTCGCACATCCCCGACCTGGACGGCATGGTCAAGGGCATGCTCTCCAGCCACGCCGCCGCCGCGGGCCTCCCCGAGGGCTCGTACGTCGAGGCGTTCCAGCGGGTGGTCACCGCCTGAGATCATCCTGCGCGAGGCCGAACCGGGCCGGGCGGAGCCGGGCGCGCCGGACCAAGCCGGCGGGCTGGCTGGCCGGACTGGGCTGAGCAGGCCGAACCGGGCCGGACTGAGCGAGCTGAGCCGAGGTGGGCGGTACAGGCCGGGCTGAGGGGGGCTGAGCCGAGGTGCGCGGCACAGGCCGGGCTGAGGGGGCTGAGCGCGCCGGGCCCAGCAGGCCGGACCGGGCCGGGGTGAGCCGGGCGGACGGGTTCTCCACCCCCGGGTGGAGAACGGCCGGGCTCCGCCCGGTTTTCCACCCCAGCTTTCCACCCGCGCGCCGATCCGGTGCGCGCCCGGCATCCCTACTTTCGTGGGCATGGAAACCACGCAGATCGTCCTCATCGCCCTCGTCGTCGTCGCCATCATGATCTACCGGCAGATGAGGCCGAGGCCCGTCGCCAGGCCGCAGGGGGTGATCATCCCCGTCGTGCTGGTCCTGATCGGTGTCAGCGGCGGCGGGCTCGTCGACGCTCATCACATGTCGCTGAGCGTCGCCGTGCTCGTCGTGGAACTCCTCGTGGCCGCCGGTCTCGGCGTGCTGCGGGCCATGACGACGCGCGTGTGGCGCGACCGGCAGGGCGTGGCGTGGTCGCAGGGCGGCGTCCCGACCCTCATCGCCTGGGTGGGCTCCATCGCCGTCCGGGTCGCGATGATGGTCCTGACCTCCTTCCTGGGCATCGCCTCGTCGCAGAACTCCATCCTCCTGTTCGTCGGAGTGACCCTCGGTGTCCAGTTCCTCGTCGTCGCCCGGCGGGCGAACGCCCTCCCCGGCGCGGCCGTACCCGGCGCTCAGACGGCCCGCTAACGTCGGGACGTGCCCACTCGTGACGGATATGTCCAGGCCGCCTGGGAGTCCAGCCGCGGGAACGCGATCGCCGGCGCGTTCCTGCGGCTGGCCGTGATCGCCCTGCTCGTCGGCGGGCAGGCGACCAGCCCGCCGGGATTCGGCCTGACGGGCGACCGGCTCGCCATCACCACGCTGACCGCCGCGATCGCCGTCACGCTGACGCTCATGGTCGTCATCCGGCTGCGGCCGATCCTGCCGATGCGCTGGAACGCCGGTCCGGCGGAAGCCGTCCTCATCGGGCTCACCCTCGCGGCGAGCATCGCCCTCGACAGGGTCTCCGACAGCAGCCCGGCCGTCGCCGTGCTCATGTTCTGCGTCGGGGCCGCCGCCGTACGGCACCCGCTGAAGTGGTCGCTGCCCATCCTGCTGCTGGCCCTGGCGGGCCTGGGATCGAGCGTCCTGGGGCTGCTGCCGCCACCGATCGCCCCGCAGGGGCAGGACCGCGACCTCGGCCTGTGCGTCTCGGTCTTCGTGGTCTTCGCGGTCGCCTACGCCATCAAACAGCGCAGGGCCGCGACCGCCGCGCAGGCGGGCGAGGCCGTGCTGGCCGAACGCGCCCGGATCGCCAGGGAGATCCACGACATCCTCGCGCACTCCCTGTCGGCGCAGATCGTGCATCTGGAGGGCGCCCGGCTGCTGCTGCGCGCCGACCGGTCGCAGGAGGCCCTCGACCGGGTGGAACGCGCTCGTGAGCTGGCCAAGAAGGGCCTCGAAGAGGCGCGAAGCGCCGTGGCCGCGCTCCGCGACGACGCCCAGCCGCTGCCCGCCGCGCTGGAGACGCTCGCCGAGGAGTTCCGAGACGCGACCGGCAGGCCGTGTGACGTCGTCGTCCATGGGCACGAACGCCGCCTGCCGCCCGAGACCGAGCTCGCGATGATCCGCACCGCCCAGGAGGCCGTCACCAACGTGCGGCGGCACGCCCCGGGCTCCCCCGCCACCGTACGGCTGAGCTTCGGCGACCGTACGTGCGAGCTGGAGGTGGTCAACCCCCCGAGCGAGAAACCGGGGACACCCGGAGGAGGATACGGACTCGTGGGTATGCGCGAACGCGCCGAGCTCCTGGGCGGCACCCTGGAGGCCGGCGAGACCGAGGACGGTTTCCGGGTCAGGCTGCGGGTGCCGGCGTGACCGCCCGCGTGCTCGTGGTCGACGACCAGGCCGTGGTGCGCGACGGGCTCGTCCTGCTGCTCGGTCTGCTGCCGGACATCGAGGTCGTGGGGTCGGCGTCCGACGGCGAGGCCGCGCTCCGCCTGGTCGCGGACGAACGGCCCGACGTGGTGCTGATGGACCTGCGCATGCCCCGCATGGACGGGGTCGAGGCGACCCGGAGGATCCGCACCGGCTTCCCGGAGACGCAGGTCGTCGTGCTCACGACCTACACCGACGACGAGTCGGTCTTCGCCGCGCTGCGCGCCGGGGCGCGCGGCTTCCTCACCAAGAGCGCCGACGCCGAGGAGATCGCCCGCGCCGTGACCACGGTGATGAACGGCGACGCGCAGCTCGACCCCGGCGTGCAGCGCCGCCTATTGAACACCGTCACCGGCGGCGGCACCGGCACCGCGCCGACCACCGAGGGACCCGTCGAGACGACCGGCCCCGCCGCCGCACCGCCGCACCGGTCGCGGTTCGCATCGCGCCACACGCGCGAGGCCCGGCACGCGGACCGGACGCCCGGCACACCCACGGATGCCGGCACACCGCCCGACGGGCTGACTCCGCGCGAGGCGGAGGTCCTGCGGCTCATCGCGCGCGGCCTGTCGAACGCCGAGATCGCCGCCACCCTGTTCATCGGCGAGACCACGGTCAAGACGCACATCAACAACCTCTTCGCCAAGGTCCGGGTGCGCGACCGGGCCCAGGCGGTCGCGTACGCCTACCGGACCGGCCTGGCCGATCCCCGCGAGGGCTGATCGAGGCGGCGGGCCACCCGGGCGGCGGCGTACCCGAGGGAGTTCGTCGCCACGTGGAGCAGCGCGGGCGCGAGCAGCCCGGCGCGGTGCCGCAGGCCGTGGAACACGAGCCCGGCGACCGCGGTGGAGGCCACCGTCCCCGCCACCAGCCGTCCCGTCTCCGCGAGCCGTCCCGCCTTGGTCTGGGGAGCGGCCTCGTCCGGGGTCTCCCCGGCGGCCGGCCTGCCGAGGGCGGGGTTGGCCGCGGCCATGTCGACGGCGGGCAACACGTGCCACAGCCCGAACAGCGCGGCCGAGACGGCGACGGCCGCACCGGGCGGCAGCGAACGGCCGAGCAGGGCGGGCAGCGCGCCGCGGAAGCCCACCTCCTCCAGCAGCACGGTCCCAAGGGGCACCTGCACCAGGGCCTCCTCCAGCACCCGGCGGCGCGACAGCGCGAGCGCGCGCTCGTCGCGGAAGAGCGCGCGGGTGCGGGGGCAGGCGACGCCCGCCGCGTAGACGGCCGCGACGCCGGCCGCGAGCGCGCCCCCGGTCACCGCCCCGGCACGGGCGTGGCGGAAGCCCAGCTCCCGCCAGGTGACGCCCTCCCTGCGGGCGATCAGCACCAGTGCACCGGTCGCGACCGCCGAAGTCAGCGGCGCCCACCGCCGGGCGACCCGGTTGTTGAGCACGTTCGCCGCGGCGAGCACCCCGAGAACCGCCGCCGTCGCGGGCTTCACCCGTCACCGTCCGGCGAGAGGAGCTCGCACAGCGCGTCGACGTACGGCTGGGCGGGCCCACGGTCACGCAGGGAGGTCGCGATGCCGATGAACCGGGACGGGCTGGGCGCCTCAAGGGGGATCGCGACCACGTCCGGGCCCGGCGTGAGCGAGATCTCCGGGATGAGCGCGACGCCCACCCCCGCGGTGACCAGGGACTGCGCGAAGAAATAGTCGGTGGCGCTGCACGAGATCCGCAGCTCGAATCCGGCCAGCTCGGCATAGCGGCGCAGGAGGTCCATGGTCTTCAGGCAGCCGAGGATCCAGCGTTCGGCGGCGAGCTCGGCCAGTTGGAGGCGGGCGCGCCCGGCCAGCGGATGCGTACGAGGAAGGACGACCCGGAGCGGGTCGGTCATCAGCGGGGTCCACGTCATGCCGGAGCGGTCGTCCGGACGGATCGGCGGCAGCCCGTCGAAGTGGTAGGCGAGGGCCAGATCGGCACGGCCCTCCCGCACCAGGGGCAGGCTGTCCTCCGGTTCGCGTTCGAGGATCGTCAGCTCGGCCTCGGGGTGCTCGGCGACGAAGCGGCTGAGCGCCGGCGGCAGGAGACGGCGGCCCCCGCTGGCGAACGTCGCGATGGTGAACCTGGCCCGCGCGGTCGAGAGCCGGTCGATGCGCTCCTGAGCGTCGGTCAGCTCGGCGGCGATCGTCTCGGCGGTGTCGACGAGCATGCGCCCCGGCTCGGTGAGGACCACTCCGCGCGTGCTGCGCCGCACCACGGGGACGCCGAGGCCGCGTTCGAGTGCGGCGATCTGCTGCGAGACGGCCGAAGGGGTGAGCCGCAGCGCGGCGGCCGCACGGTTGAAGCTGCCGTGGCGGGCGACCTCCCGCAGCACGCCGAGCCGATGCACGTCGATCAACAGATTTCCTAACGACCGGCTAAGAAGATCGCCACTACCGCTGACGACTATACGCGGCCACCCTGATCGTCATGAGCGAGATGTGCGTCATCGGCGGAAGCCGATACTTCGGCAGGCGGCTGATCGAGAACCTGCGCGACGCGGGGACGGCCGTCACGGTCGTCAACCGGGGATCGGCTCCGGCACCAGAGGGCGTGACGCATCTGCGGGCCGACCGCGACGACGAGGACGCCCTGCGCCGCGTCCTGGGCGGCCGCCACTTCGACGTGGTGATCGACCAGGTCTGCTACACGCCGGTGCAGGCGGCCGTGGCGCTGCGGGCGTTCGCGGGCAGGACCACGCGCTACGTCATGACCTCGACCGTCGAGGTGTACGCCCACCTCGACGGCCCGCCGCACACGGAAGACGTGGTCGATCCCGCGACCTGGCCGGTGGCGACGGACCTGCCGTGGGACGACCCGGCGTTCCTCGACGCCAGCTACGGCGAGGGCAAGCGCCAAGCGGAGGCGGTCTTCACACGTGACGCGGCGTTCGGCTTCGTCAGCGTCCGCACCGCGCACGTGCTCGGCGGCGCGGACTTCACCGGACGGCTCGCGCACTACGTCCAGAGGATCCGGGCCGGACTTCCGGTGATCGTGCATGAGAACCCCCGGCCGGCGTCGTTCGTCCACGAGCCGGAGATCGCGCGGTTCCTCGCCTGGGCCGCGCGGGCCGACTTCACCGGCCCGGTCAACGCCGCCTCCCACGGGACCCTCGACGTACGGGACCTGTGCGCGGCCATCGGCGAGCCCGTGTACGCCGTCGGTGAGGACACCTCGCCGTTCTCCTTCGACCGCGGCTATGCCATGGACAACGGCCGGGCCACGGCGCTCGGCTTCCGCTTCTCGCACGTCGCCGACTGGCTGCCGTCGGCCGTCCAGTCGGCCGTCCAGTCGGCCGTCCGATCGGTCGTCCAGACGACGCCGGCCGGGGAGGAGCGGACGTGCGCACCCGCCTGATCGGAGACGTCCCGGTGAGCGCCGTCGGCCTCGGCGCCATGCCGCTCTCCGTCGAGGGCAGGCCCGACGAGGCCAGGGCGATCGCCACGATCCACGCCGCCCTCGACGCGGGCGTCACCCTGATCGACACCGCGGACTCCTACCACTGGCACGCCGGCGAGATCGGCCACGACGAACGGCTGATCGCCCGCGTTCTCGCCTCCTACGGCGGCGACGTGAGCGGGGTCCTCCTCGCCACGAAGGGCGGCCGCGGCCGCCCCGGAGACGGCTCGTGGACGGTGAACGGCGACCCGCGCCACATCAGGCGGGCGTGCGAGGCGTCGCTCAAGCGGCTCGGCACCGACGCGATCGGGCTCTACCAGCTCCACAAGACGGACCCGGACGTCCCCTTCGCCGAGTCGGTCGGCGCGCTCCGCGACCTGCTCGACGAAGGCAAGATCCGGACGGCCGGGATCTCGAACGTCGGCGTGCGGCAGATCCGCGAGGCCGACCGGGAGCTAGGCGGCCGTGACTCGACCGGCCGTGACTCGACCGGCCGTGACTCGATCGGCCGTGAGAAGTCAGCAGGTCACCAAACCCTGGTTGTAGCCCTGGGCGAACGACCGCTGGCGCTGTTCCGGAGTGCCGTGGGCGTCCGGAGTCCACCAGACGTCGGTGGGGTCGCCCGCCGCCTGGAGGTTGATGAGCAGCTCCTCCTCGTCGCCCTGCTCCGCTCTCAGCACTCCCGCCTGGATGAGGCCGCCCAGCGCGGCGCCCGCGTAGCAGTCGGCCTGGAGCTCCCGCTGCACGTTGAAGCTGAAGTTGTCCAAGACCTGGGCCTGTACGGCATGCCCCAGCTCATGCGGAATCACGACGTAGACCGCCCCGTCGCCCAACTGGTCGTACATCGCCTTGAGCCAGACCGCGTCGTAGGCGATGAAATGGCCGATCGGGCAATAGAAGGCGTTTTCCGGCACGGCCGCCTGCCCACCACAGTCGGGACCATCCGTGCCCTGATAAGCCACGAAGCGGGTGATCGGGCGATATACCGTGTCGTTCTCCTGGAAGCGTTGCGCCCAGAACCACTCGGTCAGGCACCGGGCGAGCATGACGTCGCCGGGAAAGTCGTCACCGTTGCTCTCGCACGGCGCCCCCTGGGACGCCACGTCTCCCGGCTCAGCCCGGTCGGGCGGAGAACCGGTGAGCGTGCCGCAGGAGACGACAAGGGTCGCCAGGAGCACAAGCGCGGCGAGCATTCGGCGAGTCATTGCCATACGAATACCCATCAATGCCCGCAAAAGTGGGCACCGTAGCCGAATTGCAAGGTTTCACATGCCCCAGGTGTGGACGGGCTCGTTGGTGTGCATGTGTTCCAGATAGCGCAGGGTCATCCGGCGCAGCGCCTCATAGTCGCCGCCGAACGCGCGGGCCGTCCTGACCTGCCAGTCCGCCCCCGTACGGCCGGTCACGCAGCGCCGCTCGATGATGCCGAGCAGCCGGTCGCGCTGGACCGGGTCGACCCCCCACAGGTCGAGCCCGTGATAGGCCATGGGCAGCAGCCTGCGCAGGATCAGCTCGGCGGCGGGCACCTCCCCCATGCCGGGCCAGTAGAGGCGGGCGTCGAGGCCATACCGCGCGGCGTTGCGGAGGTTGTCCTCGGCCGCGGCGAAGGACATGCGCGTCCACACCGTCCGCTCGGCCGCCGGGAGCACCCGCATGAGCCCGTAATAGAACGCGGCGTTGGCGGCGATGTCGGCCACCGTCGGCCCGGCGGGCAGCACGCGGTTCTCCACGCGCAGGTGGGGGACGCCGTCGGAGACGTCGTACACGGGCCGGTTCCAGCGATAGACGGTGCCGTTGTGCAGGCGCAGCTCGTGCAGCTCGGGCACCCCGCCGTCATCGAGCACCCGCCTCGGGTCCTCCTCGTCGCACAGCGGCAGCAGCGCGGGGAAGTATCGGACGTTCTCCTCGAACAGGTCGAAGACCGACGTGATCCACCGCTCCCCGAACCAGACGCGCGGCCGCACGCCCTGGACCTTCAGCTCCTCGGGCCGGGTGTCGGTGGCCTGCTCGAACAGGCTGATCCTGGTCTCGCGCCACAGCTCCTTGCCGAACAGGAACGGCGAGTTGGCCGCGACCGCGACCTGCGGACCGGCGATGGCCTGTGCCGCATTCCAGTGGTCGGCGAACCTCTCCGGGCTGACCTGCAGGTGGAGCTGCACGCTCGTGCACGCCGCCTCGGGGGTGATGCTGTCGGCATAGGTGTCGAGCCGGTCCACCCCCTCGATCACGAGGTGCAGGTCCTCACCCCGGGCGGCGAAGATCTGCTCGTTCAGCAGCGCGTAGCGGGGGTTGGCCGACAGCGTCCCCTCGTGGACGTCGCTCTCGCGCAGCGTCGGCAGGATGCCGACCAGCATGAGTTGCCCGCCGACCCGCGCCGCCCGCTCCTGCGCCCGGTTGAGGCGCAGCCGTACGGACTCCTCCAGCAGGCGGCCGCCCTCGCCGGCCAGCACCTGGGGCGGGATGTTGATCTCGACGTTGAACTGGCCCAGCTCCGTCGCCCAGTCGGGCTCCGCGATGGCGGCCAGCACCTCGGCGTTCTTCATCGCCGGCTCGCCCCGGGAGTCGACGAGATTCAGCTCGATCTCCAGGCCCGCCTGGGGCCGGTCGAACGCGAACCGCGACTCCCGCAGCATCTCGGCCAGCACGTCGAGCGACAGCTTCACCTTGTCCCGGTAGCGACGGCGGTCCTCCCGGCTGAAGGAGACGGAGGGTACGTCACGGCCCATGCACTGAGCGTCGCACGCCGGTAGGCGATCGCACCAGACGGGTCGGCGCGGACGGGTTCGCGCATACGGCTTCGCGCATACGGCTTCGCGCGTACGGGTCGCGCGTACGGGTCGCGCGTACGGGGTCAGACCAGACGTCGTGCGGTGGCCCAGCGCGACAGCTCGTGCCGGTTGGACAGCTGCAGCTTGCGCAGCACGCTCGACACGTGCGTCTCGACGGTCTTCACCGAGATGAACAGCTCCTTGGCGATCTCCTTGTAGGCGTAACCCCGGGCGATCAGCCGCAGCACCTCGCGCTCCCGCTGGGTGAGCGAGTCGAGCTCCGGGTCGATGGGCGGGGCCTCCGTCGAAGCGAACGCGTCGAGCACGAACCCGGCCAGCCGCGGCGAGAACACCGCGTCGCCCTCGGACACCCGGATGATCGCGTCGGTCAGCTCGGCGCCGCTGATCGTCTTGGTCACGTAGCCCCTGGCGCCGCCGCGGATGACGCCGATCACGTCCTCGGCCGCGTCCGAGACCGACAGCGCGAGGAAGCGCACCTGGGAGCCGGAGCCGAGCACGCGCCGCAGCACCTCCTGGCCGCCGCCGCCCGGCATGTGCACGTCGAGCAGCACCACATCGGGCTCCAGCTCGCCGATCGCCGTCACCGCCGACTCCACGTCCTCGGCCTCGCCGATCACCTGGATCGACGGACCCAGCTCGGCCCGTACGCCGGACCGGAACAGCCGGTGGTCGTCAACGATCAGCACGCGTACGGTCTTCATTTTTCCCTCTTCATGGTCAGCATGACCTCGGTTCCGTCGCCCGGCTCGGTCCTGACCCGGGCGCTTCCCCCGTTGCGTTCCATCCTGCCGATGATCGACTGGCGGATGCCCATCCTGTCACCGGGGACGTCGTCGAGCACGAAGCCCTTGCCCCGGTCACGGACGAACACCGTCACCTCGTCGGGCTCGACCTCGGCGTAGACGGAGACGACCGGAGCCCCACTGTATTTGCACGCGTTGACCATCGCCTGCCGGGCCGCGTGCAGCAGTGCCACCAGGCCCTCGTCGAGCTCGCAGTCGCCCACGCAGACCACCTCGATCTGCACGCCGTGGGCGTCCTCCTCCTCGGCCGCGACCCGCCGTACGGCCGCCGCGAGGGTGGCGTCGGCGTCCTGCTTGGGCTGGTAGAGCCAGTTGCGCAGCTCGCGCTCCTGCGACCGGGCGAGCCTGGCGACCTCCCGCGCGTCGTGGGCGTTGCGCTGGATCAGGGTAAGCGTGTGCAGCACCGAGTCATGGACGTGAGCGGCCACCTCGGCCCGCTCCTCCTGCCTGATGCGCTCGGTGCGCTCCCGCTGCAGCTCCTTCATGAGCGTGGCCAGCCAGGGCGCGGCGATCATCAGCATGCCGCCGACGACGACCGCCGTGAACACGAGCCCGGTCCTGGCCTTGGCCAGCTCGCCGCTCGCGGCCAGGAAGCCGATCGCGCCCACGACCACCAGCAGCGCGCCGATACCGGTGCGCACCCAGGTCGTGCTGACCTGCTTGACCGCGCCCGACATCCACCGCTGCCGCCGTCCCGGGTCGGCCTGCTGCCACAGGATCAGCGCGCCGATGCCGCCGACCGCGATCGGCCACGTGCCGAACCCCCCGCTGGAGGCGCCCGTCATCCACGCGAAGCCCGCCAGCGCCAGCCACAGCACGCCGTACGCGGCGAGCTGGCCCCATTCACGGGCCGGCGCGCGGCCCTTCACCTCCTCCTTGGGGGTGAACACCCACAGCGCGGCGTACGCCACGACGCCCAGCCCGTCGATGACGGTGAGCAGCACGAACGCGAGGCGCAACACGACCGGGTCGAGCCGCAGCTGGGCGGCGGCGCCCTGGGCGACGCCCGCGACCACCCGGCCCGAGGCGGGCCGGACCATCCGGGGATACGCCGCGGGGGCGTTAGGCATCTCAGACATCTCGGAAGCATCGTCACACGTCACTGGCCATGAGCGCATCAGGGCATGCCCTGACGCCACCCCTGAGGGCTCGGGGACGAGTCAGGGGTGAGCGCGTCCGTCGTCTTGCGGCATTTCGTGTGCTCTACCTGGAGGTTTGCCCCGGCAGAACCACTCGCGTTCGCATGGTTACGGATACTGTTGGATCACGCCATCGGCTGTGGAGCGGCCAATGCGTGTATGGCGTATCACTGCTGGAGGAGCGGCGGGGCATGTCCGAAGAGCCACTGGATCGCGAGAACGAACCGGAAATTGCGGTCGAGTTGGATTCGACCGGGCACAGCATCGGCGTCGAGCGGGAGATGGAGGACGAGGAGGGCCCCTCGGAGCCGTTCGACCCAGAGAAGATCGACGTCACGACACGGACCCCCACGGTGGATTTACTCCTTTCCCGGATCCGGCGTAACGTCCTTGATCTACAGCCGGATTTTCAACGGTTCGCGGGTATTTGGACCCAACAAGCACAGAGCCGACTGATCGAGTCCATGCTGCTGCGCATTCCGCTACCGACCTTCTACGCTGCCGAGACGGACGACGAGCGCTGGGTCATGATTGACGGGGTGCAGCGGCTCACCACGATCGCCCGCTTCGTCGATCCGGACAGCATCGGTATGCCGCCTCTGACCTTGAAGAAGCTGGAGTATCTGGGAAAGGACTACGAGGAGAAACGATTTTCCGACCTTCCCGGCCGGCTCCAGACCCGGCTGCTTGAGACCGAAGTAGTGGTCCACCTCATCCGGCAGGGCACACCAGAATCGGTCATGTTCAATATCTTCGCCCGGATCAACACGGGAGGACGGCCCCTGAGTCGCCAAGAACTGCGGCATGCGCTGATCCCCGGTCGCGTACGGGGCCTACTACGGGAGCTGACAGAGTCCGAGGCATACCAGAAGGCCACGCTTGGCTCGGTTCGCCCAGAACGCATGGATGATCGCGAAATGGTGCTTCGCTTCATCGCATTCCGGCTCACCGGGCCGGAGCACTACCTGCGGCAGGACTTCGACGACTTCCTCCGCGATGCGATGCACAAAGTCAACGGGCTCGGGGAGGGGGACGTATCACGGCTGCGAAACGAGTTCGCCCGGAGCATGCATGCCGCGCATGAAATCTTCGGAGACTACGCCTTCCGCAAATTCAATCTGAGAGAATCCCGACGGCGGCCAATCAACAAGGCCCTCTTCGAAGCGGTCTCCGTCGGTCTCGCCCGGCGAACGGACCACGAACTCGGCATTCTACGCAAACGACGGGAGCAGGTGTTGTGGCAGCTTTCCGCGCTCCTCGAGGAGCCCGCCTTCGAACGGTCCGTATCCCTGGCCACCGGCGACATCGGGAAGGTGAAGCTACGGTTCGGCGCGGTTGAATCTATACTGAAGGGGCTGGCCCGTGATTGACCGGCTCACCATCACGAACTTCAAGGCGTTTGCCAACGCGCAGATCCCTCTCAGTCCTTACACCTTGCTCTCCGGATTGAACTCCAGCGGCAAAAGCACGGTGCTTCAAACCCTGGCCCTCTTGAGACAGTCCCATGACGCGCTTCACGAGGAGGACGGAGGCTTCCTGCTGAACGGCGATCTGGTCGAGCTTGGGGTGGGGCAAGACGTTCTCCACGAGGACTATGTCGCATCGGACGGCGCGGAACCACGAATCCAGCTCGCCTTGCGCTGTGAAGGCATCGACTACTCCTGGTCCGCCCGGTATGAACGTGAGGCGGATCTCCTCCGGCTGGATGAGCCGCGTGATCGTCCTGCCCCCGTCCTCCCCCCAGCACTGTCCGGAGCAGGCTTCCAATACCTTCGCGCCGACCGCATCGCTCCCGCGGTGAGTTACCCCCGATCCCACGAAATCGCCGTCAGGCGCGGATTCCTTGGGTCGCGCGGCGAGCATGCGGTCAATTTCCTGCGCCACTTCCAGGACGAGCCGGTTCTGCATGAGCGCCTCCATCATCCTCAAGGAAAGTCCCGCCGCCTGCTCGATCAGGCTGAGGCATGGATGCAGGAGATATGTCCCGGTGTCAACCTTCAGGCAGACGCGATCGAGGGCACCGACTCGGTTCGCTTGAGCTTCCGTTTCGGCACTGCCGGCCTCTCCGCCAGTAACCGATACCGACCGACCAACGTCGGTTTCGGACTCACGTACGTCCTGCCAGTGGTGGTGGCCTGCCTCACCGCGAAGCCCGGTGGTCTCCTGCTCATCGAAAACCCCGAGGCCCACCTGCATCCTCGCGGGCAAACCGGGATGGCCATGCTCACCTGCGCGGCCGCGGCCGCCGGAGCTCAGGTGGTGGTCGAAACCCACAGTGACCACGTGCTCAACGGCGTCCGGCTCGCCATCAAGGAGCGGCATTTCCCCGCTGAGCACGTCCTTCTGCACTACTTTCGCAGAAGCACTCGCGGGATAGAGATATTGAATCCCACCGTGGGATCCGACGGGATGCTGTCTGATTGGCCCGAAGGCTTCTTCGACGAGTGGGAGCGTTCACTGGACCGTCTCCTGGATTGACCCGCGCCGGAAGGAACCCCCCGTGACCGTCCTGCTCTTCTTCAACGAGCTTTCCACTGCCGTGGAAGGGCCCCACCACCGGACCGACGAGGTCATGGCAGAGTTCGTAGACCTTCTCAGGGCCATTCATAGCTGGCGTAGAGACCTCGCCCTCGTCACTCCTACGCCGTTCAAGTCCATCGAGCTCACGCCGGGCTACTCGGTTCAGCGGTGGATCGCGTCCAGCGGCGCCAACCAAGATCGTTGGCGACTGATCCAGGCGATCCGAAATCGTGCCCCCTTTCAAGCCGTCCTGCCCGAGGGCGCGGACGCGGACGTCGAATATCGACACGGCGGTCGGCTTGCTGGAGGACTCGGAGCGGCACACCTTTCAGACGGTCTGGCGGTCAGCCTCTCCTATGACACGGTCTGGAACAGCGCCTGGGTCGGCCTGCACCAGAAGATGGTCGCGGAGGACGACCACGGTGAGGTGAAACTACACGAGGACACCGTCAAGGTTCGCCACGCCACCACCCACCAGCATGCTCTGGAACACAAAGACTGGGTCCAGGAGATCGGGCGGGACGGCATCACATCAGGGTCCGCAATCTGGGAAATCAGAGAAGATCGCTTTCCTCACCTCACATTTCTTCCTCGCATCGAGGGTGATCTACACAACCTGCGGCAGGACTGGATACAACCTGTTTTCACCGCATTGCTTAAATTGGAACGATCCATCGCAGACTGGGGCACCAACGCATCCGCCTTACCCTTTTGGCACACGAAGGTCAGCCAGGAGTTCGAAGGCCGGGAGCAACTGTGCCACTTCGAGGATCTCGACGGATCGACGAGGATCTTCGAATGGCATGCCCGATTCACTCCGGGAGCGGGTCGTCTCCACTTCCGTCTGGTGACTGAGGATCGTACGGCCAGGGTCGCCTACATAGGCCGCAAGCTCGGCATCTGAGAGCCCTGACGCCACCCCTGAGGGCTCGGGGACGAGTCAGGGGTTCCCCCGATGGCACGGGCATGGCGCGCGAGGCCAGGATGGGACCATGACCGAGGCACCACCGACACCCGCTCCCGACTCCCCCGGCACGCCCGAGCCCGAGAAGGTGCTCAGCCGCTCCAGGGACGGGCGCATGATCACGGGCGTCTGCGCGGGCCTCGGCAGGTTCACCGGCATGGACCCCGTGCTCTTCCGGGTCGGCTTCGGCGTGCTCGTCCTCGCCTCCGGCATCGGCGTCCTGCTGTACATCGCGGCGTTCCTGCTGATGCGCCAGCCGAGCGGTGGCCCCGGCCATCTGGAGCAGTGGACCCGGCGGATGTTCGACGCCGAGACCGTGCTGGCGCTGCTGGCCGCCGTCTTCGCGTTCGGCCTGATCATCAACGTCGCGTCCGGAGGGATCAACCGCGGCACGATCGTGGTCGGCACGCTGCTGGCCATCGTGCTGATGGCCGCCCACGCACGCGGCGTCGACCTGCTGACGATGGCCAAGTCGATGCCCGAGCGGGCGACCGGACGGCGTGGCATGACCCGGGCCACCACGAACTTCGCGCCGTTCACGCCCTTCGCCGAGCCGCCCACGCGGGAGCCGTACGCGGGGGGAAGGCCCGCGGCGGAGACGCCGCTGCGGGAGACCGCGGCGCCGCAGGCCCAGGCCCAGCGGCCCGCAGCCGACACGACGGACAACGCGGACACGGCGGATACGGCGAATACGGCGAACACGATGGGCGCGGCGGGCACCGCCGGCACCACCGGGACGGCGGACCCCGCAGCCCCTCGCCCGGCCGCGGAGAACGCGGCGGGCACGGCCGACCTCGGCCTTGGCACGGACAACGCGGCGAGCACGGCGGACTCCAGGGCTCCGCGCCCGGCCTCGGACGGTGCGACGGACCTCGGTCCGGCTGCCGACAGCGCGGAGACCACGGCACACCCCGGCCTGGCTGAGGACGGATCCGCAGACAGTGCCACGGACACGACCACGGACACGACGGCGGACACGACGGCGGACACGACCGTGGACAAGGTCGCCGACGAGACCGCCATCCACGACAGGACGGTCCCGGCCGCGTCCGAGGGCGACACGGCGGTCCACGACACGATCGTGCAGTACCCGGTGGCGGCGCCCTCGAAGTCCGTGGACGACACGCTCATCCAGGAGACCGTCTCCAGGGACGCGACGGCACCGGTGGGACGGGCCGACGGCGACCCGCCGACCCGGCCCTTCGAACCCCTCGCCCGGCTGGCGGCCGAGCCCGCCCCCGGCACGTTCACCCCGCACCCGAACACCCCCGACCCGACGAACACCCCCGACCCGACGAACACCCCCGACCCGACGAACACCCCGGACCCGAATCTCCCCGGTCCGGACGCCCCCGGCCCCGGCGGCCCGGCCGGCTGGGCTCCGGGAACGGCTCCGGGCGCGCCGGGGCCCTCCGTCTCCGCGCCTCCGGCCGGCGCCGGCTATCGGCGGCTGTCCGACCTGGCCCGCGAGGCGCGGGCGGGGGCGTACGGCGACGGCGGCGCCCGCGGCCACGGCCTGCGAGGGCAGGGCATGCGGGGACAGGACACCCGGGCGCAGGGGGCAGGCGGGCACGGAGCAGTCGGGCATGGCGCAGGCGGGCACGGCGCAGGCGGGCACGGCTTCGGGGCCGGTGAGCCCTTCGCCCCGCACGGCCCCTATTCGCGGCGGGAGCCTCACCAGCCCTACGGGACGCCCTATCCTCCTCCGCCCAGCCTCTACGGCCCGCCCGTGCCGCCGCCCCCGCGGCCGCCGAAGGCCAAGCGGCCCAGGTCGTTCGTCGGCGGCCTCACCATCTGCCTCGCCCTGATCGTTGGAGGGATCATGGTCACCATGCAGCGGACCGGCTCAGGCTCGGTCGGCCTGCCGGTCGTCGGCGGGGCGGTCCTCGTCACGATCGGGGTGGGCCTGCTGGTCGCGGCCTGGGTCGGCCGGGGCGCCGGGCTGATCGCCACGGGGACGATCGTGGCCCTCGTGCTGGTGGGAAGCTCGACGGTGAACGGCATCCCCCGCAAGATCGGCAGCTTCGTCTGGCATCCCGTCGGCGTCGTCCAGACACCCGGCGCGTACGAACTGGGCATCGGTGAGGGCAAGCTCGACCTGAGCGACGTGACGCTCAAGCCGGGCGGCCGGGTCAGGTTCGATGCCTCGGTGTCGATGGGGCAGCTCACGGTGGTCGTGCCGTCGACCGCCCGCGTGGAGGTGCACGGCTTCGCCAAGCTGGGCGAGGTGAGGATCGACCACAAGGTCGAGGACGGCACCGACGTGCAGTTCGACCGCGTCCTCGAACCGGAGACGCCCGTCGAGGGCGACCTGCCGACGATCGAGCTGTACGTCAAGGCCGGGCTCGGCGACGTGGAGGTGCGCCGTGGCGCCTGAGTCCCGACCCGAGCGTCCGCGCCGGGTGCACCGTACGAACTGGATGTCCCTGCTGTGCGGCCTGCTGTTCATCGGCATGGGGATCCGCTATCTCACCGCGCCGGAGCCCGACGCCGTCGTCATGGCGCCCGTCCTCGTCGGCGGGCTGGGGTTCGCGGCCTTCGTCGCCATCCTCGCCAAGGCCATCCGCCGCTGACGCCTCCGGCACATCCGCCGCCGACGCCTCCGACCGGCCTCCAGTCTCACGGATTCACTCGGCCGGTCACGTTAGACTGAACCGGTGTCCTCTCTGCTGGTCCTGGAATTCGTGAGCACCGTCCGGGCGAACCGGTCAGGACTCGTGGACGCGCTGGAGGACGTCGGCGGCCTTGCCGCCTGGGTCGGCGACCACGCGTCCGAGCTCGGCATCGACCCCGCCACGTTCGTCGCCACGGCCGAGATGCGCGACGAGGTCGTGGCGCTGCGGCAGGCGATCCGCGCGCTGTTCGCCCGGGCCGTGGCCCCCGGGCCGGCGAGCGGCGCGGACGCGGCCCGGCTGCCGGCCTTCGAGCCCTCCCTCGATCTCGTGAACGCCACCGCGGCGGCGGTGCCCGTTGCCCCCCGGCTCGAATGGCCGCCGGGCGAGGCGCCCCGCGCCCGGACCCTGCCCGCGCGGACCGCCGCCGACTCCGTACGCCTTCGGGCGGCCCTCGCGTCCGCCGCCGTCGAGCTGCTGGGCGGGCCGCAGCGGGAGCACCTGCGCGCCTGCCCGGCGCCCCGGTGCGTGCTGTATTTCGTCAGGGAGCACCCGCGCCAGGAGTGGTGCTCCGTGGCCTGCGGAAACCGCGCCCGCGCGGCCCGTCACTACCGGCAGCACAAGAACGCCTGAACCCCCGGGCCTCCGCCCTCCCACTCGGACCGCCACCCGCTCTCACCGGGCCCACTCACCGGGCCCACTCACCGGGCCCACTCACCGGACCCGCTCTCACCGGGCCCGCTCTCACCGGGCCCGTTCTCCCTGCCCGTTCTCCATCGCCGCGCCCGCGCCCTGCCACTCCGCGCTCCGGAAGCAACCCATCTCCTAATGGACTTTGACGTCGATTTCCGTTAGTCTGCCGTCATCTTCTAACGGAATAGCCCGTTAGAATTTGTGGACGAAGGAGCGGTCATGAGCTTCACCACGGGACACGTCGGGCTGAACGTCTCCGACCTCGACAGGTCGGTCGGCTTCTATCGGAAGGTCTTCGGCTTCGACCTCGCCGCGGAGTCGGCCGACGAGGCGCACCGCTACGCCTTCCTCGCCCAGGACGGCACGCTGGTGCTGACGCTGTGGCAGCAGAGCGAGGGCGCGTTCGCCGCCGGCCTGCCGGGGCTGCACCACCTGTCGTTCCAGGTGCCGGACATCGAGGCCGTACGCAGGGCGGAGGCCGTCGTCCGGGAGACCGGGGCGACGATCCACCACGGCGGCATCGTCCCCCACCGCGAGGGCGGCCCCTCGGGTGGCCTGTTCTTCGAGGACCCGGACGGGATCCGGCTGGAGATCTACGCGCCGAGCGGCGCCGACGACCGCCCCGCTCCCCGGTCCGACGTTCCGACCTGCGGTTTCTTCTAGAGATGCGGCACCCGGGAGAGATCGCGGTCCAGCGCCGTACAGGCGTCCGGCTGGAGGGGCACGGATCGGCCCGCGTACGCGCCGAGATACCGGAGGCCGCCGCGCGGTTCCTGGAGTCGCAGCGCATGATCGTGATCGGCGCGGAGGACCACGAGCGCCGGGTGTGGGCCGCGCCGCTCGCCGGCCGGGCGGGCTTCGCCGCCGCGGCCGGCGACCGCACGATCGTCGTGGACGCGGTGCCCGGCGCGCCGCTCGCGGGCGTGTTCGACGAGGAGCACGACATCGGCATGCTGGGCATCGAGCCCTGGTCCCGGCGCCGGATGCGGGTCAACGGCCGGGCCCGGCGGGACGGCGAGCGCCTGGTCGTACGGACCGAGCAGGTGTATTCGAACTGCCCCAAATATCTGCAGAAGCGGACGATCATCGATGACCTGGAGCCCGGCGAGCGGACGTCGTGGTCCGGAGACCGCCTGACGGAGGCCCAGCAGAAGTGGATCGGCGCCGCCGACACCTTCTTCGTCGCGACGCACGCGCCCGGGCTCGGCTCGGACGTCTCGCACCGGGGCGGCAACCCCGGGTTCGTCGAGGTGGTGGACGCCCGGCGGCTCGTCTGGCCCGACTACGCGGGCAACCTCATGTACATGACCCTCGGCAACCTGGAGCTGAACCCCGCCGCCGGACTGCTCTTCCTCGACTGGGCCACCGGCGACGCGCTGCACCTGACCGGCAAGGCGCGGGTCGACTGGGACCCGCACGAGGTGCCGGGCGCCCAGCGGCTCGTGGAGTTCGACGTCGAACGGGTGCTCCAGGTCAGCGGCGCGAGCCCGCTGCGCTGGGCGTTCGAGGAGTTTTCCCGGTTCAACCCGCCCGTCAGGGGTGCGTGAGGGACGCGCCCCCGAGGGGCTCGGAGTAGCCAAGGGCATACTCAGTATGCATACTGAGTATCCATGTCAGTACGACACGGCCTGCTCGCCCTGCTGAGCCGGGGACCGCGCTACGGCTACCAGCTCAGGGCCGAGTTCGAGGCGTCCACGGCGACGACCTGGCCCCTGAACATCGGGCAGGTCTACACGACGCTGTCCCGCCTCGAACGCGACGGCCTGGTGTCCCGCGACGACCAGGGCGGCCAGGACGAGCAGGGCCGGGTCCGCTACGCCATCACCCCCGAAGGCCGTGACGAGCTCGACCGGTGGTTCGCCAAACCCGTCTCCCGGGCCGACCGGCCCCGTGACGAGCTCGTCATCAAGCTCGCGATGGCGGTCACCACCCCCGGCGTGGACGTCGCGGCGGTCATCCGGGCGCAGCGCTCAGCGACCATGCGGAGCCTGCAGGAGCTCACCCGCGCCCTGCGGACCCTCGACGCGTCCACCGAGGCCGCCCAGCGTCTGGTCATCGACTCGATGATCTTCCATGCCGAGGCCGAGCAGCGCTGGCTCGACCACTGCGAGGCCGTCCTCGCCCGTTCCTCCGAGGAGAACCCGTGACCGAAACCCGACCTCCGGACCGGTTGCCCGCGCCGGACGGCGAGCCGGTCGTGCGCATGACCGGCGTCGTACGCGTCCACGGCGAGGGGACGGGTGCCGTCCACGCGCTGCGGGGCGTCAGCCTGGACGTCGCCGCCGGGGAACTGGTCGCGGTGATGGGCCCGTCCGGGTCCGGCAAGTCCACCCTGCTCAACCTCGCGGGCGGGCTCGACCGGCCGACGGAGGGATCCGTCGTCCTCGAAGGCCGGGAGCTGCGGGATCTGTCCCCGAAACACCTGGCGGAGCTGCGCCGCAGGAGCGCCGGATATGTCTTCCAGGATCTCAACCTCATCCCGTCGCTGACCGTCGCCGAGAACGTCGCGCTCCCGCGCGAGCTGGACGGCGTCCGTACGGCGAAGGCCAGGGCGGAGGCGACGGCGGTGCTGGAGGAGGTCGGCCTCGGGGACCTCGGCGACCGGTTCCCCGACGACCTGTCGGGCGGCCAGCGCCAGCGGGCCGCCATCGCCCGGGCCCTCGTCGGCCGGCGGAGGCTGCTGCTGGCGGACGAGCCGACCGGCGCACTCGACACCCGCGGCGGCGACGAGATCATCCAGGTGCTCCGGCAGCGGGCCGACGCGGGGGCCGCCGTGCTGCTGGTCACCCACGAGCCCCGTTATGCGGCCTGGGCCGACCGCGTCGTCTTCCTCAAGGACGGGCAGGTCGTCGAATCGTCCGCCGCGGGGATGGAGACCGCCCGATGAGCCCGATCCATGCGAGCGGGGTGAGAGCGGCGTTGCGGATCTCCCGCCGCAACGCCCTGCGGTCGAAACGGCGCAGCGCGCTGATCCTCGCGATGATCGGGCTTCCGGTCGCCCTCGCCGTCCTCGCGCTGACCGCACTCTTCCCCGCGGCGGGAAGCGACCGCGAGCACTACCCGATCGGGCAGGCCGACGCGGTGGTGACCGGCGCCCACGGGTGGGCGGGCCTCGCCCAGGACGCATGGGGCAACACCCGGGACGCACAGGGCAACGGCGTCTCCCCACAGCCCGGCGACGTGCCGTTCACGCAGGCCGAGGTCACGGCGCTGCTTGCGCCCGGCAGCCGGGTCGTCCCGGTGGCGCGAGGGACCTTCCGCTACCTGACCCCGCAGGGGTACGAGACGGGAGAGATCCGTCAGGTCGATCTCCGCGATCCGATGTCCCGGGGCACCTTCCGGCTGACCGAGGGCAGGCTGCCCGCTGCCCCCGGCGAGGCGGTGGTGTCCGCCGACCGGCTGAAGAGGGACGACGCGCGGGCGGTGGCTCCGGGAGTGACGCTCCTCGTCGGCGACGAACGCCGCCCGGTGCGGGTCGTCGGCGTGGCCCTGTTCGCCCTGGCGGGAATCGGGCCCACGCTCGCGACCTTCCCCGGCAGCCTGCCGGACGACGCCTTCGGGCCGGCCGACCCCGAGCTGATGTCACGTGCCTGGCTCGTGGACTCTCCACGGCCGGTGACGTGGGCGGACGTGCGGCGGCTGAACGCGCAGGGCCTCGTGGTCGTCAGCCGGGCCGTCACCGACCGGCTCACGGCGGACGAGCCGCCCTCGCGCGTGTCCGACCCCGTGCGGGCCGTGCCGTGGGTCGCGATCATGCTGCTGGAGGTCGTCCTGCTGGCAGGGCCGGCCTTCGCCGTCGGACGGCTGCGCAGGTCGCGCGAGTTCGCGCTGGTCGCCGTCCAGGGCGGCTCCCCCGCACACCTGCGGACGATCGCGCTCGCCGACGGCCTGCTGTTCGGCGTGGTCGCCTCCGCACTCGGCGCGGCGCTGGGCGTCGTCGCGTCCCGGCTCGCGACGCCGCTGCTGGAGTGGTGGGCCGGGGTCCTGCTCGGCCCGTTCCGCGTCCCCTGGGCCGAGGTCGCGACGACCGCCGTGCTAGGCGTCGTCGCGGGACTGCTGGCCGCGCTCGCCCCGGCCGTCGCGGCGAGCCGTACGGACCCCGTCGCCGTGCTGTCGGGCCGGCGCGAGCGGAGCCGAGAGCGGGCGGGCCGCCCGCTGCTGGGAGCCGTGCTCGTCGTCGCGGGCACGGCGGCGACGATCGCGAGCGCGGGCCACGACATCGCCTGGACCGCGACCTCGGCCCTGGTCACCCAGCTCGGCCTGGTCGCCCTGGTGCCGGTGCTCCTCGCGGCGACGGCCCGGCTCGCCGCCCGGCTTCCCCTGCCGCTCCGGTTCGCCGCCCGGGACGCCGTACGCAACAGG
Source organism: Microbispora sp. CL1-1 (assembly GCF_012034195.1). Lineage (NCBI taxonomy): Bacteria > Bacillati > Actinomycetota > Actinomycetes > Streptosporangiales > Streptosporangiaceae > Microbispora > Microbispora sp. CL1-1. The sequence goes on from NZ_JAATEK010000005.1 coordinate 226,907, forward strand.
GGCCGTACGGCGCCCGCCGTCGCGGCGGTGATGACCGCGGTCGTGGCGCTCGTGGCGGTGGGAGTGGCCGGGCACAGCGTGGCCGCGCAGAGATCGGTGCTGGACTACGCACAGGCTCCGGCCGGGGCTCTCCAGGTGACCGGGCCGGACCTCACTCCAGAACTCTGGGACCGCGTGCGCTCCGCCGTGCGCGAGGAACTGCCCGCCCGCGTGCCGCTGATCGAGGCGCGGATGCTCGCGACCCGCTCCGGCGCCCCGCTGTTCGCCTTCGTGCCGGACGACGCCTCGGGGACCAACCGGGTGGAACTGCTCGACGCGACCGGGTCCGGCGGATTCCTGGTGGGCGGCGAGGACCTGCTCCGCTACGTGCTGCGGCGCGAGGACCCCGCCGCGGTGGCGGCGCTCCGCGAGGGGAAGCCGGTCGTGCTCAACCCCGATGTGATCCGTCAGGGCGAGGTGCGCATCGGGCTGACACCCGCGACCGGAGGGGAGCCTCTGGCGCTCACCCTGCCCGCCGTCGGCGTGCGGCCCACCGGGCAGGGCTGGGCCCGCGTGGTCGTCTCACCCGAGGCGGCGGCGAAGAACGGGTATGCCGCGGTCACCTGCATGCTCGTGGTGGACCCCGCGGACTTCCGCACTCCGCGGGCGACGGCCGACCGGATCGCCGCGAAGGTGGAACGGATCACCGGCAAGGCCGCCGTGCGGCTCGAGACTCTGGAGACGCCCGGCGACACGCTTCTCCTGGTCGTGCTGGGCATCATCGCGGCCGTGCTCGTGCTGGGGATGACGTCGGTCGCGACCATGCTGGCCGCCGTCGAAGCGCGCCCCGACCTGGAGACCATGTCGGCCGTGGGGGCGGCGCCGCGCGTGAAGCGGGCCGTCGTCGCCGGGCAGGCGCTGGTGATCGCGCTGCTGGGCTCGGTCACGGGCGTGCTCGCCGGCCTCGCCCCGGGCGTCGCCGCGGCCTCGCGGCCCATCCCCCACCCGACCATGGTCCTGCGCCCCGACGGGGTGACGACGATCGTGCCCGCGGAGGCGCCGACGATCGCGATCCCCTGGGCGCTCATCGGCCTGCTCGTCGTGGGGCTCCCCCTGCTGGCCGCACTCGGCGGCGCCGCGTTCACCCGGTCGCGCCTGCCGCTCCCCCGCCGCAGGGCGACCTGACCTCACGAACCCGGCGGGCCCCTCGGCATCTGGCGGGAGGCCGAGCGACGCACACGCCTCGTCGTGCGCCGGTCGGCCCCCCGCCGGGCGGTTGAGATCGTCGAGAGGGGTCGTCAGCGGGGGAGCAGTTCGTAGGAGCGCTGCTGGGGCAGACCCGCGAGCTGCCGCTGGCCCTCCGTCAGCAGCGCGGCGATCGGACCGGGCTCGCGCAGCCGGGTGAGCCGGTCGCGGTTGTACTTGCGCAGGCGCGCCGCGCGGCGCTTGGCCGCCGCCGCCTTGAACGCCGCGACGTGCTCGCGGTCGGCCTTGCGCGCGCCGCTCAGCTCGTAGCCGTACGCCGTGAGCCGATCGGCGAGCACCTCCTCGCACAGCGAGATCTCCCAGGGCTCCAGCCGGGAGGCCCACTTGCCCGAGTGGGCGGTGGTCACCTCCTCGTGCGTGTTGCTGTGCCACACCTTGTGCTTGGGCACGGCGAGCTCGGCCACGTGGCGCGGCTCGCACATCGCCGGGTCGTAGTCCTCGCCGAGGAACACGCACAGCTTCTTCAGCTCGGTCTCCGGGTCGGCGGTGAGGTCCTCGTAGCGCAGCTCGTAGAAGCTGTCGGCGGGCAGCTTGCGCGCGTGCCGGCGGCCGAAGTCGATCGCCTCGGCCCAGTTGGCCATCGCGTGCACGGCGTCGGCCTTGTACCAGGGCATCTGCTTGAGCGAGGCCACGCAGTCGCGGCCGTCCCTGACGAGGTGGACGAACTGCGCGTCGGGGAACATCCGCATCAGCATCTCGACGTGCCGGTAGTAGCTGGGCCGCTTGTCGCCCCAGCGCGGCTTGCCGAAGCGCTCGGCGTAGCACTTGAAGACCATGCCGATGACCGAGCCGAAGCTGCCCGGGCCGAGCATGGCCGCCTGGACGAACTCGGGGCGGCTCAGCCCGAGCTCGTGGAACTTGGTGGTGCGGCCCTCGGCGATCCAGGTCGCCAGCCTGCGCCTGTTGTCGGCCAGCCGCATGTCGCCGTACGCCCTGCGGGAGAAGTAGGCCGGGACGAGGAACCGCGTCTCGGGCGGGACCGCGATGCGCGGGTGCGAGTGCAGCATGAGCTGCAGCATGGTGGTGCCGGAGCGCGGGCAGCCGACGACGAAGACAGGTCTGTCCGAATGCATGAGTTCTATCCCCCGTGGTGAAATTTCCGGACGTCACGCCGCCGCCCGCCCCCCGGGCGCGGCTCGTGACGCGGGCGGCGTCACGCCGTACAAGTAGTGGATCATCAGGCCGAGAAGGCCGGTCAGACGAGGATCTTCTCTCTCTCGGCGGCGGTGCGGGGCACCTGGCGGGACGCCAGCCAGACGCGGTAGACCAGGAACATCTCGAACGTCAGCAGCAGCGTGCCGGCCACGGCCGCGACCGGCACCAGGGCCGCGGCTCCGAACAGCGGGGCCACGACGAAGACCGCGGCGTGAAACTCGATGCCGCTCACGACGTGGGTGCGCACGCGGTGCCGCACCAGGAAGACGCGGAAGCGGTCATACCAAGGGAAGCGCGCGTGGAACGCCTTCTGCAGGTCGACCACCGTGGCGCCGGTGTCCTCGGCGGTCTGCTCGAACTCCGCGGCGGCCTGCTCCAGCTCGCTTCGCGGCCGGGAGCGCAGGACGCTCTCGGCGAGGACGTACTGACCCTCCAGCCGTGTCTCCAGCAGCGCGCGGGTGGCGTCCTTGACCCGCTTGAGCTGCGGGCCGTTGATGTAGCGGAACAGGTCGAGCACCACGACGCCGACGGCGGCGAGCACCACGTCGGTGTCGCCCGTGCGGGTGTACTCCCCGAATCCCCACCCGAAGGCGCAGCAGACCACCCGCACCCGGTCGCCGACGTAGTCGAGCCACAGGCCGAAGGGCGTCCCCGTGCCCTTGAGCCTGGCGATCTTGCCGTCCATGCAGTCGACCGTGAAGCTCAGATAGAACAGCACCGCACCGGCGACGAGCATGCCCTCCGTGAAGGCCGCCGCCGAAGCGAAGCCGATCAGCATGGACAGTCGTGTCAGTGCGTTCGGCGTGATCGAGGTGTGATTGGCCACGAGCAGCGCGAGCCGGCAGGCGAGCGGATCGACCATGAAGACGGTCCACCACGAGTCTCTCGGCTTGCGCGTCGCGAGTATGTCGTCCAGCGTGAAGCCTCCCATGCAGGCAAGAATGACTACAACGGGTAGCCGTTGGCCTGCTCTTCGGTAACAGGCAGGGCATCTCATTGCCGCTTCTTGACCGTCTCCCCCATCTGGGTAAACCAACCGCCAATCCGGTCGCCAATCGGTTACAGTCCGTGGTCGAGGGGGAGACCATGCCCGTTGTCACGTTGTACCGGCGGCTGCAGGGGCGGCTGCCGTCGTGGGAGCCCGCGCCGCGCGCCGCTCTCATCCGGGCGGACGCGGGTCCGCTCCAGGCCCAGCGCGAGACGCTGGACGTGGTGTGCGCCCTGCTGGGCGAGGCTGCCGTGCCGTACTTCTGTGTGCGCCCGCAGCCCAACCGGCCTCCGGTGATCGCCGTGCCCGAGGACGACCGCACCCGCGCCCTCGCCGCGCTCGCGGCCGGCAGTCATCCGCTGTTCGCGTCGCGGCAGCCGTACGGCAGGCAGCGGGCGCGCCAGGCGGACGCGGGCCGGATGCGCCCGGTGCGGCGCGCGGCGGCGCTGCTCGGCGACGCCAAGGTCGTGCGGCTGGCCATGTATTTCGCCAGCCCCTCGCGCACACTGACGCTCGGTCCGGAGCACGGGTGCGACCTGGAGTTCTGGGCCCGGGAGGGCGACGAGCTGGTCGCACCGAGGCCGAACCCCGCCTGCGACCGCGTCCCCGTCGACGGCCCCGCCGTGGACGGCGGCGAGGAGCTGTTCACCCCGCTGGCGTGCGCCGCCCGCAGGGCCCGCGCCTACCGCACCCGGCCCGAGTTCGTCCGGCGGCTGCTCGACGACATCGACTTCCCGATCGACGCCGTCTACACGTGGGTGGACGGCGCCGATCCGGCCTGGCGGGCGCGCCGCCACCAGGCCGAGCGCGCCGAGGCGCTGCGCACCGGCGCCCCGCCGAGCGAGATGGCGACCACGGAGGCCAGGTTCACCAGCAGGGACGAGCTGCGTTATTCGCTGCGCTCCCTGCTGATGTACGCCCCCTGGATCAACCGGATCTGGATCGTCACCGACGGGCAGACGCCGCCGTGGCTCGACACCACCCACCCGATGATCGCGGTGGTCGACCACAAGGAGATCTTCACCGACCCGTCGGTGCTGCCGGTGTTCAACTCGCACGCCATCGAGACGCAGCTGCATCACATCGACGGGCTCAGCGAGCACTTCCTCTATTTCAACGACGACTTCTTCCTGGGCCGGCCGCTGCCGCCCCGCACGTTCTTCGAGGGCAACGGGATCACTCGTTTCTTCCCCAGCACCGTTCACGTGCCGTTCGGCGTGCCGGAGACCGAGGAGTCGCCGGTGCACGCCGCCGGCATGAACAACCGGCGCATCCTGGAGAACCTGACCGGCCGCACGATCACGCAGAAGCTCAAGCACGTGCCCTACGCGCTGCGCAGGTCGGTCATGTACGAGCTGGAGGGGCGGTTCGCGGCGGAGTTCACGGCGACCGCGCGCAGCAGGTTCCGCACGTCGCGTGACATCTCGGTGGTGTCCTCGCTGGCGCACTACTACGGCTACCTGAGCGGGCGGGCGGTGCCCGGCACGGTCGACTACACCTACGTGGACCTGTCGCTGCCGAAGACGCCGGCCAAGCTGCGCCGCATGCTGGCCCGGCGCAGGCACGACGTGTTCTGCCTCAACGACACCGCCCCCACGACGGCCGAGCAGGACGCGCTGCTGGGCCGGTTCCTTGAGGCCTACTTCCCCACCCCGGCGCCGTTCGAGCGGTGAGCGGGCCGCGGGTCATACCTGTCGTACCTGTCCACGAACATGCCCCGGAAGGTCCAGCGGCCGGCCGGGGCGAACGAACGCTCGACCAGGGCGCGCCTGCGGGCGGGCATCGCGTGCTTGCCCGTCTGGCCGACGACCCAGAGCGTACGCAGCCCGTCGAGCCGGGCGGCGAGCACCCGGGGGCCCACATTGCGGCCGGAGAAGCTGCCGTCCCGCTCGGGTGACCGGGCCAGCGCCACGTCACGCAACCTGCCGAAGACCGACGGATAGACCGCTTCGTACTTCCTGACCTTGGCGGGGACGAACAGCACCCCGTCACCCGGCTTCGCCTCGGCCGCGAGCATCGCCATGACCGGCCGCGGATCGTCCTGCCTGCCGTCGGGCCCTCGCGTGGCGAAATGCCCGGGAACCGACAGGCCGAGCCAGGCGGTCAGCATGGCCGCGCCGAGACCGGGAGGCAGCGCGGCGAGGCCCGCCCCGGCGAGCAGCGCCGCCGCCGGGACGCAGTGGAAGACGTAGCGGAACACGTACACGGGATGGATCGCCCACGAGGCCGCGAGCAGCACCAGCGCGGGCACGAGCAGCCACGGCAGCGTCAGCCGCACGAGCGCCGCCTGACCGGAGCAGGCCGCAGCGGCCCGCGGCTCTTCCAACCGTCCCACGGCGGTCTCCGGGAGTTCCCGCGCGCTGCGCGCCCGGCGGACGCCCGCGACCGCGGCGTACACGAGGCCGAAGAGCACCAGCGCCCAGGTCAGGGGGGCCACTCCGGGTCCGGTCGCCCCGCCGAGGTCGCCCGACAGCCGGACGGCGAGCGTAGCGACGTCGGCCGCCTCCGGCCGGGGAATCCACCCCACCTGCGCGCTCTGCCGTGAGCCGAGCCAGGCCAGCGGCGCCACGGCCGCCAGCGCCGGGGCCGCCGCGCACGCCCACCGGAGCACCGGTCCCCTCGACAGGACCACGGCGAGGCCGTGCGCCCCGGCCAGGAGGAACGCGAACAGGTTGAGGTAGGCCAGCACGGTCAGCGCCGTCGCGTACGCCGCCAGGACCGCCGACGTGGGCGACCGCATCAGGCGCAGCAACAGCAGGGTCGCGCCGACGGCCGCCGCCGCCGTCAGCGCGTACGGACGAGCCTCCTGGACATACCTGGAGAAGATGGGCATGAGGGCCAGCAGCGCGCCGCCGTACAGGCCCGCCCGGGGGACGCCGAGCGCGCGGCCGATCGCGCCGGTCCCGGCGGCGGCCAGCGCGCCCGCGACGACGGACGGCAACCGCAGCGCCACCCCGGCCGTGCCGGACAGCCCCGCGACGACGTGCATCAGCGCGTAGTAGAGGCCGTGCACCACGTCGACCGACTGCAGCATGTGCACGAGCTGGGGAAGGGTGCGGCCGGCCGCGCTGACGGTGGCCGCCTCGTCCCGCCACAGCGGCGGCCCGCCGAGGTCCCAGAGCCCGACGACGAGCGCGAGCACGGCGGGGACGACGATCACGGCGGCGGACCGGGCAGGCCGTTCGGGTTCCCCGGCGGGGCGCCTCACGGGAGCGGCGGGCACGGCGCGGCGTGACGCGCCGGCCGTACGGCGAGGCGGACGGGGGGCGGCCTGCCGGGACGTGCGACCGGCGGCGGCCTGTGCGGCGGCCTGCCGGGTGGCGCGGATCATGGCCGCAGGCGCGCGACCACGCGCGCCGAGGCGTGCCCGTCGTCCCAGGGGCAGTAGGTGCGGGCGAACCGCTCGTAGCGCGCCGCGAACCGCCCCAGATCGCCGTGCCGCAGCACGTCGAGCACGTCGTCGCCGGTTCTGAGCACCGGCCCGGGGGCCTCTGCCTCGAAGTCGAAGTAGAAGCCGCGCACCTCGTCGCGGTAGCGCTCCAGGTCGTGGGCGAAGAACACCATGGGCCTGCCGGTGCACGCGAAGTCGAACATCGCCGACGAGTAGTCGGTGACCAGGACGTCCGCTGCGGCCAAGAGATCCGCCATGTCCGGAAATCTGGAGACATCGCGGACGCGGTCGCCGTCCGGGATCGTCATGTCCCGCGCCATCAGATAGTGGGCCCGCACGAGCAGCACGTCGTCGTCGCCCAGCGCCCCGGCCGCCCTGACCGGGTCGAGCGCGAGCCGGCCGGTGGTGTCGTCGTCCCGCCACGTCGGCGCGTAGAGGATGACCCGCCGGCCGTCCGGCAGGCCCAGCCGCCGCCGCGCCGCGCGGGCGCGTGCGGGATCGAAGAGCGCGTCGTTGCGCGGGTAGCCGGACTCCAGGATCTCCCCCGCGTAGCCGAACGCGCCGCGCAGCGCGCCGGTGGCGAACGGGCTCGGCGACAGCAGCAGGTCCCAGGTCGCCACCTGCCGCGCCAGCTCGTCACGCGGCACCCGCTGCGCGTACGGCATGCCGTCGAGATCGAGGCCCAGGCGCTTGAGCGGCGTGCCGTGCCAGGTCTGCACGACCGTCTGCCCGCGCGGCTTGCGATACCACCCCGGCTGGGTGCGCCGGTTGGCCACGACGAAGCGGCTGGTGCGCAGCGCCTCCTCGTGCTCGCGCGAGCCGTACAGGACCAGCCGCACGCCCGGGGGGACCGCGAACTGTCCGTCCCTGGTGACCCAGACGATCTCCACGTCCGGGTGGCGGCGCGCCAGCTCCTCGGAGACGGCCCGGGGATTGCACGAATACTGCCCGCCGCCATAGCTGTCGAACACCGCCGCGTTCCGCAGGGCCGTGCGTCGCGGCGCTGCCGCCCGCCGCCTGCGCGTCGCGTACGGCCCGCGCTCGTGCGGGCCGAGCGCCGGGCGTACGGCGAGGCTGAGGTCGCCGTCGCGCGAGGTGCGGACCGCGATCTCGTGGAACCCGGTGACACGCGGTCTCGGCGGGTCGGCGATCAGCGCCGGGCTGAGGCGCACGCGCTCCTCCCCGCCCGCCGGCGACAGGGCGACCACCCGCCAGGTGCCGCTGCGGAGCGGAAGTCCCTCGGCCGTCCTGCCGATGACGGCCGTCCACGTCGCCTCGTCTCGGCGTACCGGCCAGGAGTGCCGTTCGGCGCCGCACTCCAGCACGATCCGGTCCGCCGGGCACCGGCCCGTCCACTCCAGGAGCAGCTCGCCTGCCTCCGTCCACCGGACCGCGCTCACGAGGCCGCCCGGGTCGGGAGCCGGGTCGCCGGTGGTGCGGGGGCCGAGCATGAGCCCGCGGTCGCGGGTGAGGGAGACGCGCACGTTCCCGGCGTCGAAGACCCGCTCACTCGGTGCCCCGATCGCCCGGCCCGTCCGGGTCACACCCCGCGCGTGGACCCGCGCGTGCAGCGCCCACCGTCCGGCGGGCAGGGTGTCGAGGGCGACCACGGTCTCGAAGCCGGCGTCGTCGTGGCAGGCGACCGACTGGCGGGAGTCCGCGGTCACGTCGGGCCTGCGGGTCCGGTGCACCGGCAGGGTGATCCGTTCCTCCCCGCGCTGGAGCCACAGCTCGATCCGGCTGCGCCGGCTGTCCAGGTGGGCGATGTACGCGTGGCCGGTCAGGGCGAGCCTGCCGTCCGCGTGGCGTACGTCGTCGACGCAGGCGACGAGCCGCAGGTCGCGGGTGGCGTCGAACAGCGAGCGCGGGAGCCGGGGGTCACGGCGGAAGGGGTAGTCGAGATACCAGCGGCGGGGCCGCAGCCCCCGCCGGAGCACGCCCCGGTGCCTGATCTCCGACGCGGCGAACGTCCGCAGCTCCGCCAGCTCGCCGGTCATGCCGTGCGCGGCGAAGTGGATCTGGAGCCTTCTCAGGACCGGCAGCCGTTCCACCGCGCCGGGGTCCAGGCGGCCCAGGCGGCCCAGCACCTCGGCGAGGCCGTCAGGCACGTGGTCGCGTACGGCCTCCAGCACGGCGTCGAGGTCGGGCCCCTCCGCCAGGCGCATGTCGTAGGCCGCGCGGAGCTGCGGCGCGTGCCGTGCGAGCAGGTCCGACACCTCCAGCATCGCCTCCAGACGGCGCAGCGGGTCGGCCGGCGGCCGGGACCCGCGCGTGAGGCAGACCACGTCGCCGAGCACGTCGGCCGAGGTGGACAGCACGTGCGCGGGAATCGTCACGGGGAAGTCCTCGCCCAGACCCACGGGGAAGGCGAACTCGTGCCGGTTCCAGAACTCCCGGCGGAACACCGTGCCCCCCGCCCGCGGATCGTCCAGCAGCTTCTGGTGCCGGGTGATGTGCGTGCGCAGCCTGGGCTTCGGCGCAGGGCCCGACGACCGGCCCGGGTCTTTCGGCGTCCAGGTGCGGATCCGGCCGCAGGCGAGGTCGGAGCCGGTGTGGTCGAGTGCGCCGACCAGCGCGCGGTAGGCGTCGGCGGGGACGACCGAGCCGGGGTCGGCGAAGGCGAGGTAGCGCCCGGTGGCACAGCTCGCGCCCGCGTTGCGCGCCGTGCCGGGGTCGTCGCCGCCGTCGCCGAGCGTGAGGAGCGTGAACCTGTGGTCGGGCGGGCGAAGCCCCCGCGGGCGGCCGACGAGGATCACCTCCAGGTCGTCCAGGGTCTGGTCGCGCAGGGATTCGAGGCACTCCTCGGCGTGTTCCTCCCCGCCGTGCAGGGGGACGACCACCGAGAGCCTGACAGGCACCGTCACGCCGTCAGGATGCCGATGGGCGGCCTCGCGCCACCGGCCCATCCCCATGGCCTTACGCTCGCTTGGTCAGCTCTTGACCCGAGCGAGCCCTGATCGCTTTACGGCGCGTGGGCGAGGACGAGCCGGGACGGCCGACGCATTCCGGTTCGAAGGCGGTGGGGCGTTCAGCCGAACAGCGCGTCCACGACCCGGCGGGCGGCCTGCCCGTCGGCCATCGGGCGATAGCGGGCCAGGAACGCGGTGTACGCGTCCCGGTGTTTGTCCGTGACCTCGTCCAGGTGCGCGAGCGCGTCGAGCACCGCCCCCTCGTGCCGCAGCACCGGCCCCGGCGCCTCGGGGAGGAACCACAGGTCCCGCGGTCGGCCGGCGTGCAGGAGCACCGGGCGTCGGGTCACGGCGAAGTCGACCACCGCCGCCGCGTCCCCGGCGATCAGGACGTCGGCGGCGAGATACAGCTCGTGCGGGTCCGGGTGGCCGCCGACGTCCCACAGGCGGGCGCCGTCCGTTCCCGGTCCGCCGCACCCCGGCACCGCGCCGCCGTGCCTCGCGAGGCCCGTGGATGCCGACGCGAAGCCGACGGCCGCCGGGCGGGTGCTTCCGGAAGGGGACTGGCGGACCAGCAGGACGTGGCCCTCCGGGAGCCGGGCCGCAAGACGCCCGGCGTCGAGCGTGTCGTGCTCCCCCGCGACGTACAGCAGGACACGGACGTGCGCCGGCAGGCCGAGGCGGCGGCGCACGTCGGCGGCGCGCTCCCACGCGCCGGGGCCGGTCAGCAGGTCGTCGCCGGGCACGCCGGTCTCCAGCACCTCACCCTCATAGTCGAACGTCCGCCGCAGCAGCGGCGTCCACCACGGCCCCGCGGAGACGAGATGGGTCCACTGACCCGCCCCGGAACGGCCGGAGGGCTCCTTCGGCGTGCACGCGGGCTGCTGCCAGGTCTGTACGACCACCTGGCCGGGCCTGCGCTCGAACCACGGCGGCAGCGGCGCGTCGGTGACGACGTAGCGGCACCGGGCGAGGGCCTCGTAGTGCTCCCGTCCGAGCGTGCGCACCGATTCGACGTCACCGGGCAGGGCGACCTGGCCGTCCCGCACGTTCCACAGCAGCGGCAGGTCGGCGCCCCGGCGGCGCAGCTCCTCGCAGACCGCCCTCGGGCTGCCGCCGAAGCGGGTGCCCGCGCCGCCGTCGAACAGGACGGCGTCCCGCAGCGGCCTTTCCCGCATCTGGGGATAGGTCCTCGTGCGCAGCGCCCGCTGGGCCTTCCGGCCACGCTCGTCGGCGGTCAGGTCGCCGCTCACGGTCAGCACGGCCCGCCCCGGGCCCGACGTGACGACCCCGAACGTACGGCGGGCCGTCTGGTGCGCCGCCGGCAGGTCGGTGTCGAACTCCAGCGGCAGGTCCGTCCACTCTCCCCCGGCGGTGCGCGCCCGGATCGCCAGGGCATACCGGCCGCGCGGCAGCGGCAGCCGCCCGGCGGGCGAGGCGACCTGCTCGGGCGTCAGCCGCGCCCGGAAGCGGGTGCCCGCTCCCTCGATCGGCAGCAGCCACTCCCCGCGCCGGGGAGTGGAATGTGCACCGTGGTCGAGGGCGGTCACCACCAGCGCCGACATCTCGTGGGGCACGGTGAGGCCGCCCTCGATGAGCAGCTCGCCGCCGCCCCCGCAACGCGCGGGCAGCCATTCGGCGAGGTCGGCGTAGGCCGCGGCGGGCTGGTCCCGCAAGACCAGGCCGCCGGTGCGGTCGCGGGTCACGACGATCTCCCGGCCGGCCAGGCCGTACCGGCCGGTGGGCACGTCCTCGGCGAGGGTCACGGGCGTCACGGTGCCGTCGGCGGCCCGCACCTCGATCTCCCACCACGCCTCGGGCGCGGCGACCTCGTCCGGTACGGCGATCCGCGGGGCCGGGCACGCGGGCAGCAGGTCCCGCAGGTCGACGGCGGTCTCGAACGTACGCCGGTCGACGTGCACGGGATAGGTGCGGGGAACGCCGCCGGGACGCCGGGTGACCTGGAGCACCGGGCTCGGGCCGAGGTCGTTGACGACGTGGCCCACCAGGCGCAGGCGGCCGTCGCGCACGTCCCGCGTGACGACCCGGGCGGTCTCCCGCTCGGCCCGCAGCACGAGGACGCCGGTCTCCCCGAGCAGCGGGGCGACGTAGTGATCGGACCCCACGGTGCGATAACCCGCCTGCTCGACGGTCGAGGCGGCGGCGCCCGGATCGGTCAGCCGTCCACGTCGCAGGACGCCCCGGTGGAGCACGCGCAGCTCGACGTGCCACCGTCCGAGCCGGCCCGGCCTGGCCAGCGCCGCGGGGTCGATGACGAGCCGGAAGCCACCCCAGTCGCGTGCCTTCGACTTCGTGGACACCCGGGCCCTGGTGACCGAGGCGGGCACCCGGACGCGCCGCCCGGTGCGCTCGTGGACGAGGGTGGCGAAGACCTGCTGGTGGACCCGCCGGGTGGGGCGCAGGTGGGACGGGGCCGCGCGTCCCTCCACCACGAGCGCGCCGTCCTCCCAGCGGACCGCGTCGATGCGGTGCCGCGGGACGAGCTCGTCCCTGGCCCTGGTCACGGCGGCGGGCATCTCCCGGTCGGCGGAGCGGGTGAGGGGCACGTTCAGGTGGTGGCCGCCCATCCTTCGGACGAGCCTGTGGTCGGGCGGCACCTCCCGGTCCCAGGCCAGGACGTCCAGCAGGTCGTCCATGCGGCGCAGGCGCACCAGGTGCCACTGCACGCGCCGCAGCGCGGGCAGCCCGTCGAGCACGGGGGGTGCCACGTCCTCCAGATAGAGGCAGGCGAGGTCGAGGAAGCGCTCCCTGAACGCCGGGGTGGCCTGGTCGAGCACGTCGAGGAAGTTCGTGAGGTCGCCGTCGAGCACGGCGTGGTCCCAGGCGTGGATGTGCGCGGTGAAGTTGTGCTCGCTCAGGAAGCGGCGGACCTCGGTGACGGCCGCGAACCGGTCCTCCAGGTGCGGCACCCGCGTCTTGTCCTGGGTGATGGAACGGCCGCCGTCCTCGCGCCGCCGCCACAGGTAGACGGGCGTGGGCAGCACGTCGACGGCCCGTGCCAGGAAGTGGGCGCGCAGGGCCACCGCGATGTCCTCGTACAGCACGCCTTCGGGGAAGGCGAACCCGTGGGCGTCCCAGAACGAGCGGCGCCACAACTTGTTGGTGACCAGGCGGTCGCGCAGCAGCGCGTGCGTCCGGGTGATGTGGGTGGCCGCGGCGGCGTCGGCGAAGACGGCGCGGTGCAGGGCCGACTGGCGGGGGCCGCGCCCGTCGAGGCGCAGCACGTTGCCCGTGGCGAGGTCCGATCCCGTCCGCTCCAGGGACGCCAGGAGGCATTCGAGGGCGTGCGCCGGCAGCAGATCGTCGCTGTCGAGGAACATCAGGTGCTCCCCGGTCGCGTGCCGCACGCCCGTGTTGCGCGCCGCCCCGAGCCCCGCGTTGGCCTGGCGGATCAGCCGGAACCTGTCGTCGCGCGCCGCGAAGCCGGCGGCGATCTCGGCGCTGCCGTCGGGCGAGCCGTCGTCGACCATGACGACCTCGATGTCCTGCCAGGTCTGCGCCGCGACCGAGGCCAGGCAACCGGCGAGGTACGGTTCCACGTCGTAGATCGGGATGATCACGCTGAGGCGGGGCACGGGCGCTCCTTAGGGTCGGAGAAGCGGGAGACACAGCGGCTCAGGCGGTGCTCACGAGCGCGCGCAGGCGCCTGCGGAGCAGCCGGGCGGTGCGGCGGAGCGGCCGGGCGCCGGACCGGCCCCCGGGGCGGGAACGCCGGGGCGCCCTCACGGCGCCGGCGTCGCCGGTGACGTCCACCGGGGCGGTGCCGGGAACCCGCGAGGCGGTGGTCGCGGCGAGCCCGGCGGGCAGGAACCCCCACTTGTCGCCCGCGTCCCACACCGTGCCGTACATCTCGTGGACCAGGTCGCCGAGGTCGTCCCCCGGCCCGGCGCAGTGGCGGGCCCGGCTCATCGCGGCGGTGCGCTCCAGCCGGGCGTGCACGACACGGCCGTCCTCGCGCTCGTCCAGCGCGAGCGAGACGATCCCGAGCCGCTGCCGGTCGGCGTGCTTGACCACCGACCCGATGGTGCCGCGCGACGGCACCCAGCCGGGCGGGCAGTGGAAGCGGAACGGCACGGGGAAGCAGTCGTCCGGCACGGCCTCGCGGAACCGCACGCGCGGCTCGCCCTGATAGCAGGCGAGCACCAGGCGCAGGTCGAGCGAGGGGTCGCCGAGCGGGTCGCGCCGCCCTCCGCCGAGCCGTCCCCACGGCCCGACGACCGTCACCCGCACGTCGGGCAGCCGCCCGGCGAGCACGGCGTCGACGGTCGCCCTGACCTCCTCGAACGACGCGTCCCCCACCTCGACCACGACGTCGACGTACGGCACGAGGTAGGTGCGGTGGGGATGCCTGCGCAGCCAGCGGAAGGTGGGGACGCGCTCGGCGAGGTGAGGCCAGTTGTGCCGCTTCACCTCGGGCTCGCGGCGCATCACGGTGGACCGGCCGAGGTGCCAGCACCGGCTGGCGCGGTCGGGCACGAACACGGCCCCCGCCTGGGCCAGCCGATAGCCGAGCTCGGTGTCCTCGCCGAGGACGAGCGAGGCGTCGAGCCCTCCGGCGGCGCGCAGCAGGCGGGCGGGCAGCGACGCGGTGGCCCCCACCATGACGGAGAACGCGCCGAACCCGGCCGCCCGCAGGTCGTCGGTCTGGTCCCAGCGCCGCTCGGTCCACTGCGGCGTGGCGTCCTCCTCGGAGAAGAGCTTGGGCACCGCACCCGCCTCGATGGCCGCGAGCACCTCGCTCGCCGGGACCTCGTCGAGGCCGGGCACGAACCGCAGGTGCCCGAGCACGACCAGATAGCCGGCCAGGTGGTGCCAGCGCATCTGGGCCTCGACGTGCTCGGGGAACAGCACGAGGTCGGCGTCCAGGTAGAGGATCACCTCGCCCTCGGCCGCCTCGGCCCCCGCCGCGCAGGCGCTCGCCCTGCCCCACGCCCCGCCGCGCGGGCGGACCACCCGCAGCCGCTCCGGCAGCGGCCCGGCCGACGACTCGGACGTCGGCTCCATGGGCCGCTCGCCGTCGTCCACCACCACGACCTCCATGAGGTGGGCCGGGTAGGTCTGCCGGGCCAGACCGGCCAGCGTCAGCGGCAGCGTGCGCTCCGCGCGGTAGGCGGGGATCACCACGCTCACCGTGAGCGTGGGAGTCCAGCTCCCCAGCGCGGGTGGCTCTCCGAGCACCCCGTAGTCGTTGAGCGGGATGCGCGCAGCCCCCGTCACCTCGTCACCTCCGCCCGCCATCGGGCACCGTCCTCCATCAGTTCGTTGAAGACCAGCCCACGCCACTGCTCCTGGAAGGAGGCGAGGAACGACTGCACGGGCTGGCGCCAGGTGTGGCCGTACGCGCTGCGGCGGCGCAGCACATAACCGAGGCCGTGGGTGCGGTAGATCCGGCCGCCGACGGCCTCGACCGCCTGGAGCAACTGGCCGTCCACCGTCCTCGCCAGGGGCCGGAAGCCGCCGGCCGCCTCGAACGCCGCCCGGGTGACCAGCATCGTGCCCCCGGCCACCAGCGGCACGAACCGCTCGGTGCCGATGCACCGCCTGATCGTCACGTCGAGCGGCTCCAGGTAGACGAACTCCGCGGCCGAGCCGACGAGGTCGGCGCCGCTGTAGCGGCGGGCGAGCAGGAGATCGGCGAGGTGATCGGGGCCATACCAGTCGTCGTCGTCCACCTTGGCGAGGCAGGACCCGGAGGCGACCGCCGCCATCCGGTTCAGCACCTCCCCGAACGGCGTCGTGGCGGGGGCCTCGATCACGGTGAGCGGCAGCCGCGTGCGGGGGATCGCCGCCTCCCGTGCCGTGAAGCCGTGCAGCCCCACGATCAGCTCGGCGCTCACGCCGCGCTGGCGCTCCATCTGCTCGACCGCGAACGGCACCATCTCCGGACGTCGCGTGCACAGCAGGATCGAGACCTTCGGGTCCGGCGGCACCGGCAGACCGGCGGCCAGAGCCAGCCCCCTCCATCGGGCGGCGGCCCCGTGCTCGCGCAGCGCGGCCCGGCGCAGCCGGATGCTCAGCTCCTCGCGGCGCAGGTCGGACGCGAGCGCCTCGCCGGTCACGGCCACGAGCGCGGTGGCGAGGGCGGTGCCCAGCGCCCGGTCGCGGGCGGGATCGGGCGCGGCGAGCACCGGGATCCCGGCGGCCGAGAGGGCGGCCACGATGCGGGCGATCTCGCCGGTCCGCCCATCCGCCGCCTGTGGGCCGGGCACCTCGACGCCGCGTACGTCCCGCAGGCGGGCGATGTCCACGTCCGTGACCCGCCCACTGGCCGGGAGGCGTACGAGCTTGTCGGTGCCGAGGGCGACGACGAACCCCTCCCGGCGTACGGCGAGCACCGCGATGCCCTGCGCGGGATTGCGGCGGAATCCGATGGGGTTGATCACGGCCTCGTCCAGCGGCGGCAGCAGGCCGTCGGCCACCGAACCGGTGCTCCCGGACCCGGCGGGCACGGACCCGGCGAGCACGGACCCGGCGAGCACGGATCCGGTAAGCCCAGTCGCGGCAGGCGCAGAGCTCGTGACCCCGGGGCTGGTAGCCGCAGAGCTCGTGACCCCAGAGCTCATAACCGCAGCGCCCGTGACCCCAGGGCTGGTAGCCGCAGCGCCCGTGACCGCAGGGCCGGCGACGACGGAGCCGTTCGCCTGACGCAGCGGCAGGTCGCAGCCGGGGGCGTCGCGACGGTCCGGCACCGGCCCGCCGGGCGGCGACAGCGTGACGTTGGGATCGCCGGGCCGCCAGTCGGCCGTGACGCCGCCCTCCAGCCCCGCCACGGGAGTGGTCGCCGCGCATCCGCCGAACAGGCCGTTCGCGACGTGGGCCACGACGTCACCGGCCGGCACCGGCTCGCTGAAGGCGGCGTCGAGGTGCCAGCCACGGCCCCGGCGGGTCACCCGCATCTCGGTCAGGTGCCGCCAGCAGGCGCCCGGCGCGGCGACCGGCAGTGGCTGCGCCGCCCAGGACGGCACGTCGGCGACGGCGATCCGCACCCGGGTCGCGGTGGGCAGCAGGCCGCGCAGCGGCACCGCCCTGCGCAGGTCGGCCGGGGAGCGCGCGGCGAGCAGGACGCATCCGATCGCGCCGGTTCCGCCCGGCGCCGCGTCGCGGGTCACATTCCGTGCGGCATCTCGCGCGGCATCCCGTGTCGTGTCCGGCGCCGCGTCCAGTGCCCCGTCCGGCGCCGCGTCCGGCGCCGCGTCCAGTGTGCCGTCCCGTGCCGTGTCCGCGTCGCTCGCCGGAACGGCGGACGCGACGGACGCGACGGGGACAGGGACGGGGACGTCCTCAAGCGGGATCCAGGGACCGGCGAAGCCCTCCACGAGGCGGCCGAGCAGCGTGGGACAGGACTCGAACCCGATCCACGTCCCCCACGCCGACCGGGTGGTGGCGGTTCGTGTCACCCGCCCTCCTCACACTGCCCGGTTCCTCTTCCGACCGGCCCAGCATCGCGAAACCCGCCTGTGAGGGGGCAGGCTTAGTCCCTTCCTTGGCCGAAGGTTTAATCGCTCCCGTCCCAGGTGGACGAAGGTTTCCGGCCCGTACGAAATCGGACTGAAGAGGAGGAAGCAACCCGGAGCGCGTTACGATGCCGCGTTATAGATCCCCCGAGGAGTACCCCATGGCTGTACGTCGTCTGATCCCTCTGGCCGTAGCGTGCGCTCTCGCCGTGGCCGCCACCGCCACTCCTACGCAGGCTCGTACGACCGATGAGCCGTTCTGCGCGACCCACAAATGCATCGCCCTGACCTTTGACGACGGTCCGGGGCCCTACCTGACGACCCTGCTGAAGACCCTCTCCGAATACAAGGCGAAGGCGACCTTCTTCCTTATCGGCTCGGAGGTGAAAAAGCATCCCAAGCTCACCCAGTTGATCGCCAAGTCGGGCCACGAGATCGGCAACCACTCGTGGGACGGCACCTATCTGACCACGCTCAAGTACGCCGACATCAACAAGAAGATCGGCGACACCCAGCGGCTGATCAAGAAGACGACGGGCAAGGCGCCGAAGCTCTTCCGCGCGCCCGGCGGGCTGCGCAACGGCGGCGTGGAGCAGGTCACCGCCAAGCTCGGGCTCATCCAGGTGCCCGGCACGACCGCCACGAAGGACTACATCAAGGACTACCGGCACGTGGACTTCCTCACGAACCGGGCCCTGGACGTGGCCGGAGAGGGCGAGGTCGTGCTGATGCACGAGACGGTCAAGCAGACCGTGCAGTCGATGCCCGAAGTGCTCGAACTGCTGACCGCGGAGGGCTACAGCTTCGTCACGGTGTCCACCCTGCTCGAAGGCCAGAAGCTCACCCCGGGACAGGTATATCCCGAGCAGTCGTCGGGCGTGGAGACGACAGACGTCCACTGATCCGGCGGCCCAGCGCCTGGGCCGGCGCCTCCACGAAGCGATAGGTGAGCCAGCTCAGCGTGAGCAGCGCGACGAGATAGCCGAGCGCGACGGCCGCCTGGGCGATCGGCGTGAGCGACCGCAGGTCGCCCGCGAGCGCGTTCAGATACTTGAGCAGCGGGTGGTGCACCAGATAGACCGAGTAGCTGATCAGGCCGAGCCAGGTCAGCGCACCGGGAACGCGCCGCCCGCGCAGCATCATGCCCAGCGCGAACGTCCCTCCGGCGAGGACCATCGTGGTGATCCACACATCGGGCTGCACCCACCACCAGCCCGCCTGGATCGCCCACACGGGCGCGGCGGCCACCAGGGTCGCCGCGACCACGACCGGGCCGAGCCCGGCCGTGCCCTTCTCCCAGCGATACAGGGCCGTCCCCGTGAACATCACCGCGAGGATGGCCGCGCCGAACCACGGCACGAAGCTGCCGAAGACGAGCAGCACGAGCGCCATCAGGCCCAGCGCGTACGCCGCGACCGTGCGGAACCGGCCGGTGATCAGGCAGGCCAGCCCCGCGAGGAACAGCACGCAGGTGGCGATGGCGGGCCAGGGCCCCGGCAGCAGCGGCGCCGACAGCACCAGCCCGGCGGCGACCGCCACGGCGCCGAAGACGATCGCCAGCGTCCCGCTGCGCCGATGCACCCCGCCCACGAACAGCGCGGTCACCAGCAGGTAGAACACCATCTCGTACGACAGCGTCCACATCGGGTCGGCGAGGGCGCCGGTGTGGACGACGTCGAGCAGCATGCTCACGTGCGCGGCCACGGCCGACGGATGCCGGGGCACCACCTGACGCACCGGGACCCAGTACGCCATGACGAGCACGAGGGCGATCACCAGCAGATAGAGCGGATACAGCCGGAACACCCGGCTGACCCAGAACGCCCCGACATCACCCCGCTTCTCCAGGGACGCGGGGATGATGTATCCGCTGACCAGGAAGAAGACCAGCACGCCGTACATGCCGAGGTTGAACCAGTAGGGGCGCAACGACGGCATGAACCAGGGCAGCGCGTGTTCGGCGACCACGGCCATCGCGCCGATCCCCCGCAGGGCGTCGAGCCAGGCGAGCCTGGAGGCCTTCGCGCCGGGGCGAGCGGTGACGGGCTGAGCGGCAATCACCGCGTTACCCTATCCAGCCTGGCCGGGATCAATCCGGTTGATCCCGGCTTAACGATCCCGGCTCAACGATCCCTGCTCAGTGGTCCGCGGTCGGTGAGTCGGGGTCGGTGAGTCGGGGTCGGTGACTTCCGGGTCACTCCCACTCGATGGTGCCCGGCGGCTTGCTCGTCACGTCGAGCACGACCCGGTTGACCTCGCGGACCTCGTTGGTGATCCGGGTGGAGATGCGCGACAGCACGTCGTACGGCACCCGCGCCCAGTCGGCGGTCATCGCGTCCTCGGAGGTCACCGGCCGCAGGACGACCGGGTGACCGTAGGTGCGGCCGTCGCCCTGCACGCCCACCGAGCGGACGTCGGCGAGCAGCACGACCGGGCACTGCCAGATGTCGCGGTCGAGACCGGCGCGGGTCAGCTCCTCGCGGGCGATGGCGTCGGCCTCGCGCAGCAGGTCGAGACGCTCGCGGGTGACCTCGCCGATGATCCGGATGCCGAGGCCGGGCCCGGGGAACGGCTGGCGCCAGACCATCGCCGGGGGCAGGCCCAGCTCCTCGCCGGCCCGCCGCACCTCGTCCTTGAACAGCGTGCGCAGCGGCTCGACCAGTTCGAACTTGAGGTCCTCGGGCAGCCCGCCCACGTTGTGGTGCGACTTGATGTTCGCGGTGCCGGTGCCGCCGCCCGACTCGACCACGTCCGGGTAGAGCGTGCCCTGCACGAGGAAGTCCACCGGGCCGTCGGCGAGGATCGCGCGCTGCTCGTCCTCGAAGACGCGGATGAACTCCCTGCCGATGATCTTCCGCTTCTCCTCTGGGTCGGTGACGCCCGACAGCGCCTTGAGGAAGCGCTCGGAGGCGTCCACGACGCGCAGCTTGACGCCGGTCACCTCGACGAAGTCGCGCTCGACCTGCTCGGCCTCGCCCTTGCGCAGCAGCCCGTGGTCGACGAAGACGCAGGTCAGCCGATCGCCGATGGCCCGCTGCACGATCGCGGCGGCGACGGCGGAGTCGACGCCGCCCGACAGGGCGCAGATCGCCCGGCCGTCGCCCACCTGGGCGCGCACGGCCTCGACGGCGTCCTCGACGATGTTGAGCATGGTCCACGAGGGACGGCAGCCGGCCGCCTCAAGGAAGTGCTTGAGCACCTGCTGCCCGTGCTCGGAGTGGAGCACCTCGGGGTGGAACTGCACGCCGTACAGGCCGCGCGAGGGGTCCTCCATCGCGGCGACCGGGGTCGCGTCGGTGGCGGCGGTGACGGCGAACCCGGCGGGGGCGCCGACCACGGAGTCGCCGTGCGACATCCAGACGGTCTGCGCGGCGGGCAGGCCGGCGAACAGCAGGCCCTCCTGGAGGACCTTGAGCTCGGTGCCACCGAACTCGGCGGAGTCGGTCCTGGCGACCTCGCCCCCGAGCGCCCGGGCCATGGCCTGGAAGCCGTAGCAGATGCCGAAGGTCGGCACCCCGGTCTCGAACAGGCCCTCGGGGACCGGCGGGGCGCCCTCGGCGTACACCGAGGAGGGGCCGCCGGACAGGATGATCGCCTTGGGCTTCCTGGCCAGCATCTCCGACACCGGCATCGACGACGGAACGATCTCGGAGTAGACGTGACACTCACGCACCCGTCGTGCGATCAGCTGCGCGTATTGCGCGCCGAAGTCCACGACGAGAACCGTGTCGAACTCAGACACTGGAAAGGACCCCCATGAAGGCAGCGAGGCGGTGACGCCAGTCTATCGGCGCGGTGACGCTGCCCGCCCGGACCTGCCGCCCTCCCTGGCGCCCGGCCCCTGGCCTGCGACGCAGCCGCCCAGGGCCCGCCCCGCCGGGCCCTCCGGCGCGACCCCGCCGGGCCTTCGGCCGCTGCGTGCGGCGGCCTCGCGAACCGGCGCGACCCCGCCGGGCCTTTCGGAGGCTGCGTGCGGCGGCCTCGTGAGCCGTGCACCGCTAACCAATCCCGTCAGGCCCCTCGGCGGCTGAACGCGGCGGGCTGGGTGAACCGTGCGATGCGATCCTGTCAGGCTTTTCGGCGGGCGTGGGTGATCACCGAGATCCCGCTGCCGGCCAGGGCATCCGCCCGCTCCCGAAAAGCGGCATCGGCGGCGTCGCGCCCCGCCACCTGCCCCGCCACCTGCCCCGCCACCTGCCCCGCCACCTGCTCGACCACCTGCTCGACCACCTGCTCGACCACCTCGAAGCCGTGCTCCTCCAGCAGATCGGCCGCCTCCCGGGGACTCAGGAACGTCAGCCAGGGCTCCCCGCCCTGCGCCACCAGCGGCATCAGGGTCTCGGCGTACGCCCGGGCGCGCGGACCACGCAGGTCCTCGGGCAGCAGGTGGTCCATGACGATCTCGCTGCCGGGGGCGAGACGGCCGAGCCCGGCCAGCGTGCGCGCGACGGCCTCGCGGGTGAGATAGACGGTCACGCCGAGCCAGCTCGCGAACGCCGGGCGAGCGAGGTCGAACCCGTGCGCGACGAGCCGGTCGGCCAGGGACTCCCCGGCTTCCATGTCCGCGGGGACGTACGTCAGGAGGGGCGGCTCCGGAATGCCCGCACGCGCCAGCGCCTCCCGCTTCCAGCGCTGGGTGTCCGGGTGATCGACCTCGAAGACCTCCACTGAACCGCTCTGGCCGCTCGCGGCCGATCTGCAGGCGTAGGTGTCCAGCCCCGCGCCGAGGATCACGTACTGGCGAACGCCCCGCCGTACGGCGGCGGCCAGGCGGTCCTCGGTGTAGCGGCTCCGGGTGACGACGGCCGCGCGGAGCGCGGCGACGACGGGGTGGTCCGCCGCCTCACGGTGCAGGCGCACGTAGTGCTCGGCGCACTCCCCGAGCAGGGGGTACGCGAACGGGTCGCGGAAGACCACCGGCTCCCCGTCGACGATCAGGTGGGCGGCGCGCGCCGCCGCCGTGTGGAGCGCGGTCCTGCTCGGCCCCTCGGTCTGCACGCGTCGAGCGTAGACCGCCTCAGCGATCTTGGCGATGGGTGAGACGGGTCACAGGCCGTGGGCCCGCGCGCCGTGCCGCAGCAGTTCGAAGGCGGTGCTCGCCGCGGTGACGGCCTCGCCGTACCGCTCGTCGGCCGTACGGCCGGACGCCAGCGCCGCGTAGTTGTCCCTGGCGAGGATCTGCCGGACGGCGACGTACTGCGCGGCCACCAGGCGCGAGGTCAGGAGCGGCACGGGACGCGGCGAGCCGGAATCGCGGGGCGCCACCTCGTGCGCCGTCTCGCCCGCCGCCTGGCTCAAAGCCCCATCCAGCACCTCACCCGCCGCCCCGCCGAACACCTCACCCGCCGCCCCGCCGAACACCTCGCCCGCCGTCTCGCGCGCCGCCCCGCTCGTCGTCTCGCCGAGTGCCTCGCTCATCGCCTCGGCCAGTGCCTCCGTGTCCGCCGCGGCGTAATCGGCCACGCGGGACGCCAGGCTGGGGGTGTCGAAGACGAGGCGGTGGTAGGCCATCACCGCCGGATGGTCGCACAGGCCGGTGGTCGGCTCGCGGGCGTCGAGCCCGGCCATGAAGGCGTCGTGCAGCGCGTCGAGCGGGGTCCGCCCGGCCGGGCGGGCGCGCACCACCGCCGCCGCCTCTCCCCTGTGGTCGGCGATCCGGTCCAGGACCAGATCCTCCTTGGTGGGGAAATAGCGGAACAGCGTGGGCTTGGAGACCTCCGCCGCGGCCGCGATCTCGGCCACCCCCACCTGGTCGAAGCCGTGCTCCAGGAACATCGCGATCGCGACCTCGGAGATGGCCCGGCGGGTCCGTTCCTTCTTCCGCGTCCGCAGCCCCTCGACCATGCCGCACAGGCTAGCAGCCCTCCCGGCAAAACTTAACCCGGTTGCATTTTTAACCGAGTTGCTGTTCCATGCCCGTACGGCGACCGGGGGAAGGAGACGGCGGATGACCTCGCTGAAGGAGGAGCAGGCGTACGTCGAACGCTGCAGGGAGGGCCTGCGCCGGATGCTGGACGGTGCCCGGCACAACGTGGTCATCGGGGAGACCGTGGCGGGCGACCGCTACAGCGCCGAGCGGCTGGGCCGCCACCTGAAGAGCCTGGCGAAGGATCTCGGTGAGGACGACGGAGGGCCGCCGTTCTTCGGGCGCCTCGACTTCGGCCCTGACGTGGGCGAGCACGCCGGGCAGCGCTACTACATCGGCCGCCGCCACGTCTCCGCCACCGATGGCGGCCGGCCTCTGGTGATCGACTGGCGGGCGCCGGTCTCGCGGACGTTCTACCAGGCGTCGGCCCGGGATCCCCGGGGCGTGGCCGTACGGCGGCGCTTCGGCTGGGCCGGGGGCGAGCTGACCGGCTTCGAGGACGAACACCTCGATCGCCGGCGCGGGCACGACCCCGGCGGCGCGAGCCGGATCCTGACGGCCGAGATCGAACGCCCCCGGGTCGGGCCGATGCGCGACATCGTCGCCACCATCCAGCCGGAGCAGGACGACCTGGTCCGCGCCGACCTGGAGGAGTCCCTGTGCGTCCAGGGCGGGCCGGGCACCGGTAAGACCGCCGTCGGCCTGCACCGCGCGGCCTACCTGCTCTACGCCCACCGCAAGCGGACGGCGCGCGGCGGTGTGCTCGTGCTCGGCCCCAACCGGGCCTTCCTCGGCTACATCTCTGCGGTGCTGCCGGCCCTGGGCGAGGTCGACGTCGAGCAGACCACGCTCGACGCGCTCCTCGCCCGGGTCCCGGTCAAGGCCACCGACAGCGCGGAGGCCGCCGTGGTCAAACACGACGCGCGCATGGCCGAGGTGCTGCGCAGGGCGCTCCACCGCCACATAGGCGTGCCCTCGGAGCCGCTCGCCGTGGCCGACGGCTCCGCCCGCTGGCGGGTCTCCCGGGACGAACTGCGCTACGTGGTCGAGGAGACCCGGCGCGAGGCGATGCCGTACGGCGTGGGCCGCGAGCGCGTCATCGCCCGTGTGGCGTCACTCGTGCGGACCCGGGCGGAGGCCCGCGGCCGGATGATCGACACGGCGTGGACGCGCCGCACCACCCGGGCCGTCACGGCCGCTGTGGACGGCTTCTGGCCGGCCGTACGCCCCGAGGAGGTGCTGTGCGAGGTGCTCGGCGACTGCACGGAGGCCGCCGACGGCGTGCTCACGACGGCCGAGCAGGCGGCGATCACCTGGGCGCGACCGCCGCGCACCTATCGGAGCGCCGCCTGGACGGCCGCCGACCTGGTCCTGCTCGACGAGCTCGCCGGCCTGATCGAGCGGCCGCGGGGATATGGCCACGTGATCGTCGACGAGGCGCAGGACCTTTCGCCGATGCAGTGCCGGGCCGTCGCCCGGCGCAGCGTGCACGGCTCGCTCACCGTGCTCGGCGACCTGGCGCAGGGCACGACCCCGTGGGCCGCCCGCGACTGGGGCGTGCAGATGGCGCATCTGGGCAAGCCTGATGCCGCGATCATGTCGCTCACCGTCGGCTTCCGCACGCCGGCCGCCGTCGTGGAGCTCGCCAACCGCCTGCTGGCGCAGCTCGCGGTGGACGTGCCGCCCTCCCGGTCCTTCCGGCGGGACGGACGGCTGCGCGTGCTGCCCGGGGACGACACCGCGGTCGTGACGGCGGTGTCCGAGGCGCTCGGCCACGAGGGCTCGATCGGCGTCATCGCCGCCGACGCCTCGGCCGCCCGGCTGCGCGCCGCGCTCACGGGCGCGGGCCTGACCGTCGCCGAGGGGCTCACACCCGACCCGTCCGTACGCGTCTCCGTGGTGCCCGCCACCCTGTGCAAGGGCCTGGAGTATGACCACGTCGTGCTGGCCGAGCCCGCCGAGATCGTCGCGGCCGAGCAGCGCGGGCCGGCCCGGCTCTACGTGGCGCTCACCCGGGCGGTGTCCCGCCTCGACGTGGTGCACGCCCGTCCGCTGCCCATCCCGCTCGCCGGGGAGACCCTCGCCGAAGACGCTGGGTCACCGGCCTAACCGACGCGCCTCACGCGTCCCCGTGGGTGATCTCCACGATCGGCAGGCGCAGCGCGCCCGGCGCCGACGCGGGGACGACCGGCCGCACGGGCGCGACCGGCCGGAGCCGCACGTACGGCGAGCCGAGGGCGGGGCGCGGGTCCGGCTCGCCCTTGTTGGGCCACAGCGCCATCGCGCGCTCGGCCTGGGCGGTGATCGTGAGCGAGGGGTTCACCCCGAGGTTGGCCGACACGGCCGAGCCGTCCACGATGTGCAGGCCCTCGTAGCCGTAGACGCGGTGGTAGGGGTCGATCACCCCGGTCTCCGGCGAGTCGCCGATCGCGCAGCCGCCGAGGAAGTGCGCGGTCGCCGGGATGTCGAACAGATCGAGCCAGGAGCCGCCGGGCAGGCCGCCGATCTCCTCGGCCGCCATGCGGACGGCCTCGTGCCCGGCGGGGATCCAGGTGGGGTTCGGCTCGCCGTGGCCCGGGCCGGTCCGGAGCTTCCCGCCCTTGAGCGAGAGCGTGATCGAGTTGTCCTTGGCCTGCATGACAAGGGCGATGACCGCGCGCTCCGACCACCTGCGGTGGTTGAACAGCCGGGGCAGCAGGTGGGGCCGCCGCAGGGCCGCGCCGAGGAACTTCAGCCAGCGCGGCGCCCGCCCGCCCCCATCGACGAGCAGCGTGCGCAGCAGTCCCATGGCGTTGGAGCCGTCGCCATAGCGGACCGGCTCGATGTGCGTCTCGGCGTCCGGGTGGATCGAGGAGGTGATCGCCACGCCCCGGTTGAGTTTGACGCCCTTGGCGGTGAGGCGCTCGAAACCGAGCAGGGCCTCGGAGTTCGTCCGGGTCAGCGCGCCGAGCCGGGGCGAGATCCGGGGCAGCGTGGTCGCCCTGAGCCGGTGGAGCAGGAGCTGCGTGCCGTACGTGCCCGCGGCGAAGACGACCTGGCCCGCGGTCAGCGTGCGGGCCGGGCCGAAGGGGCCCGTGCGCCTCACCGTGATCTCGTAGCCGCCCTCGACGGGCCGTACGCCGGTGACGGTGGTCTCCGGGTGGACCTTCGCCCCGGCCCTCTCCGCGAGGTAGAGGTAGTTCTTGATCAGCATGTTCTTCGCGCCGTGGCGGCAGCCGGTCATGCACTCGCCGCACTCGGTGCAGCCGCGGCGGCGCGGCCCGAGGCCGCCGAAGTAGGGGTCGTCGACCTCCACGCCCGGCTCGCCGAAGAACACCCCGACGGGGGCGAGACGGAAGGTGTGGCCGACGCCCATCCGCTCGGCGACCTTCTTCATCACCTCGTCGGCCGCGGTCACCGTCGGGTTGCCCACCACGCCCAGCATCCGCCTGGCCTGGTCGTAGTAGGGCGCGAGCTCGGCCTTCCAGTCGGTGATGTGCGCCCACTGGGGATCGCGGAAGAACGGGTCGAGCGGCTCGTAAAGAGTGTTGGCGTAGACGAGCGAGCCGCCGCCCACCCCCGCGCCGGCCAGCACCATGACGCCGTTGGAGCCGCGCAGGACGTGGATGCGCTGGATGCCCTTCAGCCCGAGCGCGGGCGCGAACAGGAAGTCCCTGGCCCGCCATGAGGTCTTCGGCAGGGTCTTCTCGTCGAACCGGCGGCCGGCTTCGAGGACGCCGACCGCGTAGCCCTTCTCGGTGAGCCGCAGCGCGGCGACGCTCCCGCCGAACCCCGACCCGATCACCGCGACGTCGTAGTCCAACGCCCCGCCTTCCTTCTCACTTGAGGTGCAGGCGCTTCATCGTCTTGAGCAGCCCCGCGAGCGTGTCGGCGTACTTGTCGTAGGTCATGCCGAGGATCGGCTCGAAGCCCAGCCACGTGGCCTGGCTGGCCACCGTCTGGACCTCCGTGTATTTCAGCAGGCCCTCGGTGCCGTGCCGGCGGCCCAGCCCGGACGACTTCATCCCGCCCATCGGCGCGTCGTAGGAGGCGTACGCCGAGCCGTACCCCTCGTTGATGTTGACGGTGCCGGCCTTGATCCGGGCGGCGAGGCGGCGGCCCCGCGCGACGTCCCTGGTCCAGATCGAGGCGTTCAGCCCGTACGCGGTGTCGTTGGCCGCGTGGACCGCCTCGTCCTCGTCCCTGAAGCGGTAGAGCGACACGACCGGCCCGAACGTCTCGTCCCTGCAGACGGCCATGTCCTCGCTCACGCCGTCGAGGATGGTCGGCTCGTAGAAGAACGGGCCGAGGTCGGGGCGCGGCCTGCCGCCGGTCAGCACGGTGGCGCCCTTGGCGACGGCGTCCTCGACGTGCGCCGTCACCCCGTCGAGCTGCCGCTGCGAGGTGAGCGAGCCCATCTGCACGTCCCAGTCGAGGCCGGGACCGATCTTCATGTTCTTCACCGCCCGGACGAACCGGTCGCGGAAGGCGTCGGCGACCGCCTCGTGCACGTAGAGGCGTTCGATCGAGATGCACAGCTGGCCCGCGTTGGTGAAGCAGGCCCGGATCGCGCCCTGGGCCGCCACGTCGAGATCGGCGTCGTCGAGCACGATCATCGGGTTCTTGCCGCCGAGCTCAAGCGAGCAGCCGATGAGCCGCTTGGCCGCCTCCTCGGCGATCCTGCGCCCGCCGCGCGTCGAGCCGGTGAACGCGACGTAGTCGGCGCCGTCGATCAGCGGGTCGCCGACGTCCTCGGGATCGCCGAGCACGACCTGCCAGACGTCGCGCGGCATGCCCAGCTCGGCCAGCAGGTCGATCGTCCACAGCGTGGACAGCGGGGTCTGGGCGTCGGGCTTGTGCACGACCGCGTTGCCCGCGATCAGGGCGGGGACCACGTCGGTGACGCCGAGGGCCAGCGGGTAGTTCCACGGGCTGATCACCGCGACGACGCCCTTGGGGTGGCGCAGCTCGGCCGCGCGGGTGGCGATCGGGAAGATGCCCTGCCTGCGCTGCGGCTCCAGCAGGCCGGGGGCCCGCCGCGCGTAGTAGAGCGTGCAGCCCGCCACGTCGGCCACTTCCTCGTACGCGTGGCGCCGCGCCTTGCCGGTCTCCCACTGCACGATGTCGAGCAGCTCCTGACGGCGGTCGAGCAGCGCGTCGTGGAGCCGCAGGAAGGGCGCGATCCGCTCCCGCACCGGCAGCGCCGCCCAGGTCTCCTGCGCCGCCCTCGCCCTGGCGTACGCGGCGCGGACGTCCTCGGGAGTGGAGATCGGGACCTCGGCCAGCACCTCGCCGGTGAACGGCGCGACGATCTCCCGTGTCTTGCCCTCGGAGGAGACGTGCGTGAGGACCCGGTCGACCATGGCCGCGTCGAGCGTCCGATTCGTGGCACCCATGCCGGAAGAATATTCCGGAGCTTGAGCCGTGGCTACCGGTAAGTAATGGACGGTCACCGCTGACGCGACGGCATGTCAGTTTACCGACACATGTGTACAGTAGATTGACACCATGAGCGATGACCGAGAGGTGTTCATGGCATCCGAAGAGACTTACGACAAGCTCATCGAGCTTCTCGATCGGCACGGGGCGTCCTACCGGCTGATCGACCACGCGCCGGAGGGAAGGACCGAGATCGTCAGCGCCATGCGCGGAAACGCCGTCTCCGACGCCGCGAAGTGCATCGTCGTCATGGTGAAGCTCGGCAAGAAGGTCACCAAGCACGTCCTCGCCGTCGTGCCGGGCGACACGCGCGTCGACCTGAACGGCCTCAAGGCGCTGCTGGGCGGCACGTACGCCGCGTTCGCCTCCACCGACATCGCCGAGCGCCTCGCGGGGAGCGTGGCGGGCACGATCCTTCCCTTCTCGTTCCACCCGGACCTGGAGCTCATCGTGGACCCCTCGATCCAGGACAAGGAGGAGATCTTCTTCAACGCGGCACGGCTCGACCGGTCCATCGCGTTGCGTACGAAGGACTACCTGGCCATCTGCTCGCCGCGGCTGGCGCCGATCGCGGCACCGGCGAGCTGACCGGAGATGGACGGACAGGCCGCGAACGGCGTAGGGGCCGCCATCGGCGCCCAGGTCCGCCGGTTGCGGGAGTTCCGGGGGTTGTCCGTGGCCGAGCTGGCACGGTTGTCGGGAGTGAGCAGGGCGACCCTGTCGGGGATCGAGGCCGGGAGGGGCAACCCAACCGTCGAGACCATCTCGGCCATCGCCGTCGCGCTCCGCCTGCCCCTGGGCGACCTGCTGGCCGACCCGGCGCCGCGGACGCCGGTGCTGCTCCGGGGCACTCCCCGGCCGGAGGACAGCAAGCAGGAGCTGCTCGACCGGATGGGGGCCGGTGGGCTCGGCGAGATCTGGCGGCTCCGCCTCACCGGCATCGGACGGCGGATCGACAGCCCGCCGCACAGCCAGGGCACGATCGAGCGGATCCTCGTGCTCCGCGGCGCCGTACGGCTGGGCCCGGTCGAGCGTCCCGTGGTCCTGCACAGCGGCGACTTCGTGACGTTCGCCGCGGACGTGGCGCACTTCTACGAGGCCGTCGAGGACGAGGTGGACGCCGTCGTCGTGATGACCTATCCGGCGGCGCCCTAGAGTCCGGTCATGAGCGGGGCGTCCAGACGCGGTCCTCCGTCACCACCGCGCTGACGAGGTCGGCCGGAGTGACGTCGAAGGCGTAGTTCAGCGCCCGGGCCCCGGCGGGGGTGACGCGAATCCCCCGGAAATGGGTCACCTCCTCCTCTGCGCGGTGCTCCACCACGATGGACGCGCCGGTCTCCGTCGCCGGGTCGATGGTCGACTCGGGCGCGGCGACGACGAACGGGACGCCGGCCCGGTCCGCCGCGAGGGCCAGGCCGTAGGTGCCGATCTTGTTGGCGACGTCGCCGTTCGCGACCACCCGGTCGGCGCCGACGACCACCGCGTCGGCCAGCCCCTGCTGCAGCGCGAACGGCCCTGCGCCGTCGCAGACGACCCGATAGTCGATGCCCACCAGGTCGAGCTCCCAGCAGGTGAGGCGTGATCCCTGCAGCAGCGGCCGGGTCTCGTCGACGATGACCTGGTCGAGCAGGCCCCTCTCGTGCAGCGAGCGGATGACGCCGAGCCCGGTGCCCCACTCCACGCAGGCCAGGGCGCCGGTGTTGCAGTGCGTGTGGATGCGCAGGGGCCTACGTCCGCACGCCTCCACCAGGAAGTCGGCGCCGCGTTCGCCGATCCGCCGGTTCGCCGCCGCGATGCGGTCCACCACGGCGACGGCGGCCCGCTCGGCCGCCTCGGGCCCGTCCGCGAGGGCGGGGACCACCTCCTCCACGCCGACCCGGAGGTTCACCGCCGTGGGGCGGGCGTCCCTGATGCGTCCGATCTCCGCCTTCAGCCGGGAGGCGCTCCATCCCGACCGCCGCGCCTGGTGGGCCGCCAGGGCCACACCCAGCGCCCCGGCGGCGCCGAGCGTCGGGGCGCCGCGCACGGCCAGGCGGACGACGGCGTCCACGAGGTCGTCGACCGTGTCGATCCTCAGCAGCCGCACCTCGTCCGGCAGCAGCGTCTGGTCGATGGCGACGATGCCGCCCTCCCGCCAGGCGATGACCGGGTTTTCGGCATACGGGTCTTTCTCCGACATGCCACCATCCTGCCCGTGAACCACCCCCGGCGGCGATCCGTCGTGGGGGCATGAGGACATCGATTCGTACGGCGGTCGCCCTCGCCGTGCTGCTGGGCATGGGAGCCACGGGCTGCGCGGGGGGCCGTACGACCCAGGATCTCCCTCCTGCTCCGGCGGACCTCACCGGACGCGTACGGCTTGTCGCGTACGCCGGCTGCGACGAGATGACGGAGGGGCTGCGGCAGGCGGCCGCACGGAACGTCACCTCATGGGGCTTCGCGGGGAACATGCTCTACGCGGCCGACGACGTCGCCACGGCGAAGCGAGCGATACCCGAGCAGCAGTACGGGCAGCAGCCGCACTCGACCACGAACACGCACGAGGCGGGTGTGGACGAGCCCGACCTGGTCAAGACCGACGGCGACCGGGTGATCACGGTCAACCAGGGTGTGCTGCGCGTCGTGGACGCGACGACCCGGAAGGTCACCGGGACGCTGCGGCTCGTCGCCGATGACCAGTTGTGGGCCCAGGCCGACCTGCTCGTCCACGGCGACCGTGCGCTCGTGCTGTTCGAGGGCGGCGGGATCATCCCGTTCGGGGCGTCGGACCGGGCCCGGGTCGGCCCCGGTGGCCCGAGATACGTGCTCGTCGACCTGTCCGGCGAGCCGCGCGTCCTCGGCGCGATGACCGTGCAGGGGCAGCACGTCGACGCCCGGCAGACCGGCTCCGTGGTGCGGCTCGTCGTCCGGTCCCAGCCGGAGATCGCCTTCCCGCCCGCGAAGCCCGACGCGTCTGAGAAGGACCTGCTCGACGGCAACCGCAAGGCCGTGCTGTCCGCTCCCGGCGACGCCTGGCTGCCGTCGTACGACGTCGAGTCGGGCGGCGTGCACCGCACCGAGCGGGTCGGCTGCGACCGGGTCAGCCACCCCGACGAGTTCACCGGCACTTCGATGCTGACCATCCACACGATCGACCTGGCCGCCGCCACGCCGTTCGGCGCGCTCACGCCGATCGCGGTCGCGGCCGACGGCGACACCGTCTATGGCACGGCGAGCAGCCTCTACGTCACCAGCAATCCCCGCTGGTGGGACGCCCGCCCGATCGACGTGCTGCCGGCGCCCGGGTCGTCGGCCGCCGCGCCCACGCCGAACGTGCCGCCCGAGCGCACGGAGGTGCACCGCTTCGACGTCTCGGCCCCCGGCACCCCGCGCTACGTCGCGTCGGGATCGGTGCCGGGACGGCTGCTCAACCAATACTCCCTGTCGGAGTACGACGGTCACCTGCGGGTGGCGACGACCAGCGGCGCCGAGGTGTCCGGCGCGGCCACGAGCGAGAGCGGCGTGCACGTGCTCGACGCCGGCACGCTCACGCAGACCGGCTCGGTCACCGGCCTCGGCAGGGGCGAGCGGATCTACTCGGTGCGGTTCATGGACGGCCTCGGCTACGTGGTGACGTTCCGCCAGACCGATCCCCTCTACACGCTCGACCTGCGCGACCCGGCCGCGCCGAAGGTCACCGGCGAGCTGAAGATCACCGGCTTTTCCGCCTATCTCCACCCGGCGGGCGAGGGACGGCTCATCGGCGTCGGCCAGGAGGCGAGCGCGGAGGGCCGCGCACTCGGCACGCAGATCTCGCTGTTCGACGTCTCCGACCCGGCCGCGCCCACAGTGCTGTCGCGGTTCCACCAGAAGAAGTCCGGCTCGGAGGCCGAGTGGGACCCGCACGCCTTCCTCTTCTGGCCCGCCACCGGGCTGGCCGTGCTCCCGCTCCAGAACTGGTCCGGCGGCGGGATCTCGGGCAGCGCGGCGCTCGCGCTGCGCGTCGGCGACCGGGAGATCACCACGCTGGGCGTCGTGAGCCACCCGCGGTCCCGCTCCACGGGCGGCTTCGCCCCCGCCGACCCGGGCATCCGCCGTTCCCTGGTCATCGGCGACGACCTGTGGACCGTGTCCGACGCCGGCCTCAAGGTCAGCGACGCCGCCACGCTGGCCGACCGCGCGTGGATCCCCTTCAGCTGACGTTGCCCGGCGCCTCCGCGAGGTCGCGCGGGGGCGCGACGGGGACGATCTCCGGCGCGCCGAGGCGGATCGCGTCCGCCTCCTGGTCGGTGTCCTGCTCCTGGGAGGCCCGCTCCGCCTCGACCCGCTTCGTGTAGTACTCGACCTCGCGCTTGACGTGGTCGGCGTCCCAGCCGAGCGGACCCGCCATGAGCTCGGCGGCCTCCTGGGCGACCGCGGTCCCCCGGTGGAAGGTCTCGATCGAGATGCGGGTGCGCCGCGTCAGCGCGTCGTTGAGGTGCCGGGCGCCCTCATGCGTCGCCGCGTACACGATCTCCGCGCGCAGGTAGTCGTCCGCGCCGTCGAGGGGACGCCCGAGCGAGGGATCGGCCTCGATGAGCGCCAGCACCTCGTCGATCAGCGAGCCGTACCTCTCCAGCAGGTGCTCGATCCTGGCCACGTGCAGCCCGGAGGCGCGCGCCATGCGGTGGCGGGAGTTCCACAGGGCCTGGTAGCCCTCCGCGCCGGCGAGCGGCACCTGGTCGGTGCAGGACTTCGGCACGCGCTGGTCGAGGCCGTGCGCGACCGCGTCGACGGCGTCGGCGGCCATGACCCGATATGTCGTGAACTTGCCGCCGGCCACCATGACCAGGCCCGGCACGGGGTGGGTGACGACGTGCTCGCGCGAGAGCTTGGAGGTCTCCTCGGACTCCCCGGCCAGCAGCGGGCGCAGCCCGGCGTACACGCCCTCGACGTCGTCCCTGGTCAGGGGCACCGAGAGCACCGAGTTGACCCGGTCGAGCAGATAGTCGATGTCCGCCCGCGAGGCGGCGGGGTGGGCCTTGTCGAGGTTCCAGCGGGTGTCGGTCGTCCCGATGATCCAGTGCCTGCCCCACGGGATGACGAACAGCACCGACTTCTCGGTGCGCATGATGAGCCCGCTGAGCGAGTGGATGCGGTCGCGCGGCACCACGAGGTGGATGCCCTTGGACGCCCGCACGTGGATCTGCCCGCGCCCGCCGACGAGCTGCTGGATGTCGTCGGTCCACACGCCGGTCGCGTTGACGACCTGGCGGGCCCGCACGTCGAACTCCGCGCCGTTCTCCAGGTCGCACACGCGCACCCCGGTGACCCGCTCCCCCTCCCGCAGGAAGCCGATCGCCTGCACCCGCGAGGCGACGTGCGCGCCGTACGTGGCGGCGGTACGCAGCGTGGTCATCACGAAGCGGGCGTCGTCGACCTGGGCGTCCCAATACTGCACGGCGCCGGTGAAGGCCGACCTGCGCAGCGAGGGGACGACCCGCAGCGCCTGGCGACGGGTCAGATGGCGGTGTCCCGGCACGCCCCGGGTGAGGCCGGGGGACAGCCCGAGCGTGTCGTAGAGCACGAGGCCCGCCCCGATGTACGGCCGCTCCCAGCCCGTGTGCGTGAGCGGATACAGGAACGGCACCGGCCTGACCAGGTGCGGCGCGATCCGCTTGAGCAGCAGCGACCGTTCCCGCAGGGCCTCCCTGACGAGGTCGAAGTTGAGCTGCTCCAGATAGCGCAGGCCACCGTGGATGAGCTTGGACGACCGGGACGACGTGCCGGAGGCGAAATCGCGCGCCTCGACCAGGCCCACCGAGAGCCCGCGGGTCGCGGCGTCGAGCGCGACGCCGGCGCCGACCACGCCGCCGCCGATCACGACCACGTCGAGTTCCTGCGCCTGCATCCGCGCCAGGGCGGCGGTACGTTCTGCCGGACCGAGCCTCGCCGTCCCCATCCTCGCCGTCATATGGCTCCTTCTGTACCGCTTTCGCCTCGTCCGGGTAAATCTACCCGTGAGTAGTCGCCCGCGAATCCATCTTTTCCGTCGCCTTTCCCAAGGATCTGCTTAATAGTCGGTGAACACGTCTCAGGGACGCCGGCAGGCGACCATCGACGTACGGGCGTGCGGCCCGCCGTACCAGAAGCGCCAGCCGAGGTCGTAGACCTCGACGTCGGCGGCGCCGCACTCCGTGAGCACCTCGGCGTACTGCCGGGCGTTGCGGAAGTCGGCGATCCGCAGCAGGCCGCCGGGCCTGAGCACGCGGAACGCCTCGCGCACCGCCTCCGCGCGGCCCTCCTCCTGGGGGATGTTGTGGATCGCGAGGCTGGAGACGACGAGGTCGAACGCGCCGTCGTCGAACGGGAGGTCGCGCATGTCCCCGGTGACCAGGTCGACCCGGTCGGCGACCCCCTCCGCCCGCGCGTTGGCCCAGGTGGCGTCCTGGCTGTTGCCCGACTGGTCTTTCGTCGACCACAGGTCGATGCCGGTGGCCTTGCCCGACGACAGCCGCGCCGCGGCCTTGAGCAGCACCAGGCCGCGGCCGCATCCGAGGTCGAGGACCCGCTCGTCCCCCTTCAGGCCGAGCCGGTCGAGCTCGGCGTCCCAGACCGCGAACTTGCCGCGAAGAGTGGTGTGCGCGAACACCGCGCCCCCCGCCACCAGCATGATCCCGCCCACGAGGAGCACGACGGCCGGGATCGGCCAGCCGATCCCGAAGAGCACGGCGGCGAAGGCCAGCTCGGCGACGCCACCGAGGATCAGTCCGGCCAGCACGCCGGGCGCGTCCACACCATAGTTCGTACGCGAATCGATCACCGTTGGTTCTTACCGCCGACGCACCCGTCGTGTACAGGGCCCGTGCGCGGCGGGAGCCGCCGGACCCGGAGCCGCGTGCACGGGCCGGACGCGGGAGGATGGCGGCATGAGCGTGACTCTCTCCGATGCCCGCATCGTCACTCCCGACGGCGTCCACGACGGCTGGCTCACCATCGAGGACGGCAGGATCACCCACATCGGGCGCGGGCAGGCCCCGCGCGACGGGCTCGGCCTGGGCGGGCGCACCGTCGTCCCCGGCTTCGTCGACATCCACAGCCACGGCGGTGCAGGCGGCAGCTTCCCGGACGGCGACCCGGAGACCGCCGCCGCGGTCGCGGCCTTCCACCTCGGCCGCGGCTCGACCACCCTCATGGCGAGCCTCGTCACCGCCGCGCCCGACACGCTCGCGCGGACCGCCGCGACGCTCGCCGACCTGTGCGAGGAGGGCCTGCTCGCCGGCATCCACTTCGAGGGGCCCTACATCGCCAGATCGCGCTGCGGCGCGCACGAGCCCACGCTGCTGCGCGAGCCCGACGTGGCGGAGTTCCGGGCGCTGGTGAAGGCCGGGCGGGGCCACGTGCGGATGCTGACGATCGCGCCCGAGCTGCCGAACGCGCTCGACGTGATCAGGGAGGCCGCCGCCGAGGGCGTCGTCGCCGCGCTGGGCCACAGCGACGCGACGTACGAGCAGACGATCGAGGGGATCGACGCCGGGGCCACCGTGGCCACCCACCTCTACAACGCGCTGCCGCCGCTCGGCCACCGCGCGCCCGGGCCGATCGCCGCCCTGCTCCAGGACGAGCGGGTGACCGTCGAGCTGATCAACGACGGCGTCCACGTACATCCGGCGATGCTGCGCCTGGCCATGCACGCCGCGGGTGCGGACCGTACGGCCCTGGTCACCGACGCGATGGCGGCGACCGGCATGGGCGACGGGCGCTACCCGCTCGGCCCGATGACCGTCGACGTCGTGGACGGGGTGGCCAGGATCGCCTCCGACGCTCCCGGAGGCGGCCCGATCGCCGGCAGCACGCTCACGATGGACGTGGCCTTCCGCCGCACCGTGCGGGAGGTCGGGCGCTCGCTCGTCGACACCGCGCTGATGGCCTCGCTCACCCCCGCCCGCGTCCTCGGGCTGGACGGCGAGATCGGCTCGATCACGGTCGGCAAGTACGCCGACCTCGTGGTGCTCGACGACGACCTGGGCGTCGGCGGCGTGATGAAGCGCGGCGCCTGGATCCGCCACCCCTGACCGGCCGGGAGAAGCCGAAGGCCGGGCCCGCCGGGCCCGGCCCTCTCCAGGTCATGGTTCAGCGCTGCGGCGGGGCGACGACGACCTCGACGCGCTGGAACTCCTTGAGGTCGGAGTAGCCGGCGGTGGCCATCGTGCGGCGCAGCGCGCCGAGCAGGTTCATCGAGCCGTCGGCCAGCGACGACGGGCCGTGCAGGATCTCCCGCAGCGTGCCGATCGTGCCGAACTCCACCCGCTTGCCGCGCGGCAGCTCGGGGTGGTGGGCCTCGGAGCCCCAGTGGAACCCGCGGCCGGGGGCCTCGGAGGCCCGCGCGAGCGGCGAGCCCACCATCACGGCGTCGGCGCCGCAGGCGATCGCCTTGGCGATGTCGCCGGAGCCGCCCATGCCGCCGTCGGCGATGACGTGGACATACCGGCCGCCCGACTCGTCCATGTAGTCGCGGCGGGCCGCGGCCACGTCGGAGATCGCGGTGGCCATCGGCACGACCACGCCCAGCACGTTGCGGGTGGTGTGCGAGGCGCCGCCGCCGAAGCCGACCAGCACGCCCGCCGCGCCGGTGCGCATGAGGTGCAGCGCCGCCGTGTAGGTCGCGCAGCCGCCCACGATCACCGGGACGTCGAGCTCGTAGATGAACTGCTTGAGGTTGAGCGGCTCGGCCCGGCCCGACACGTGCTCGGCGGAGACCGTCGTGCCGCGGATCACGAAGATGTCCACGCCCGCGTCGATCACGGCCTTGTGGTGCTGCACGGTGCGCTGCGGCGACAGCCGTACGGCGGTCGTGACACCGGCCGCGCGGATCTCCTCGATGCGCCGGCCGATCAGCTCGTCCTTGATCGGCGCGGTGTAGATCTCCTGCAGCCGCCGGGTCGCGGCCTCCTGGTCGAGGGCGGCGACCTCCTCGAGGAGCGGCGCCGGGTCCTCGTAGCGGGTCCACAGCCCTTCGAGGTCGAGCACGCCGAGGCCGCCCAGGCGCCCGATCTCGATGGCGGTCTGCGGCGACACGACGCTGTCCATCGGGCTCGCCACGAGCGGAGAGTCGAACCGGTAGGCGTCGATCTGCCAGGAGATCGACACCTCCTCCGGGTCACGGGTGCGCCGGGAGGGCACGATGCCGATCTCGTCCAGCGCGTAGGCACGCCGCCCGCTCTTGCCGCGCCCGATCTCCACCTGTGTCATATCGCCTGTTCTTTCCGTTTCTTCCGGTACGAGTTATCGACCGTGGTAGTTCGGAGCCTCGACCGTCATCTGGATGTCATGCGGGTGGCTCTCCTTGAGCCCGGCCGCCGTGATCGGCATGAGCTGCGCCTTCTCGTGCAGCTCCTCGATCGTCCGGGAGCCGGTGTACCACATGCCCTGCCGCAGGCCGCCGACGAGCTGGTGGGCCACCGCCGCGACCGGGCCGCGGTAGGGCACCTGCCCCTCGATGCCCTCGGGGATGTACTTGTCCTCCCCGGACACGTCGGCCTGCGCGTACCTGTCCTTGCTGAACGACGCGCCGCCGCGCTCGCGGTTGCGCACCGCGCCGAGCGACCCCATGCCCCGGTAGGACTTGAACTGCTTGCCGTTGATGAAGATCAGCTCGCCGGGCGACTCCTCGCAGCCGGCCAGCAGCGAGCCGAGCATGACCGTGTCGGCCCCGGCGGCCAGCGCCTTGGCGATGTCGCCCGAGTATTGCAGGCCGCCGTCGCCGATGACCGGCACGCCGGCCGGGCCGCACGCCAGCGCGGCCTCGTAGATGGCGGTGAGCTGCGGGGCGCCCACGCCCGCGACGACCCGGGTGGTGCAGATCGAGCCCGGCCCGACGCCCACCTTGACCGCGTCGGCGCCCGCGTCGACCAGCGCCTGCGCGCCCGCGCGGGTGGCGACGTTGCCGCCGATGACGTCCACCCGGCCGTTGGCCTTGATCTTGGCGACCATGTCGGCCACGCCGCGCGAGTGCCCGTGCGCGGTGTCGACGACGATGACGTCCGCGCCCGCCTCGATCAGCGTCATGGCGCGCTCCTCGGCGTCGCCGGCGACGCCGACCGCCGCGCCGACCATCAGGCGGCCGTCGGCGTCCTTGGTCGCGATCGGATACTGCTCGCTCTTGGTGAAGTCCTTGACCGTGATGAGGCCCTGGAGGCGGCCGGCCTCGTCCACGAGGGGGAGCTTCTCGACCTTGTTCTGCCGCAGCAGCCGGAACGCCTCGTCGCGGTCCACCCCGACCGGCGCCGTCACCAGCGGCATCGGGGTCATGACATCGCGTACGGCCCGGCTCTGGTCGCTCTCGAAGCGCATGTCGCGGTTGGTGACGATGCCCACGAGCACGCCGTCCGCGTCGGTCACCGGGACCCCGGAGATCCGGTAGGTCGCGCACAGCCGCTCGACGTCGGCGAGGGTGTCCTCGGGAGAGCAGGTGACGGGGTTGGTCACCATCCCCGCCTCCGACCGCTTGACCAGGTCGACCTGCTGCGCCTGCTCCTCGATCGAGAGGTTGCGGTGCAGGATGCCGATGCCGCCCTGCCGCGCCATGGCGACCGCCATACGCGCCTCGGTGACCGTGTCCATCGCGGCCGACACCAGCGGGATGCGCAGCGTGATGGTGCGGGACAGCCGGGTCGTCGTGTCCGCGTCCCCCGGCTGCAGGTCCGAATAGGCGGGAACGAGGAGCACGTCGTCGAACGTGAGTCCCGGTTCGGTGAACTTGGCCATCTGCTGCACCCCTCCTGCGCTGTGGGTCCCTCGCGCGTAGGTCCCTCGCCAGACCCGAGGTCAGTCTAGTGGGCGCCCCAAACCGCTTCCGGCCGACCTGTCAAGAGGGAGGGCACAAAAAGTGGGGGGACCGGCTTCCGGTCCCCCCACTTCCCCGCGTCGTGCCCGCCACGCCCGTCGAGCCCCCCTCCGCGCCCGGCAGACGCGGCGTTCCCGGCTAACGCTGGGTCAAGAATGCGTCACGCAGCGTCTATGCGCAAGGGCGTAACGTGCAACTGCACAAAGATGCATTTCCCGTCTCCCGGAACTGTGCCGGAAACAAATGCGAACCCTCACGTCCATACAAAAGCCGCCACCGTCGGCCGTGCCAAATGTGGGAACAGTGCGGACAGCGTGCGATATCCGAGCTATTCTCGCGATCCAAGAGCGAGGGGGTGCGGCGGAAGTCGGCGCACCGGAGGCCGGAAAACGTTTTCGCCCGGCCAATCAGCGTGTGGATCAACGCGTACGACGCGATCGGCACGCCGCGACCGGCACGGCACCATCAGTGCGGCGCGACCAGTGCGGTGCCACGGGCGCCGCGCGACCAGTGTGACCACCGACGGAGCGAGCATGAGTACGACGCGCAACCCCGCCTCCCAGGCCGACCCGTTCGAGAGCCTCGGGCTCTCCCCCGACCAGGCGGCCCTCTACACGGCCATGCTGCGGCTGCACCGCGCCACGCTGACCGAGCTGGCCGAGGCCGTCGACCGGCCCGCAGAGGACGTTCTCGACGCCCTGGACGGGCTCGTACGGCTCGGCGCGGTCAACCGGCGGCGCGAGGAGTTCCTCGCCCGGCATCCGGTCGCGACGATCGGACGGCTGGTGGCCGAACGGCTCGACCGCATGGCCCGGGAGACCCGCCAGATCGACGAGGTGCTCGCGGCGGCCGGCCGCCTGACCCATCACTACGACGCGGGCCACGACTGGCACAGCGGGCGGTTCTCGGTCGAGCCGCTGAGCGGCGCCGACGAGCTCTGGGAGAGCGTGATCGGCCTCGCTTTGCAGGCGCCCCCCGCCGAGCTGGTCATGGCCGTGCCCGACCGCCGCACCATGGCCAGGTTCGCCGACGGATTCGTCGGCCAGTGGATCCAGGCCGCCGCGGACGGCATCCTGCGCCCGCGGATGGTCGTCGCGCTCGACGCCGTGTCCGAGCCCGCCATGCGGCAGGTGTGCGCGCGGTTCTCGGCGGCGGGCGCGGGGCTGCGCGCCCTCGACACGGTGCCGAGCTGGTTCTTCGCGCTCGGCGAGGGCACCGCCGGGCTGCCCGCCGAGTGGGGCGTCCCGCTGCCCGAGCACTCCTACAACTGCTACCTGGTCCACGCCCCGGTGGCGGTGGGGGCGCTGCGGGCGCTGTTCGAGGAGCTGTGGGCCCGGGCCGCGCCGATCTTCCCGCGCAACAACGCCCAGCAGGTGCTGCGGCTGGCCGCGCGCGGCCTGTCCGACGACGCCATCGCCCGCCACCTCGGCGTCTCCGTACGCACGGTGCGGGCCAGGTTCGCCGAGGCGATGTCGGAGCTGGGGGCCCAGTCCCGTTTCCACGCCGGAGTGGAGGCGGCCCGCCGCGGCTGGCTGTGAGACCACCTCCAGGATCACGGCCGGATCACGGCCCGACCAGCAGATGGGGCGCTCTTTCGCTCGTGGAGGGGGCCGTGGTCATAAGGTGGGATGCGTGCTGGAAGACGTCCCCCGCGACCCGTTCGCGGATGACCCCAACGACCCCGCGGCGGAGCTTGGAGCGCCCGATGACGTGGAGCCGCTGACGCTCGCCGAACGCGACGAGGCGCTGACCGACCTCGCCGACGTGGAGGTCTTCCGTTCCCTGCTCGAACCCCAGGGCGTGCTCGGTCTCGTCCTCGACTGCCCGGAGTGCGGGGAACAGCACTACTTCGACTGGGACCTGCTGCGCGGCAACCTGCGCCAGATGATCGACAACGGCCGGCCGCAGGTCCACGAGCCGGCCTACCAGCCCGACCCGGCCGACTACGTCAGCTGGGAGTACGCCCGGGGCTATGTGGACGGTGTGATCGACACGGAGGAGAGCCGCTGACTGTCCACGTCGACGACGAGCGCGCCGAGCAAGCGGATGGCGGCGTCCGCGCCGCCCACCAGCTCACGGCGGGCCAGCGCGTCGAGGAGGGCATCGGTCCTCAGTACTTCGCCCTCCACATCGGCATCGCCGTACGACCCGAGGTGGCGAGCCGTACGACGACGTTTCGTGGTCACGCAATCGACTCCAGCTCGGCCAGTTGCCGGAGCCTGGCGAGCGCACGATGCTGCGCGACCCGGACGGCACCTGGTGACATGCCGAGTACATTACCCGTCTCTTCGGCCGACAGGCCCGACACCACCCGCAGGATGAGGAGCTCGCGCTGCGTGTCCGGGAGCCGGGCGAGCAGATCGCGGGCGTGCTGCGCCTCGATGTAGCGCACGACCGTCTCCTCCGGTCCCGGTCCCTCGTCGGGCCCGTCCGGCAGGTCCTGCGTCGGCACGGCCGAGCGCACCGAGCTGCGCAGCGCGTCGGCCACCTTGTGGGAGGCGATGCCGAAGACGAACGAGGCGAACGGGCGGCCCATGTCGCGGTAGCGCGGCAGTGCCGACAGCACCGCGATGCACACCTCCTGGGCCACGTCGTCGGCGATGTGGTATTGACCGGACACCCTGCCCAGTCGGGCTCTGCAGTAGCGAACCACCATCGGGCGTAAATGTCCCAGCAGTGATTCGATCGCGGTGCGATCTCCCTGTACGGCAAGGCTGGTCAGTTCCCTGAGGTCGGGCTCATCCGATCTCGTCGCAAGCCTTACCCCAGTTACGGCGTCGGCGACGCATCCCTCGGTCACGTTAGGCATGATGCCCGCCGCGATCGTTCATGTCGTCATGGTTAATGGCTACGGATTGGTCACATTGACGCGTCGATAACACGCCGTAATCATGTGATCACTCGTCCGTTGGAACATTCCAACCAGAAAGCCCAAAACGCGGGATATACGCCGGACGACTTGACAGGGAAAAAGAAGCGTGCGTCGTTCGCATTGCCCGCGAGGCGGCTTCGTCCCCGGCGGCCCGTCCCGCGACACGGCGGGCAGGGGGCGGGCACGGGGCGGGCACGGGGCGGAAAAGCAGCGCGCCCCGCGGTCCGCCCTTGCGGGCGGGCGCGGGGCGCGAGGCGCGGAAGGCGCGGGATCAGTGGCCGTGACCGTGGCCGTGGCCGTGGCCGCCGTTGGCGGCCGGAGCCTCCTCCTCGGGCTTGTCCACGACGAGGGCCTCGGTCGTGAGCAGCATGCCGGCGATGGACGCGGCGTTCTGCACGGCCGAACGGGTCACCTTGACGGGGTCGATGACGCCCTGGCCCACCAGGTCGCCGTACTCGCCGGTGGCGGCGTTGAGGCCCTCACCCGCGTTCAACTCGGCGATCTTGGTGGTGACGACGTAACCCTCCAGGCCCGCGTTCTCGGCGATCCAGCGGGCGGGCTCGATCAGCGCCTTGCGGACGATCGAGACACCGGTGGCCTCGTCGCCGGTCAGGCCCAGGTCGTCGAGCTCCTTGGACACGTGCACGAGCGCGGAGCCACCGCCGGAGACGATGCCCTCCTCGA
Source organism: Microbispora sp. CL1-1 (assembly GCF_012034195.1). Taxonomy (NCBI): domain Bacteria; kingdom Bacillati; phylum Actinomycetota; class Actinomycetes; order Streptosporangiales; family Streptosporangiaceae; genus Microbispora; species Microbispora sp. CL1-1. The sequence continues at coordinate 269,714 of NZ_JAATEK010000005.1, forward strand.
TCGCGGCGCGGGTCGCGGAGATCGCGTCCTCGAGGCGGTGCTTCTTCTCCTTCAGCTCCACCTCGGTGGCGGCGCCGACGCGCAGCACGCACACGCCGCCGGCCAGCTTCGCGAGACGCTCCTGGAGCTTCTCGCGGTCCCAGTCGGAGTCGGACTGCTCGATCGCGACCTTGATCTCGCGGATGCGGTCCTCGATCGCCTGGGCGTCGCCGGCGCCGTCCACGATCGTCGTGGTGTCCTTGTTGACCACGACGCGGCGGGCCGTGCCGAGCACCTCGAGGCCGACGTGCTCCAGCTTGAGGCCGACCTCCTCGCTGACGACCTGGCCGCCGGTGAGGATCGCGATGTCCTGCAGCATGGCCTTGCGGCGGTCGCCGAAGCCCGGGGCCTTGACGGCGACGGACGTGAAGGTGCCGCGGATCTTGTTGGTCACCAGGACGGCCAGGGCCTCGCCCTCGACGTCCTCGGCGATGACCAGCAGCTGGCGCTTGGTCTGGGCGACCTTCTCCAGCAGCGGCAGGAAGTCCGCGATGGAGGAGATCTTGCCCTGGGTGATGAGGATGTACGGGTCCTCGAGGACCGCCTCCATGCGCTCGGAGTCGGTCACCATGTAGTGCGACAGGTAGCCCTTGTCGAACTGGAGGCCCTCGGTGAACTCCAGCTCCAGGCCCATCGCGTTGGACTCCTCGACGGTGATGACACCGTCCTTGCCCACCTTGTCGAACGCCTCGGCGATCAGGCCGCCGATCTTCGCGTCCTGCGCGGAGATCGTCGCGACGTTGGCGATCTCCTTCTTGTCCTCGACGTGGCGGGCGCTGCTGAGCAGGCGCTCGCTGACCGCCTGGGCGGCCTTGTCGATGCCGCGCTTGAGCCCGAGCGGCTGCGCGCCGGCGGCCACGTTGCGCAGGCCCTCGCGGACCATGGCCTGGGCCAGGACGGTCGCGGTGGTGGTGCCGTCGCCCGCGATGTCGTTGGTCTTGGTGGCGACTTCCTTGGCGAGCTGGGCGCCCAGGTTCTCGTACGGCTTGTCCAGCTCGACCTCGCGAGCGATGGTCACACCGTCGTTCGTGATCGTCGGCGCACCGAACTTCTTGTCGATGACGACATTGCGGCCGCGGGGGCCGAGCGTCACCTTGACGGCGTCGGCGAGAGCGTTCACACCACGCTCGAGAGCGCGCCGCGCGTCCTCTTCGAACTCCAGGATCTTCGGCATTCAGGTCTCCTTGTGAGCGCGCGGAGCCCCGGGCGCAAGGTCCCGGGGCTCCACAAGCCGGCGCGGCCTACTTCTCGATGATGGCGAGCACGTCGCGGGCCGAGAGCACCAGGTACTCCTCGCCGCCGTACTTGACCTCGGTGCCGCCGTACTTGCTGTAGAGGACGACGTCGCCCTCCTTGACGTCGAGCGGGATGCGCTTCTCGCCGTCCTCGTCCCAGTTGCCCGGGCCCACAGCGAGGACACGGCCCTCCTGCGGCTTCTCCTTGGCGGTGTCCGGGATGACCAGGCCGGAGGCGGTGGTCTGCTCGGCCTCAAGCGGCTGGACCACGATGCGGTCGCCAAGCGGCTTAACGGGAACCTTGGTGGCGGTCGTCACGATCGGACCTCCCCTTCAGATTGCGATGAATGAGCTGAAGAGGCGACCAGCGGCCTGCCGTCGCGGGTGTCAGACCTGTCTCGTCGCTGTTGGCACTCTCAATGGCAGAGTGCCAACACGAAACAGTATGCAAGTGGCGCGTGACAGTCAACACGAACCGGCATCGCAGGTCAGACGCATCCGGCGGCGACGCTCCCGAGGTTATGCCCCGTCCGCCGCGCCGGCGTCACCGCCGCCCGCTTCCGGCGGACCGGCGCCTCTCAGCAGGGACAGGCCGCGGGAGGCGCGACGGCGGGCCGGGTTGCCGGCACAGGCGGCGGGGCCACGTTGCGCGGACAGGTCGCGGGGAGTCGCGGCGACAGGCGGCGGGCCAGGTCGCGGGGACAGGGCGCGGGGCGCGGGGACAGGGCGCGGGACGCGGGGACAGGGCGCGGGGAGTCGCGGCGACAGGCGGCGGGGCCACGTCGCGGGGCACGGGGACGGTCAGGCGCGCGAGGCGTACGACCCGGAGCGGACGTCGTCCAGGAGGCCGGGGCGGCTCGGCCTCCAGCCGAGGACCTTCCTGGCCAGGTCGCCGCTCACCACCTGGCTCAGGGCCAGCCCCTCGGCGAAGGGACGCCCGAGCACCTCACCCGCCTCGTCGATCGGCCACGGCACGGCCTTCCCCGTACGGCCCGCGGCCGCCGCCACGTCGGCGACGCTCACCGCCTCCTCGGCGACGGCGTGGAAAAGGCTCCCCGGCGCCGCCTTCTCGATCGCGAGCACGAGCAGGTCCGCCAGGTCGTCGACGTGCACGGTCGCCCAGGTGGGCGCCGGGCCGCCCGCGTGGACATAGCGGCCGTCCTCCTGCCCGGGGGCGGTGAGCAGGGTGGGGATGCCGACGCCCCGGCCGTACACGATGCCGGGCCTCACGACGACGCCGCCCGCGTCGAGCACGAGCCGTTCCACCCGCGGGCGATAGCGGGAGGGGGTGATGGGGTTCACCGGCGCGTCCTCGCCCGCCGCCTCGGTGGTGGCACCGAGCACCCAGACGCCGCTGATGTAGACGAGCCGCGCGCCCCCTCCGGCCAGCGCCTCGATCGCCGCGACGTCCACCTGCTCGTCACCGGTGGGGTTGGCGGAGTGCACGACGACGTCGATGTCCGGCGTCACCGCGCTCTTGAGGGTCTCGGGTTCGTACAGGTCGCCATGGCGCACCTCGCCAGGAACGGCGGTGTCGCGGGCCTTCGGCCGTACGAGCGCGACCGCCTCGTGGCCGCGCTCGGCGAGCCGCTCCGTCAGCACCGAACCGATGTAGCCGGTCGCGCCCAGCACCAGGACCTTCATTTTTCCACCTCTAACATTTTGATGTTTGACTGTTCGATGCCAAAGGTAGCGTAGATCCCATCGATATTTCAACGTCGAAATGTCCGTTACCATGGGTGGTGGAGGAGGAGCGGCGAGGAGAACCCAGACCGCGCGCGCTATGAACGACACCCTCACGAACGAGACCCCCGGGAACGACACCCTCGCCGCCGGCGACCCCGCTCCCCACAACGACGCCGTCGACCAGATCCTCGGCCAGTGGGCCCGGGTGCGCCCTGACGTCGACTGCTCGGCGATGGGAGTGGCCGGGCGGATCTCCCGCGCGTCCCGCCTGCTGGAGAAGGGCATCAAGGAGTATTTCGCCGGGCACGACATCGAACCATGGGAGTTCGACGTGCTCGCGACGCTCCGCCGTGCCAACCCCGATCACCGGCTCTGCATGAGCGATCTCGCCACGGCCGCCATGGTCAGCTCCGCCGCGCTCACCAACCGGGTGGACCGCCTCGTCGCCCGGGGCCTGGTGCATCGCGAGGTCGCGCCGTCCAACCGCCGCATGGTCCTGATCACCCTCACCGGCGAGGGCCGTACGGTGGTCGACACCCTGCTGGAGGGTCACGTGGCCAACGAGGAGCGGATGCTGTCCGGCCTCACCGGCGAGGATCGGGAGCGGCTGTCGGGGCTGCTCTGCAAGCTGCTCGCCTCGCTCGGCGACACCGGCTCCCGCTGACCGGCCCCGAGCCTGCGGTCACCGCCTCCGCGGTCGCCGCCGCCGCGATCGTCCACACGACGAAGCCGCCGCCGCGATCGTCCACACGACGAAGCCTCCGCCGACGTGCGCGGCTCGGCGACACCGGCTCCCGCCGACCGGCCCCGGAGCCGTCGTCGGCTCCGGGTTGTCCACAGGGCGGAGCCTCCGGCCGACGTGCGGGTCCGGCAAACGGTAGCGTCGCGAGCGTGGACCTGGACGCCTTCCGCACGCTGCTCACACCCGCCGGGCGCGGGGCCCTCGACGAGGCCGTGAAGATACTCGCCGACGGCGCCGATCCCGTGGCCGCCGCGAGCGCGATGCGCCGGAGCCACCCGGCCGACCTGACGGCGGCGGCGCTCACCCAGGCGTCGCTGCGGCGGCGGGCCGAGGCGAAGTTCGGCCCCGACGCCGCCGTCATGTACTTCACCCCTCACGGGCTGGAGCAGGCCACCCGTCCCGAGGTCGCCGCACACCGCGCTGCCAGGATCCGGGCCTCCGGAATCCGGGCCGGCGACATCCGGGCCGGCGGAGGGCCGGAGGGCGGCCCCTCCGTGCTGGACGTCTGCTCCGGGATCGGCGGCGACCTGCTCGCGCTGGCGAGGGCGGGCTGCCCGGTGCACGCCGTGGACCTCGATCCGCTGACCGTGGAGATCGCCCGGGCCAACGCGGCGGCGCTCGGCCTGTCCGCCCTGGTCGACGTCCGCACGGGCGACGCCGCGCTGGCCGACCCCGGCGGATACGACCTGCTGTTCGCCGATCCCGCCAGAAGGGGGGCCAGGGGACGGACCTTCGACCCGATGGCCTACTCCCCCACGTGGCCGGTCGTGCTCGACCTGGTGGCCCGCGCCCCGGCGGCCTGTCTGAAGGTGGCCCCCGGCATCCCGTACGAGTTCATCCCGGAGGGCGCCGAGGCCGAGTGGGTGTCCTACCGCGGCGAGGTGAAGGAGGCGGCGATCTGGACCGGCATGGGGCCGGGCGGGCGCCGCGCCACCCTGCTGCCGTCCGGGGCCACGCTCACGGCGTCCGGCGCCGAGGCGGAGACCGGGCCGGTGGGCCGCTATCTCTACGAGCCCGACGGCGCCGCGGTGCGGGCCCACCTGGTCGCCGAGGTCGCGGCCCTCGTGTCAGGCCGTCTGCTCGATCCCCGGATCGCCTACATCACGAGCGACCGGCTCGTACGGACGGAATGGGCGCCCTGCTACGAGGTGACCGACGTCATGCCGTTCTCGCTCAAGCGGCTGAGAGCGGCGCTGCGCGAGCGGCGCGTCGGCGTGGTCACCATCAAGAAGCGCGGGTCCGCCGTCGATGTCGAACGGCTGCGCAAGGATCTTCGGCTTTCCGGCGACAATTCCTGCGTGATCGTGCTAACCCGCATCGAAGAAAGGCCGTTCGCCCTGCTCTGCGAGCCCGCTACCAGCACGGACGGGTAATACCGCGACAATTCACCGGCAATTACCGCCTTTCTCATTCCACGCCTGATGGCCGCGGGTCAGGGCCTAAAGTTGGCGGTCGGGCGTGCCGCCTGTTCGTTCATCTGCGCGAGACGGGCCGAACCGACGTTTCGGCGAGTGAAGGAGCATTCTCGGTGGAGCATTCCAGCCACAACCTCCTCCAGGCGGGCAGCCAGACCGCCATCTCCGACCGGATGCGTGAGCTGCTCGCCCGGGCGGCCCAGGACCACGTCTACGAGCAGAGGACGCAGGGCGCCGTGCTCGACGAGATCCGCCAGCGGCTGGAAGGCATGGAGTGGCTCCTGCGCGAGGTGCGCGAGCGTGAGCTGGGCGGTCTCGGCGTCGCGCTTGAGGCGATCACCCAGCGGCTTGACGACATGACGGTCCGGCCGCCCGCGTGGGCGGAGGGGCTGGCGCAGCACATGGAACTGCTCCGCGACCACGTGGACGAGGTCGGCGGCCGGACCCAGAGCCTCGCCGAGCGGATGGCGGACGTCTCGCAGCGGCTCGGCAAGTTCCAGGGCAGCATGGAGGCCGCCGCCGGGCGGTTCACCCGGATCGACAAGACCCTCGCCGCGCTCACCGAGCGCACCGAACGGCTCGAAGCCGTCGTGGTCGAACGGCTCGACTCGGTCGGCGGCCGGATCGACGCGGTGGAGAGCGGAGTCGAGGCGGTCGGTGAACGCGTCGGCAACCTGCCCGCCGATCTCGGCATCGGGGAGCTGCGCGGCACCGTGGCCGGTCTCGGTCACGCCGTCGAGGGCATGGACGCCAGGGTGACCGCGCTGGGCGCGGGCGTCGGGGACGTCGCCGCCGGCGTGGACGAGATGAGCACCACCATCGCGGGCATGAACGCCGACCTCACCCTGGCCGCGGGAGCCGTCGTGCCCCTCGCGGACGCGGTGCGCAGCAGGCCCGACCGCGAACAGATCGCCGAGACCGTCTCGGACGCGGTCACCCGCGCGATGGAACCGGCACGGGGCGACGTCGCCCGGCGGCTCGCCGCGCTGGAGGAGACCATGCTGGCGCTCGCCGAGGTCCTCCTCCGCCCCGCCCGCGGCCACACCGACTGAACCCGCCGACCGAGAACCGCCCACGGCCACGCTGAACCGACCACCGCCCACGGCCACGCTGAACCGACCACCGCCCCTCGGCCAGGCCGAACCTAGGCCCGCCTGCGGTCATGACCGCCCACGAGCACACCCGATCGGCGACCGGCCACGCCTGCCGAGGATCGCTCCCACCGGCCCTGTGACCGTACAGACGGCGGAGGCGAGGGCGGCGGTCAGACGTTGACGACGGTGATCGGGAGCGAGGAGTCCGCCGGGATGTCCAGGGTGGAGGGCCGGACGCCCGCCGCCACAAGGTTCGCGCCGAGCGCCGCCACCATCGCGCCGTTGTCGGTGCACAGGCCGGGCCGTGGCACCCGCAGGCGCACTCCGGCCGCGTCGCAGCGCTCCTGGGCCATGGCACGCAGCCGGGAGTTGGCGGCCACGCCGCCCCCGATCAGCAGGTCCTTCACGTCGTAGCGGGCGCACGCCTGCAGCGCCTTGCGGGTGAGCACGTCCACGACCGCCTCCTGGAACGACGCGGCGACGTCGGCCACGGGCACCGTCTCGCCCGCCGCCTCGCGGGCCTCGACCCACCGGGCCACGGCCGTCTTCAGGCCGGAGAAGGAGAAGTCGAGGGTGCCGTCGTCGTACTTGCCGCGCGGGAACGCCACCGCCGCGCCCGAGCCCTCGCGGGCGGCCCGGTCGATGTGCGGTCCGCCGGGGAACGGCAGCCCGAGCACCCGGGCCACCTTGTCGAACGCCTCCCCGGCCGCGTCGTCCACGGTCGACCCGAGCGAGATCACGTCCTGGGCCACGTCGGGCACCAGGAGCAGCGAGGAGTGCCCTCCCGAGACCAGCAGCGCGACCGAAGGCTTGGGCAGCGGGCCGTGCTCCAGCTGGTCCACGGCGACGTGCGCGGCGAGGTGGTTGACCCCGTAGAGCGGGACGCCGAGCCCCAGCGCGTACGCCTTGGCGGCGGCCACACCGACGAGCAGCGCGCCCGCGAGCCCGGGGCCCGCGGTGACGGCGACGGCGTCGATGTCGGAGAAGCGCAGCCCGGCGGCGGTCAGCGCGCCTTCGACCGTGGGCGTCATGGCCTCCAGGTGGGCCCGCGAGGCCACCTCGGGCACGACGCCGCCGAAACGGGCGTGCTCGTCCATGCTGGAGGCGACGGTGTTGGCCAGCAGCGTGTGGCCGCGGACGATGCCGACGCCCGTCTCGTCGCAGGACGTCTCGATCCCCAGGACGATCGGCTCGTCATGCCTGCTCATGCCGCCTCCTCACCTGTACGGCCCGGGGTCTCGTCGCGCCGGAGGCCGCGGGGAATCGCACGATCTTCACATGTTCGCCGCCTCATGCCTCATCCCCCGGATCTCCGTGTCGTGGCCCGAGGTCCTTCACCATGGTGATCGCGTCGGTGCCGTCTTCGTAGTAGCGCCGTCGCAGGCCCAGCCGCCGGAAACCGAACCGCTCGTACATCGCCTGCGCGGGCGGGTTGTCGGCGCGGACCTCCAGGAACACCGAGACCGCGCCGCGCCGGGCGGCCTCGGTGAGCAGCTCGTTCATCAGCGCGGTCCCGACGCCGGCCCGCCGGTGATCGGCGAGGACCGCGATCGTCTGGACGTCGGCCTGGTCGCCCGCCGCCGCCAGACCGGCGTATCCCACGACGCGGTCGCCCAGCTCGGCGACGACGTAGTGCCGGGTGCGCGGCTGGTCGGCGAGCTCGCCGCGCATCATGGCCTCGCTCCAGGCGTCCGCGGGGAACGTGGTCCGTTCGATGTCCATCACGGCGGGCAGATCGTCGTGGGTCATCCGGCGCAGCACGATTTCGGTCTGCCTCACGACGTGCCTCCGGGGCGGGTCACGCCGTCACCCGCTTCGGCGCCCCGGGCACCTGCGCGTCGGGACGCCTCAGGTAGATGGGCCGGGGCGGGCCGAGCACGGCCAGCTCCCGCGCCTTCTCGACCGAGTCCACGCGGCCCTCGGGCACCCGGGCGAGCTCCGCCGCCGCCTCCTCGCTCAGCGTCGCGAGGTGCTCGGCCGCCAGGGCCGCGAGCGCGCCCGCCGAGGGGTGTTCGGGGCCGCGCACCCGGTCGGGGCCGATCACGTCGGCGTACATGGCGCCGCCCGCGCCGATCACGGGCAGTTCCCCGGGCAGGTCGTGCGGCCGGTCCACGCGCGGCCCGTCGAGCCGCGTGCGCGAGTCGCCGTACCGGGCCCAGAAGACCTCCTTGCGGCGCGCGTCGGTCGCGACGAGGAACGGACCGCTCTCCCGCGCGGCGTACGCGAGGGCGTCGAGCGTGCACATCCCGAACGCCGGCACCCCGGCGGTCATGGCCAGCGCCGTCGCGGTCATCAGGCCGACCCGCAGGCCGGTGTACGGCCCGGGGCCGGTCCCGGCGACGATGGCGGTCACGTCCTTGAGCGTCGCGCCGGACTCGCGCAGGACGTGCTCGACGGCGGGTGCGAGGAGCTCCCCGTGCCGCCGCGCGTCGATCGTCGTCGACTCCGCCACCACGCGCTCGCCGTCGTACAGCGCTGCGGTGACGGCGGGAGTGGCGGTGTCGAAGGCCAGAACAAGCACGAAGGTCAAGCGTAGTCGCTGTGCGGAGGCGGACCGCCACGCCGGGGACCGGTCCCGGCCCGTACGGCCGCCGCCGGCCGTACGGACCGGGCGCCGGGGCGTCGGGTGGCTCAGGCGGGCTTCAGGCGTCGCGGATCAGCGAGGCGTAGACGATGACGTTGTCGCGGTATTCGTGCCGCGACCAGTCGAATGTGCCGCCGCAGGTGATCAGGCGCAGGCCGTCTTCGGTGTAGACGCGCTCGGCGGGGAAGTCGTCCTTCGGCACGCGCTCCACCGAGTCGACCCGATAGGAGGCGGTCTTGCCATCGCTGCGCACCACCTTCACGACTTCTCCCCGGCGCAGGTCGCGCAGCCGGTAGAAGACGGCGGGCGCGGTCTTGGTGTCCACGTGACCGATGATCACGGAGGCGCCGGGGTCACCCGGCACGGCGCTTCCCGTGTACCAGCCCGCGGTGGACGGCTTGTCGAACGGCGGCAGCTCGACGTCGCCGTCGCCGGTCAGGCCGAGTTTCATCAGGGGTGCCTTGAGGTGCAGCGCCGGGATGTCGATCCGCTTGGGTACGACGGAGGATCTGGCGGCGGGCTGGTCCGTCATCCCTCTGCCGCCCGCGACGGCGGCGAACGCGAGACCGGTGACCACCCCGGCGATGATCACCCCCCGGGTGGACAGCGCCAAGGTCAGGCCCCGGAGCGCCTGCGGACCACGCCGATGCCGACGCCGAGCGCGGCCAGCAGCACGACGACGGTCACGCCCATCGGCAGGCCGGACTCGTCTTTGGGGCCCCCGGCCGCCGTGCCGCCGCCGCCCGCGTGCGGCGCCCGGGTGGGAATCCTCGTGTGATCCTGGGTGTGGTCCTGGGTGTGGTCCGGCTCCGGCGCGACGATCCGGAACGACGCGCTGCCGATGTCGTTGGTGGCCTCGCAGCGCACCTGCACGCGGTAGCCGCCCGGCTTGGCTCCGGCCCTGATGGTCGCGCTGCCGCGCACCATCGGCACGGCGGCGGACGGAGTGGCCTCCGACGACGCCGGGGCGACGAGCGTGACGAGACCGGTGAAGGCGTCGGAGCGGGCGGTCGCCCGATATGCCGTGCCGCCCTGGGGCAGCGGGCACCTGGCGGTGATGTGGATGCTCTTGGTCGACCCGCCGACGATCCGCTTCGGATCGAGCTCCACCCGCACGTCCTGCCGGGGGACGGAGACGAGCGGCGTCGACTGGGCCGGGGTCTGCGCCGCCGCGGGGTCGGTGGAGACCGTCTCGGCCGACGCGGTGCAGCCCAGCGCGGCGAACAGTAAGGCTCCCCCGACGGCGACCTGCGTGATCCTGCTCAACGGCACACCTCTTCCACGCCGGTCCCTTACCCAGAAAATCCTTGCCGACTCATGACCGGGGATCTTCCTTGCCCCGATGATCCTCAGGTACGCGGACAGGCGTCAAGGACTGTGCGGCCGACCGGTCTGGAACCCGTACGGACGACGTCCGGCTTGTCCCCGCAGGTCCTTGTCGCACGTCAGAGTCCGAGTTGCGGCCTTTATACGGCTATCCGGCCCAGGGCGGCGGGTGCTCAGGCGGTGAGGAACCAGGGCGGTCAGGCGGCGCGATCAGGGGACGGTGTGATCAAAGCGACAGGGTGATCCGGTGACGCGGTGATCAGGCGGTGGGATGGTCGGGCGTGGTGAGATCACACGGCGCGGTGATCAGGGCGGCAGGTGCTCAGGCGGCGGATGCTCAGGCCAGGGAGAGCTCCGACCAGCGCGGGCCCACGCCGGTCACCCGTACGCGGCGCTCCTCGTCCTCGGCGCCCCGCTCGATCTGGACGTCCAGGCGGTCCTCGGACAGGCCCTCGACCAGGCCCTCGCCCCACTCGACCACGGTCACCGACTCCTCAAGCGACGCGTCGAGGTCGAGGTCGTCCACCTCCAGCGTGCCGCCCAGCCGGTAGGCGTCCACGTGCACGAGCGCGGGCCCGTCGGACAGGGACGGGTGGACCCGGGCGATCACGAACGTGGGGGACGTGATCGGCCCGCGCACCTTCAGGCCCTCCGCGAGGCCCTGCACCAGTGTGGTCTTCCCCGCGCCCAGCGGGCCGCTCAGCACGACCAGGTCTCCGGGGGCGAGCAGCCCGGCCAGCCGCGCGCCCAGCTCACGCGTCTCATCGGCGGTCGTGGCCCGGAACTCGGCCGTGGTCACGTGTTCCCCCTCTCGGCTCGCTTCAGCAGCTCGCGGAGCGCCTCGTTCACGGCGTCGGGCCGTTCGAGCTGAACGAGGTGCGAGGTCTCCGGCACGATGGTGAGCTGCGCGGTCGGCACGGCCGCCGCGATCGCCTTGCTGTGGTCGAGCGGCGTCAGCCAGTCGCGGTCGCCCACGATGATCGCGGTCGGCACCTTGTTGAGCACGTCGAGCGAGGTGAGCTTGTCGTGCGTCATCAGCGCCGGATAGAAGTCGGCGATCACCTCGGAGGGGGTCGCCCTGATCATGGACTCGACGAAGTCCACGACGGTGGGGCTGACGTTCTTGGAATCGCCGAACCCGAGGTGGCGCAGCGCCAGGAAGGACAGGTCGGTGCCGGCCTCACGGCCCCGGTCGACCAGCGCGCCGCTCCTGCGCATGATCGAGACGGCCGACGGCACCGCGAGGTTGACGAGCTTGGAGACCAGGGCGGGCAGGCCCAGGGTGATCTCGGCGAGCTTGCCCGCCGAGGTCGCCACCAGCGAGACGCCGCGGATCTTGTCGCCGAACAGCTCGGGCCGCCGCTCCGCCAGCGCCATGACCGTCATGCCGCCCATGGAGTGGCCCACCACCACGCACGGCCCCGGGACGAGCTCCTCCAGCACCAGCGCGAGATCCTCGCCGAGGCGCTCGATCGTGCAGTCGCTTGCCATCGCGCGCGCGGAGTGGCCGTGGCAGCGCTGGTCCCACAGCACGAGCCGGTAGAAGTCGCGCAGATCGCGCCGCTGGTAGTGCCAGGAGTCCGACGACAGGCAGTAGCCGTGGCACAGCACCACGGTCAGCGGCGCGTCCTCCACACCGTCGATCTCGGCATGGATCTGCACGCCGTCCGAGGTCTCGAGCGTCACCGAACGTCCGTGCAGCTCGCCGAAGGGCTCACTCGCCTCCAGGTCCGGCCGCAGGCGGATGCGGCCCACGGCGTACCTTTTGGCGAGCGTGGCCGCCGCCACTCCCGCGGACGCCGCACCGAAGACCGCTCCGGCGATCCCGACCTTGCGACGTGTGCTCATGCCTGCCCTCCTCGCAGCCGCGGCTCAGCGTCCGTCCGTATGGACACGAGGCACGCGGGATCCGATCCTCGTCACGATCTCATGGGTAATCGTGCCCAGGGAATCCGCCCATTCCTGACAAGTTGGCTCACCATTGTCCCCGGGACCGAAAAGGATCACCTCGTCCCCCGATTCCGCAGGATCGTCACCCAGGTCGATGACGAACTGGTCCATGCACACCCGCCCGGCGATACGCCGCCGCCGGCCCGCTGCCAGCACCTCCGCCCGGTTGGTCCCGTTTCTCAGGATGCCGTCCGCATACCCGAGAGGAACGAGGCCAAGCGTGGTCTCACGCTCCGTGACGTACAGGTGCCCGTACGACACGCCCGCGCCCGGGGCGGCCCGCTTCACCTGCGCGAGCCTGGCCGTCAGCGTCATGGCCGGGCGCAGCCCGAAGTCGCCGAGCTCGGGGATCGGGCTCAGGCCATAGACGGCGATGCCCGTACGGACCATGTCATACCTGGCCTGCGGCAGTGTGACTGTCGCCGCCGAGTTGGCGAAGTGACGGATCGCGTCGCTCGGCACCCCCGCCTTGTCGGCGACGGCGAGCGCCTCCTCGAACGTCGCGAGCTGGTCCTCGATCGAGGGATGGCCGGGGATGTCCGCGCAGGCGAAGTGCGACCACAGCCCGGCGATCTCGATGGCCCCGCTCGCCCGCGCGGCGAGCGCGTGCTCGACCAGCGACGACCAGTCCGCCGGTGTCGCGCCGCCGCGGGAGTTGCCGGTGTCGGCCTTCAGGTGCACCCGGGCGGTGCGCCCGGTGCGCCGGGCGGCCTCGACGATCTCGTCCACGACCCATGTCGCCCCGGCCGACAGCTCGACGTCCGCGAGCAGCGCGGCGTCCAGCGGCTCGCCGGGGGTGATGAGCCACGACAGGATCGGCGCGGTGATCCCCGCCTCGCGCAGCGCCAGCGCCTCGCGGACGAGCGCCGTGCCGAGCCGGCTCGCGCCCGCCTCCAGGCACGCCTTGGCCACCGGAGCCGCGCCGTGACCGTACGCGTCGGCCTTGACGACGGCCATCATCTCGGCGCCGGCGGCCGACTCCGCGAGCAGCCGCACGTTGTGCGCGATGGCGGACAGGTCGACGCGCGCCTCGGCCGGGGTGGCGGAGTGCACCGTTGAGAAGCTCATTTTTCCAGTGTGTCAGGTGGACCCGGGTGAATGCGCCCACCCTGACACCGCACGTCAGAGCGTGCGCAGGGCCTCGGGCAGCGCCTCGGCGACGTCGAGCGCGGCGATCGGCGCCTGCCCGGGCCCCGCCGCGACGCCGCCGCCCGAGGCGACCCGCGCCGCCAGCCCGTGGACGTACGCCGCGCACGAGGCCGCGTCGTAGCCCGTCAGCCCGGCGGCCAGCAGGGCGCCCGCGATGCCCGACAGGACGTCGCCGGTGCCGCCCGTCGCGAGCCAGGGCGTCCCGGTGGTGTTGACCCGCACCGGTCTGTGCTCCTCGGCGACGAGCGTGGTCGAGCCCTTGAGCAGCACCGTCGCCCCCAGCTCGGTGGCGGCCCTGCGCACGTGTTCGAGCCGCTCGGCCTCGATGTCCTCGCGCGGCACGCCGAGCAGCCGCGACAGCTCTCCCGCGTGCGGCGTGAGCACGGTCGGGGCGGCCCGGCGCAGCAGCGAGCGGTCCTTGGCGACCAGCGTCAGCCCGTCGGCGTCCACCAGCACGGGCACCCCGGTGGACAGCACCGCGCGGGCCACCGCGTGCGCCTCCGGGCCCGTGCCCAGCCCGGGGCCGAGCACCCACGCCTGCACCCGCCCGACCTCGTCGAGCGAGCTCCTCAGCACCAGCGACGGGTCGAGCACGGTCGTGACGGCCTCCGGCCAGCGGGTCCTCACCAGCCGCACCGGCTCGGCCGAGCTCGCGAAGCGGACCATCCCCGCTCCGGCGCGCACAGCGCCGCCGACCGAGAGCACGGCGGCCCCGGTGTACCTGTCGCTGCCTGCGGCGACCCCGACGACGCCGCGCCGGTATTTGTCGCTCTCCGCGCCCGGGCGCGGCAGCAGGTCGGCCACGTCGTCGCTGGTCAGCGCGGTCACCTCGGGATCCGGCAGGTAGGGCCCGAGGCCGATGTCCACCAGCTCGACCGCGCCCGCGTGGGCGGCGCCGGGATCGATCAGCAGACCGGCCTTGTACGCGCCGAACGTGACCGTGAGGTGCGCGCGCACCGCCGGTCCCTCGACCCGCCCGCTGCTCGCGTCCACCCCGCTCGGCACGTCGACCGCGACGACCAGGCCGTCGGTCCGGCCGGTCAGCTCCGCGAGCGTGGCGTACGGCTCCCGCAGCGCCCCGCTGCCTCCGATGCCGACGAGGCCGTCCATCACGAGGTCGGCGCGGGCCAGCAGCTCACGGGCCCGCTCGGCGTCGTAGGGGTGCGCCCGGCCGCCCGCCTGCCGCAACGCGGCCAGGCCGCCCTCGTGGGTGCGCGAGCCGGCGAGGACCGCCTCCACCCGTGCTCCCCGGCGGGCCAGCCTGGCCCCGGCGTACAGGGCGTCCCCGCCGTTGTCGCCGCTGCCGATCAGCAGCGCCACGCGGGAGCCGTACACCCGGCCGCAGGAGCCGGCGAGCAAGTGTGCGCAGACGGCGGCGAGCCCGGCGGCGGCCCTGCCCATCAGCGTTCCCTCGGGGAGCCTCGCCATCAGCGCGCGCTCGGCGGAGCGGATCTGGTCGGAGGTGTAGGCGGTCCGCATGCGTCCGACGGTAGCCTGCCGGGTCCGCGATGGCGATCACCCGGCGTACGGCGTCGGCGGGAGGACGCCGGCACGGCGCGGGCAGCGGTCCTCCCGGCGTGGGTCCTCCCGGCGTGGCCGGGCGTGCCTCAGGCGGCAGGACGCCGCCACGCGCGGCGGCCGGGCGTGCCACTCTGTGAAAGGCGTGCGCTCAGGACTCGGCGACGACGTAGGCGACCGCCATGCCGCCGTCGTGCGACAGCGAGACGTGCCATCTGCCTACGCCGAGGTCGCGGGCCACCTCGGCGGCCCGGCCCGTGATCCGCAGCTCCGGCCTGCCCTGCGCGCCGCGCACGATCTCCGCGTCGAGGTGCCGCAGGCCCGGCGGCGCCCCGAGGGCCTTGGCCACGGCCTCCTTCGCGGCGAACCGCGCGGCCAGCGACTCCAGCGGCAGCGCGCCCTCGGCATCGGTGAACAGGCGCTTTCGCAGCGCGGGCGTGCGCTCCAGGGCCGCGCCCAGGCGCGCCACCTCGACCACGTCCACCCCGATGCCCACGATCACACCGCCAGCGTACGGGCCAGTTGTTGTTCCCCGTCGCGCGCCGGAGTAATCCATCGATTTCTGTCCACAGGCTGTGCACGACCCCGGATGGGCGCGGGCGAAGGCCATGGCTACGCTTGCCGTCGTGGCAGATGGGGACGCGTACGTCGAGCTGAGCCGGGAGCAGTGGCGTGACCTGCGTAAGAACACACCGCTCACGCTCACAGAGGCGGAGCTGGAAGAACTGCGCGGCGTCCACGACCCGATCGACCTGTCCGAGGTCACCGACATCTACCTGCCGCTGACCCGGCTGCTGAACCTGCACTTCACCGGTTCGCGGCAGCGCGGCGCGGCCGTCGGCGCGTTCCTCGGCGAGCAGGACGCGCCCCCGCCGTACGTGCTGGGCATCGCGGGCAGCGTCGCGGTCGGCAAGTCGACCACGGCGCGCCTGCTGCACGCGCTGCTCGCCCGCTGGCCCGAGCACCCCCGGGTCGACCTGATCACCACCGACAGCTTCCTCTACCCCAACAAGGTCCTGGAAGAGCGCGGGATCATGCACCGCAAGGGCTTCCCGGAGAGCTACGACCGGCGGGCGCTGGTGAGCTTCGTGGCCGACGTGAAGGCGGGCCGCCACGCGGTGGAGGCACCCGTCTACAGCCATCTGGAGTACGACATCGTGCCCGGCGCGGCACATACGGTGGACCGGCCGGACATCCTCATCGTCGAGGGCCTCAACGTCCTGCAGCCCGCGCCGCCGGACGCCCTGGCGGTCTACGACTACTTCGACTTCTCCATCTACGTGGACGCCCGGATAGAGGACATCCGCACCTGGTATGTGGAGCGCTTCCACAAGCTGCGCCGCACGGCCTTCTCCGACCCGAAGTCCTACTTCCGGCACATCGCGGCGCTGTCGTACGAGGAGGCGACCACGTTCGCCGAGAACGTGTGGCGTGACATCAACGAACGCAACCTGGTGGAGAACATCGCCCCCACCCGCCGCCGGGCCGGCCTGATCCTGCACAAGGGCCCCGACCACTCCGTCACACGGGTGCGGCTGCGCAGAACCTGAGCCGGATGCCCCCGGTACGGCGGCGGTCTTCGGAAGGGCGTGAGAGGCATACCTGAGACGTAGGCGGGTTCCTCCATCAGGCGGAGGCCCGGCGAACGCCCAGCCCAGTAGGGTCGGATCATGACAGCGAGCGCGACTCCATGCTTCGCGACCGAGGGGCTGACCAAGCGTTTCCCCCGCGTCACGGCGCTCGACGACCTCACGGTCGCCGCCGGCACCGGCGTGACCGGCCTGGTGGGCGCCAACGGCGCGGGCAAGTCGACGCTGATCAAGATCCTGCTCGGCCTGCTTCCTCCGACCTCCGGGCGTGCCTCGGTGCTCGGCTTCGACACGGCCACCCAGGGCCTGGAGATCCGGCGCGCCGTCGGCTACATGCCCGAGCACGACTGCCTGCCGCCGGACATGTCCGCGACCGAGTTCGTGGTGCACATGGCCCAGATGTCCGGGCTGCCGCGTACGGCCGCCCGCGAGCGCGCCGCCGACACCCTGCGCCACGTGGGGCTGGACGAGGAGCGCTACCGCCCGATGGGCGGCTACTCCACAGGCATGCGGCAGCGGGTCAAGCTCGCCCAGGCCCTCGTCCACGACCCGAAGCTGGTCTTCCTCGACGAGCCCACCAACGGGCTCGACCCGCAGGGCCGCGACGACATGCTCACGCTGATCCGGCGCATCGGCACCGAGTTCGGCATCAGCGTGCTGGTCACCTCCCATCTGCTCGGCGAGCTTGAGCGGGTGTGCGACCACGTCATCGTGATCGACGGCGGGCGGCTGCTGCGCTCCTCGGCGATCCGGGAGTTCACCCGGGCCGAGCAGACCATCGCGGTGGAGGTCGAGGAGGGGCAGCAGCGGCTGGCCGAGCGCCTGACCGCCGGCGGCGAGACGGTCGTCACGCAGGGCAGGCTGATCACGGTCCAGGTCTCCGCGGACGACCCCGGCCGCACCTACGACGCCGTACGCGACGCCGTCTGCGACCTCGGCCTCAGCCTCCTGCGGCTGGAGCAGCGCCGGGGCCGCATCGAGGACGTGTTCAAGGAGCCGGTGGCATGACGACAGAGCCGACCGCGGTCATCCACGACATCGGATACCGCCACTACGACGGCGTACGGCTGGGGCGTGGCAGGGCGACGCTCGCCCTCGGCGTGCAGAGCCTGCGCGGCGTGTTCGGGCTCGGCCGCACGGTCCGCGCCAAGATCATGCCGCTGCTGCTGACCGCGATCATGCTGATGCCGACCGTGGTGTCGATCGGCGTGATGGCGCTCGCCAAGCAGTTCGTCATGCCCTATCCGAACTACGCCGTCTTCATGCAGGCGGTGATCGCGGTCTTCCTGGCCGCGCAGTCGCCGTACCTGGTCGCGCCGGACCTGCGCTTCCGCGTGCTGCCGCTGTATCTGTCCCGCCCGCTGACCGTGACCGACTACGTGCTGGCGAAGCTGGCCGCGCTGGCGGTCGCGCTGTTCGGGCTGCTGGCCGTGCCGCTGACGATCGAGTTCGTCGGCGAGCTCCTGGTCGACATGCCCGGCCCGCCGCACACCGCCGACTATCTCGGCGCGCTGGGCGGCGCGGTCCTCCACGCGGTTCTGCTGTCGTCCGTGGGCATCGCCCTGGCGTCGTTCACCCCGCGCCGCGGTCTCGGCGTCGCGTCGGTGATCGCGTTCTACATGTTCACCGCGGCCGTCTCCGGGATCTTCGCCGGCGTGCTGATCTCGTCGGGACGCGACGATCTCGCCGGGTGGGCCCTGCTGCTCAACCCGTTCTTCCTCGTCGACTACGCCCAGTCGGCCCTGTTCGGCACCACGCCCGTCAACACGGAGTCGGCTCCGCCCGGCATCGCGACGTGCCTGATCCTGCTGGCCGTGATCGCCGTGGCCGTGACGGGCGTTCTCCTGCGCTACCGGAAGGCGGCGTCGTGACCACCACAAGCTCTCCCGTGACCACCCGCCAGGGCGTGCTCGAACTCGCCCAGGTGTCCCGCTGGTATGGCAACGTCGTGGCGGTCAACGACGTCACGATGACCATCGGACCCGGCGTCACCGGCCTGCTCGGGCCGAACGGCGCGGGCAAGTCGACGCTGCTGCACATGATGGCCGGGTTCCTCGCGCCGTCCAGCGGCACGGCGACCCTCGACGGCGGGCGCATCTGGCACAACCACGAGATCTACCGGCGGATCGGCCTGGTGCCCGAGAAGGAGGCCGTCTACGGCTTCCTCACCGGGTGGCAGTTCGTGCTGTCGTCGGCCCGGCTGCACGGCCTGCCCTCGCCCGCCGACGCGGCCGAACGGGCCCTCGACCTGGTGGAGATGACGGACGCCGCCGGCCGCCGCATCGAGACCTACTCGAAGGGCATGCGGCAGCGCGTCAAGGTCGCCGCCGCCCTCGTCCACGACCCCCAGGTGCTGCTGCTGGACGAGCCGTTCAACGGCATGGACCCCCGGCAGCGGCTCCACCTCATGGACCTCGTACGCCGCATGGGCGAGGAGGGCCGGACGATCCTGTTCAGCTCGCACATCCTCGAAGAGGTCGAGCGGGTGGCCCACCACATCGAGGTCCTGGTCGCCGGGCGACACGCCGCGTCGGGCGACTACCGCGAGATCCGGCGCCGCATGGCCGACCGGCCGCACCTGTTCCGGGTCAGGTCGAGCGACGACCGGCGCCTGGCCGCCGCGCTCATCGCCGACCCCTCCTCCAGCGCGGTCTCGCTGACCGAGCAGGGCGTCGAGGTCCAGGTGACCGACTACGCGCGCTTCACCGCGCTGCTGCCGCGGATGGCGCGCGATCTCGCCGTACACCTGTGGCAGGTCTCCCCCACCGACGAGGACCTGGAAAGCGTCTTCTCCTACCTCATCTCCGGGAGCTCTCGATGAACACGGTGGTGGCGGACATCACCTACCGGGCCATGCTCGGGCGCAAGCGGATCTGGCTGCTGATCCTGCTGCCGGTGGCGCTGGTCGCGCTCGCCGCGCTGCTCAGGGTGGTGAACGGCCAGGACGAGCAGACGGCCGTGCTGCTGATGAAAAGCTTCGCGATCGGCACGATGCTGCCGCTGCTCGGGCTGATCGCCGGGACGGGCGTGATCGCACCGGAGATCGAGGACGGCACGATCATCCACCTGCTGGCCAAGCCGATCTCCCGCCCGGTGATCGCGGTGACGAAGTTCGTGGTCGCGGCCTCCCTCATCGCGGTGCTCGCGGCCGTCTCGACCTACGCCTCCGCGTATCTCCTGGTCGGCTCGGAGTCGGGCGTCGCGAGCGGCTTCGCCCTCGGAGCGCTGTTCGGCGGCATCGCGTACGCCGCGGTGTTCCTGCTGCTGGGCGTGCTCACCCGCCACGCGGTCACGGTCGGCGTCATCTACGCCCTCGTGTGGGAGGGCGTGGTCGGCGGCTACGTGCCAGGCGCCCGGAAGTTCTCCATCCAGCAGTGGGCCCAGTCGCTCGCCGACCAGGTCTCCTCCTCGCCCTTCTTCTCCACCGAGGTGACGCTCGGCTTCGCCGTACCGGCGATGGTCATCGTCACGATCGGCGCGGTCGTCTGGACCGGTCAGCGCCTGCGCTCCCTCTCCCTGACCGGCGACGACTGATCGGGTCCAGAGGTTTCCAGAGGTCGAAGCCCGCCCGACACGTCGATGTTCTGGGCCGCGTAGGCCGAATAACCGTCTGCTCGGCGGCGTCATGCGGTGGCGTCGGGGGACAGGACGCGGGCGAGCCACTCGGTGCGCGTACGGCGGGCCGTGGCCGAGATCCGCGCCTGCGGAAAGAGGGCGTCGAATCCGTGGAAGCCGCCCGCCCAGACGTGGAGCTCGGCCTGACCCCCGGCCGCCCAGATGCGGGTGGCGTAGTCGGCGTCCTCGTCGCGGAAGACCTCGGCGGAGCCGGTGTCGATGTAGGTGGCCGGCAGGCCCGACAGGTCGTCCGCCAGCGCGGGCGAGACGTACGGGGGCACCTCGTCGCCGGTGCGGCCGCCGAGGACGGACCGCCAGCCGAACTCGTTCATCTCACGGGTCCAGACGCCGGGCACGCCGGAGAACTGGCGGCTCGACGTGCTGGTGTTGCGGTGGTCGAGCATGGGGCAGATCAGCACCTGCACGGCGATAAGCGGGGTGCCGCGGTCGCGGGCCAGCAGCGTGACGCCCGCGGCGAGGCCGCCGCCCGCGCTGGCGCCCGCGACGACGATCCTGGCGGGATCGACGCCGAGCTCGGCGGCGTGCTCGGCGACCCAGAGCAGGCCCTGGTAGCAGTCGTCGACGAGGGTTGTGCCGGTGGCCTCCGGGGCGAGCCGATATTCGACGGAGACCACGACCGCGCCGAACCGGTCGAGCCACTCCAGCGGGATGTCGATCTGCGAGAAGCGGTCGCCCATGACCATCCCGCCCCCGTGCATCCAGTAGACGCAGGGCGCGTCGGCGGCGTTCTCCGGACTGAAGATCGAAAGGGCGATCGGGGCGCCGTCCGGGGCGGGCACGGTGACCTCGCGCCGGTCGACCCGCCGGTCTGCGAGGAGGGAGTCGACGGGGGCCGCCGGAAGCCGGCGCAGGTGCGCGAGCACTTCGGCGTCGAGCTGCGACATGAGGGGCATCTCGGCCAGCAGGTCACGCAGTTGGGGGTCCAGGGCGGGGCGTACGGGGGTCATGGTCACTGCCTTTCAGAGGGGAGGGTCGCCGGGTGGCCGGCCGGGTCAGAAGGCGGCCTTGCCGCGCACCGGGACGTGGTCGGCATATTCCGACTCCTTGGCCAGCAGCTCGCCGATCCGCGCAACGATGGCCTGGGCGGCCTCGCCGGCGAAGACCCGGTGGTGGTCCTCCTCGCTGGTCCAGCCCTCGATGACGTGGACGACCTCGGGGTCGGAGGCGGAGCGGGAGACCAGATAGACGACGCAGTGCTCGCTCGCGGCGGGGCTGCCCTCGTCAAGGCCGGTCAGCAGCACGTCGACCAGCAGGTCGCCCATGCCGGGCCTGGCGGTCAGGGTCGCGGCGAAGCCGTAGGTGACGGTCATTGATTCCCTCGTGTTTCTCATCGGTGGAGTGAGCTGATCCCATTAAATCGGTTTGACCTGCGGAAACGTTAGAATGATGCTCGCCGCTATTTGCACGATCCTCTCGCGTTCGGGAACGCGGGCCCGGAATCGTGCTGCAATGGCCGCATGTGCCTCGAAGAGCTCCGCACCCTGCTGGCGCGGCATGCCCGGCCCGACGGGACCACCGCCATCGACGGCGTGCTCGTCTCGAAGGTCGACAGGTCGGACCCGCCGGCGCCCTCGATGTCCGGCACCGTGCTGGCGGTCATCGCCCAGGGCGCCAAACGCCTCGCGCTCGGCGACCGGATCTTCGAGTACGGCGCCGGACAGTATCTGGTCGCCTCGGTCGATCTGCCGGTGACCGGGCAGTTCACCCAGGCGGACCCCGAACGTCCTGCGCTGGGCTTCGGTCTCGTCCTGGAACCGTCCGCCGTAGCCGAGCTGCTGCTGCAGGCCGCGCCCGGTGACACTCCCCTCACGAGCGGAGGCGCGGCGCCGGGGATCACCGTCACCGACGCCCCGGCTCCGCTGCTCGACGCGGTGGTCCGGCTGCTGCGCCTGCTCGACGAGCCGCGCGACCGGGCCGTGCTCGCCCCGCTGGTCAAGCGCGAGATCCTGTGGCGCGTGATCACCGGCGAGCAGGGCGCGACGGTGCGCCAGCTCGGCCTCGCCGACAGCGGCCTCAGCCACATCTCGCGGGCCGTGCGCTGGATCCGCGAGCACTACGCCCGGTCGTTCCGCGTCGAGGACCTCGCACGGCTGTCCGGCATGAGCGTCTCCGCCTTCTACCGCAACTTCCACGCGGTGACCGCGATGAGCCCCATCCAGTTCCAAAAGCAGATCCGGCTGCAGGAGGCCCGGCTGCTGCTCGCCACCCACCCGGGCGACGTCATCGGAGTCGGCCACCGCGTGGGCTACGACAACCCGTCGCAGTTCAGCCGGGAATACCGCCGTCAGTTCGGCGCGCCGCCGAGCCAGGACGCCGCCCGCCTGCGGCAGAGCGTCCGCACTCCCGCCGGCGTCCTGCCCTGACAGCAGTCAGCGGCGTACGGACGACCGCCGTGAACGGGCGGCCGTCCGTACGCCGGAGAGACGCCGGGGAGACGTCAGAACGGGCAGGTGCTGCGGTATTCCTCCACGGTCAGACCACGGCTCGGGCCCGGGCAGAGGAACCGGTCATAGCGGGTGTCGTCGTCCACGAACCGCTTCATCCAGGCCACGGCGTACTTGCCGATGGTGGTGTTGGTCGTGTTCGGCGCGAAGTGGGTGGCGTTGTTCAGTTCCAGATATGCCTTGTCGAGCGAGGACGGCAGGCTGGTGTAGAAGGGCACCGCGTGCGAGGAGACCGGCGCGACCGTGTCGTTGTCCGCGCCGATGATCAGCGTCGGGGTCTGCACGCCCGGCCAGGTCTTGTCGAGGTTCCACGGCGTCAGCGGCACCGCGGCCCGCAGCGACGGCCGGTCGTCCACGGCCTCCAGCGTGCCGCCGCCGCCCATCGAGTGGCCCATCACGCCGAGCCTGCTCGCGTCCACCCGGCCGCGGACCGAGCTGCGCTCAGTCAGGTAGTCGAGGGCCGCGAGCAGCTGCCTGCCCCGGCTGTCGGGCTGGTCGAGCCGGGTCAGCGTGTCGATGTTGAACACCACGAAGCCGTGCGAGGCGAGCCGGGCGGCCAGCCACGCGAGGCTCGACTTGTCGGCCGTGTAACCGGGGGCGATGGCCACGCCGCCGAACGTCCCCTCGGACGTGGTGGTCGGATAGTAGATGGTCCCGCCGCCGAAACCGCTCACGAGCAGCGACGACACGTCGACCTGCGCGGTCGTGTACGGCCCGCGCGACGCCTCCAGCAGCGCGTCGGTGGGGTCGGGGCCGTGTACGGCGGCGTGGGCGGCGGGAGCGGTGAGGAGACCGCCGGCCAGTGCGAGCAGCACGACGAGCGCCAGCGTCGTGACCGCGGAGGACAGGCGTCGCAGAAGCAGGGTTGGGGAGTGTGTCGGCACGTCGGTGCACTCCTTGGGGGGAGGAGTGGGAACGGCCACACGGGCCCGTTCCCGCGAGCGGTTTGACCGTCGTCACTGTCGCGCCGCCGACGCCGCACGCGCATCGGTGAAATCACCGGTCGCCGATACCCGCCCGCCTCACGACAGGAGGCGGGTCAGCTCGACCCGGGAGCGCACGCCGAGCCTGGCGAAGATGTTGCGCAGGTGGTGCTCCACGGTGCGCGGGCTGATGAACAGCCGGGCCGCCACCTCGCGGTTCGTCGCGCCCTCCGCCACCAGGGTGGCGATCTGGAACTGCTGAGCCGTGAGCAGCCGGCCTGCCTCCGAGCGGGACGCCGACGGCCGCACCGACTCCCCGGCCGCGCGCAGCTCCGCGCGGGCGTGCTCGCTCCACAGGCGGGCGCCGTACCGCTCGAACGTCTCCAGGGCGCCGTGCAGGTGCTCGCGGGCCGCGCCGGGGCGGCGCGACCGCCTGAGCATGCCGCCGTACAGCAGCCGCGTGCGCGCGGTCTCGAACGCGCACGCCCCCTGACGGTGCAGTTCGAGCGCCTCGGAGAAGCGCTCCCCCGCCTCGGCCGGGGGCGCGAGCAGCGCGTGGCACCGGGCCGCCAGCGCCAGCCGGTCGGGGTCGCGGGTGCTGTCGGCCCAGCGGTCCAGCATGACCAGCGCGTCCCTCGCCTGCGCGATGTCTCCGGTGCGTACGGCGCTCTCGACGAGCAGCGGCGTCGCCATCACCCGCACGACGAGGGGGTCACCCGTACGGGCGACCGTGCGCAGCCGGTTCACGGCGTCGGCGTGGCGGTTCGCCGCGACGTCCAGATGGGCCAGGGCCAGCGTGCCGAGCGCCTCGGCCACGCTGACGCCGTGGGCGGCGGCCAGTTCGACGGCCCGCGCCGCCCGCAGGACGCAGGTCTCCTCGTCGCCCGCGACGGCGGCGGTGAACGCGAGCCAGGCGAGATGCTGCGCGCCGCTGGTGGCCCGGCCCGTCTCCTGCGCCAGGCGCAGGCCGTCCATGGCGTTGGCCGCGACCGCGTCATAACGGCCGCTCCAGAGCTGGGCCTGGATCAGGATCTCCAGCATCTGCGGCATGCTGGCGACCGCGCCGTGAGCGCGCGCCATCTCGACCGCCCGGGACGCCAGCCTGAGCGCGTCGGCGCCGTTGCCGAGCAGAAGGTGCGCCACGCCGCCCCACACGAGCGCCGAAGGGCTGCCGGCCGAGGGCGGCGCCGTCACGCCGGTGACGACGCGGCGCAGCGAGGCGGTCGCCTCACGGTGGCGGCCCCGGAAGGTGGCGGCCATGCCCGCGAGATACTCCAGCGCCAGGCGCGTGACGTGGTCGTCGTCGGGCCGCCGCAGGGTCTCGGCCCGGCGTGCGATCGCCAGGAACCGGCGGTTGTCCCCCGCCAGGTAGCTCGCCTCGCCCGCCCGGACGAGCGCGCGTACGGCCTGCTCGCGGTCGGTGCGCAGCAGCCGCTCCGCGGCGGCGAGCAGCGTGTCGCAGGCGCTGTCGGTCGTGCCGGCGCGCAGCTCCAGGCTGCCCCTGACGAGTTCGGCGTGACCGCGCACCTCGACCCCCGCCCCGAGCGTGTCGATCCGGGACAGCAGCGACCTCGCCCGCTGCGGCTGCCCGGCCTGCCAGGCGTGCCGGGCGGCCGCGGCCAGCCGTGCGGCCTTGGCCTCGCCGTGCCCGGTGAGCTCGGCCGCCCGTTCGAGGACGCGGAACGGCTCGGGAAACGCCGTCGCCTTCGCCGCCGCCTTCGGCGCCGCCGCGAGCGCGCGTACGAGGTCTTCCGCCAGGTGGTCGGCGGGCCCGTCGAGTGCGGCGGCGCGGTGCCAGGCCCGCCGCAGCCGCTGGTGCTCCCCGCCGGAAACACCGTTGTAGAGGCGTGCCAGCAGGCGGTGTGCGGCCCGCCGCCGGGCGAGGGACGCCTCGGCGTACGCGACGTGCCGCAGGATCGGGTCGGCGAGGTCGAAGCCGCCTTCCGGAGTCTCGGCGACGACGCCCGCGGTCTCCGCCGCCTCCAGGGGCGCGAGCCCGCACCGCGACTCCGCGGCGCGCACCAGCGTGGCGGCGTCGATGCCGGGATCGGCCGCGATAAGCAGGACGAGGTCGGCCGTGTCGGCGGGCAGGCCGCGGAGCCGGTCGGCGTACGCCCGCCACAGCCGTCCGCCGCGCGGCGGCGTCTCGGGCGGCGGCGCCGTGCCCGTGCGGTGCGCGTCGGTCAGCGAGCCGGCGAGCTCGGCCAGCGCGAGCGGGTTGCCCCGGGCCGCCCGCACCAGCGCCGTACGCAGGTCGCCCGGGAGCCCGTCGGGCACGAGGTCGTCGAGCACCTGGCAGGACGCCCGCTCGTCGAGGGGCGCGAGCGGCAGCGGCGGCAGGTCGCCGGGGGCCGTGCCGGGCTCCCCGGAGGCGAGCAGCACCGCGACGGGCGCCGCGACGGCCCGGCGGGCCACGAAACAGATCGCCTCCCGGCTGGGGGCGTCGAGCCACTGGAGATCGTCGGCGCACACCAGCACCGGGCGCCCGGCGGTCCGCAGGAGCCGCAGCAGCGCGGCGGGCAGCGCCAGGCCGCCCGGGGCGACGCCGGCGCGCAGCGCCTCGGCGAGCATCCGCATGTCGGCCGCCGTCGTGTCCAGCCGATCCGCGATCGGGTGGAGCAGGGCGTGCAGCCCGGCGTACGGCAGGTGGGTCTCGCCTCTCACCCCCTGGGTGCGGAGCACGAGGAACCCGTGCGGGGTTTCGCCGGCCGCGTACGCGGCGGCGAGATCGAGCAGCGCGGTCTTGCCCGTGCCCGGGCCGCCGAGGAGGAGCAGGCACCCGCCCGCACCGGCCCCGGCCCGGTCCACGAGCGCGCGCAGCGCGTCCGACTCCTTGTCACGCCCCCTTAACGCCCCCGTCGGAACACCGGTCAGATAAGACATAAATCAGTGTTACGCGCACATTACGCAATTGAGAAGCGCTTCCAATAAGGAACCCCGCCGGGCACGCACCCGGCGGGGTTCCTTGTCGGCTGGTGACGCGCGTCAGACGCAGACCGTACGGACGACGTCCGCGAGGCGATCGGCCACGGCCTTGGCCTGGTCGTGCGACGCGGCCTCGACCATGACCCGGATCATCGGCTCGGTGCCGCTCGGGCGGATCAGCACGCGGCCGGTCTCCCCGAGCTCGGCCTCCGCCTCGGCCACGGCCGCCCGCAGCGCGGGGTCGGAGGCCTTCGCCTTGGCCACGTCCCTGACGTTGACGAGCACCTGCGGCAGCTTCGTCATCACCGACGCGAGGTCGGCGAGGGAACGGCCCTGCCGGGCCACCTCGGCCATCAGGTGGAGCGAGGTCAGCAGGCCGTCCCCGGTCGTGGCGTGGTCCAGCATGATCACGTGACCGGACTGCTCGCCGCCGAGCGTGTAGCCGCCGTCCTGCATCGCCTCCAGGACATACCGGTCGCCGACCGCGGTCTCCACCACGGTCAGGCCTGCCTCTCTGAGGGCGAGCTTGAACCCCAGGTTGGACATGACCGTCGCGACGACCGTGTCCTTGGCGAGGCGGCCGTCGGCCTGCATCGACAGCGCCAGGATCGCCATGATCTGGTCGCCGTCGACCTCCTCGCCCGCACCGGTGACCGCGAGGCAGCGGTCGGCGTCGCCGTCGTAGGCGATGCCGAGGTCGGCGCCGCTTCCGACGACGGCCTCCCGCAGGGCGGCCAGATGGGTCGAGCCCACACCGTCGTTGATGTTCAGCCCGTCAGGGGCGGCGCCGATGGTCTCCACGACCGCTCCGGCGCGCAGCAGCGCCTCCGGGGCGACCATGTGCGCCGCGCCGTGCGCGCAGTCGACGACGACCCGCAGCCCGTCGAGGCGGTGGGGCAGCGTGGTGAGCAGGTGGGAGACGTATCGGTCGGCCTCGCCGTACGCCTCACGGACCCGGCCGACGGACGCGCCGACCGGGCGGTCCCACTCCTCCCCGAGCCGCTGCTCGATCTCGTTCTCCACCGCGTCGGGCAGCTTGTAGCCGCCCCGGCTGAAGAACTTGATGCCGTTGTCCGGCGCGGGGTTGTGCGACGCGGAGAGCATGACGCCGAGGTCGGCTCCCAGCGCGTTGGTCAGGTACGCGACCGCGGGGGTGGGCAGCACGCCGAGCCGCAGCACGTCCACACCAGACGACGCGAGGCCGGCGACCACGGCGGCCTCCAGGAACTCTCCTGAAGCCCGCGGGTCCCGGCCTACGACGGCGATCGGGCGGCCGCGCCGCCCGACGCTGGCGTGGAACGCCCCGGCGTCGCCGAGCACGTGCGCGGCGGCCACGGACAGGTCCATGGCCAGC
Source organism: Microbispora sp. CL1-1 (assembly GCF_012034195.1). Taxonomy (NCBI): domain Bacteria; kingdom Bacillati; phylum Actinomycetota; class Actinomycetes; order Streptosporangiales; family Streptosporangiaceae; genus Microbispora; species Microbispora sp. CL1-1. The sequence continues at coordinate 297,323 of NZ_JAATEK010000005.1, forward strand.
TCCGCGGTGAGGTCGCGCCCGGCGACCCCACGTACCCCGTCGGTGCCGAAGAGGCGCCCCCGGGAGGGGGCGCCCACGGGGTTCCGCGACATTAACGCTTGCTGTACTGCGGAGCCTTACGGGCCTTCTTGAGGCCGTACTTCTTCCGCTCCGTGGCGCGGGCGTCACGGGTGAGGAAGCCGGCCTTCTTCAGCGGCGGGCGGTTGACCTCGGCGTCCAGAGCGGCGAGCGCGCGGGACAGGCCCATGCGCAGCGCACCGGCCTGGCCGGTCACGCCGCCGCCGTCGATGCGGGCGATGACGTCGAACGCGTCCTCGGCGCCGAGCACGACGAACGGCTCGTTGATCAGCTGCTGGTGGACCTTGTTCGGGAAGTAGCTGTCCAGCGAGCGGCCGTTGATCGTCCACTTGCCGGTGCCCGGCACGATGCGGACACGGGCGATGGCCTCCTTGCGGCGGCCGGTGCCGTACGAGTTGCCCGTGGTGACGGGCTTGCGCACGGCGCCCTCGCCGGCAGGGGCCGACTCGGTGGTGTACTCGGAGGGGAACTCCTCCGAGGAGTAGTCTTCCGGCTCGCCCTCGACGAGCGTCTCGATACCGGTGGGCTCGGCCACGGTTCTCCTCTTAACTTTCCTGGCTCGCGATTACTGGGCGATCTGGGTGATCTGGAAGGGCACCGGCTGCTGGGCCTGGTGCGGGTGCTCGGCGCCGGCGTAGACCTTGAGCTTCTTGGCCATCTTCCGGCCCAGGGCGTTCTTGGGAAGCATGCCACGGACGGCCTTCTCGACGGCCCGGTCCGGACGCTTCTCCATGAGCTCGCCGTAGCTGACGGAGCGCAGACCGCCGGGGTAACCCGAGTGGCGGTACGCCTTCTTCTGCTCGAGCTTGTTGCCGCTCAGGGCGATCTTGTCGGCGTTGATGACGATGACGAAGTCACCCGTGTCGACATGCGGAGCGAAGATCGGCTTGTGCTTCCCGCGGAGCAGGGTCGCCACCTGGCTGGCCAGCCGGCCGAGCACGACGTCGGTCGCGTCGATGACGTACCACTGACGTTCGACGTCGTTGGGCTTCGGTGAGAACGTGCGCACGGCAGTGCCTTCTGTCGGAATGTGAACTCTCGGTAGGTTGCGCAGGCACGGCGACAACCTCCGTCTCCACATGTACGGGAGAAGACGCCGGACGCGCCGTGCACCGGTCTGCGGACAGACCGATCCACACACAACGAACTAGCAGACTACCGACCCGATGCCGCCTGGTCAAAACAGCAAGGGGCACGCGGGATTGGAACGCCTCATTTGAACGTTCATCAAATCCATACCCATTAGCCTCTTCTTCCCCATGGCGCGGATCTCTATATTTGACTGCGGTATGTGGCAGACCCCTTACAAAAAACACACCTTCCGTGGCCCCCTGCGGGGGACTCAGATGGGTCTGCTGGCGTGCGCGGTGGCCATCCTGCTCACCGGCGTCGTGATCGGCAGAATGAGCGCCAGATCGAGCGCGCTCGAAGACGTCTATCTGCGCGAGACGGAGCCGTCTCCGTCGCTGAGCGTGAACGCGGCGGGCGCGGTGCCGCGCGAGCGGCCCACTCTCGACCACGTGCTGCACACCACGACTCCGACCGCCCCCCGGGAGGAGCCGCAGCGCCGCCCCCGGAAGGAGAAGCCGCCCTCCAACCTGATCGACGGCTACGGCAGCGGCTCGCGGCACACCGTCATCACACCCGGAAACGACGGCGGCGGCGGCGACGCGTACGACGCCGACTCGATGCAGTACGCCTCGATGGAGGCCGAGGTCGTGCGCCTGGTCAACGCCGAGCGCCGCAAGCACGGCTGCCGGCCCCTGCGCGTGGACCCGCGCCTGGTGGAGTCCGCCCGCGCGCACTCGGACGAGATGGCGTCGAGCAAGCTGTTCCGGCACAGCTCTCCCGGCGGCGCCTCCCCCTGGGAGCGCATGGGCGCGGCGGGCTACTCCGACGGCGGGGCCGAGACGATCGCCAGGGGCTACCAGACCGCCGAGGCGGTCGTACGCGGCTGGATGGCCGGGCGCAGCGACCGCTCCACGCTGCTCGACTGCCGCCTGGTCGCGACGGGGGTCGGCGTGAGCACGGGCGAGGGCGGTCCGTGGTGGACCGAGGACTTCGGGTATTCCTGACCCTTCCTCATCTGTCCAGATCGCCGACTAATCTCAGCGCCATGGGTTACCCCGGCGACCAGCAACCACCTCCGCCGCATCATCCCCCGGATCCCCGCAGGCGAGACCTGCCGCCGTACTCCGGCGGGGACGACGCGCCCCTCGCCGGCCGTCGCGACGCGCCCCCTTACGGCGGGGGGCAGCCGCCATACCAGCGCGAGCCGTCGCCGTATGCCCGCGAGCAGTCTCCATACGAGCGCGAGCGGTCGCCGTACGCACGTGAGCAGGCGCCTTACCAGGGCCATCCGCAGCAGGGCCATCCGCAGCAGGCGTACCAGCAACAGGGGTACCAGCAGCAGCCCGAGCAGCCGCCGTACGCCGGGGCCTACGAGCAGGAGGGCCCCCAGCGTGCGGAGGAGCTCGCGTCCGGGCCGTACGCGGCGCCGACCGGGCCGTACGCGTCTTCCACCGACCCGTACGCGTCCCCCTCGGGCGCGTACGCGGCCTCCTCGGGCGGTCAGGCGGGCGGCGCGGACACGGACGCGCGGCGGCAGCGGGCGGCGTCGCGGATGCCTCCGCCGCCGGAGCCGGTGTGGGATCCGGACGCGAAGGGCCCATGGTGGCGTCGCCCCTGGGCGCTCGGCCTCGCCCTGCTGCTCATGATCGGGGCGTTGTTCACCGGTCTGTGGTACGCCGCGCGCAACGAGAAGCCGCCGGTCGCCGCCCCGACGCCCACCGTCCGCCCCACGAAACCGCTCGTCTCCGAGGGACCCCCCGGCAAGTTCGGCTACACCGCCTCACGGACGACCGACAAAACCCCGCTGTCGCTCCGGGAACTGTTCGCGAAGGGCAAATTCGTCAAGAACAAGCGTTCATACGTCCGCACGGCGTACCGCAAGGAGAAAAAATGTGCGGACGGCGTCACGGGCGACAAAATCACCAAGGCGCTCAAGGCGGGCGCATGCACGCAGCTGCTGCGGGCGAGCTTCGCCGACTCCAAGGGCGTGGTCATCGGCACCGTGGGCGTCGCCAACCTCAAGACGTCCGCCACGGCGAAGAAGGTCGCCTCGGCCGGAGGCGGCGGCGAGCGCAAGGACTACCTCAAGCCGCTGCCGGGCAAGGACGAGGCCACCAAGCACCTCGGCACCGGCGAGGCGTACGCGGGCGGCTGGACCCACGGCCACTACGCGGTGCTGCTCTGGTTCCAGTTCAAGGATGGCCACAAGCCGGCCAAGAACGAGCTGAAACGGCTCTACCAGGCAGCGGTGGACGTCACCGACGCGACTGTTTTCCCTGCCCTCGACACTCGTTCGCTGAACGGTGGCCCCAGCTGAGGCCAGGCGTTCGCTGAGGTGAAGGCCGGTGGGCGAGCTGGGGCGGCACGGACCGAAACGCCCATAGGGGCACGCCGATCGCGCCCGCGCCGTTACGCTTCCGGCTATGCGTGGCAAGGATTCCGGTTCCGGGCACGAGCACGAAACGGCGCGGGCCCGCCCCGAGGCGGACGCCGAAGGCTCGGCGACATCTCCGACGCCACCTCCGAGCTTCGGGCAGACCCCGCCGCCCAGGTTCGGTCAGCCCGCGGCGGACGACGGCACGGCCTGGGCCCCGGACGCCGTGGGTGCGGCGGACCGGACGACGGAAGTGTCCTACCCGACCAGGTTCGGGCTACCCGGCGGTCTCGGGGCGCCGCAATCGTCTGACGACGACCCGGAGAGCACGAACAGGTTCAGGGCCGTCCCAGCGTACGGCCCGCCGCCCGCCGCCCCCGGAAACGCCGCTGTGCCCGGCGATGCCGGAACGCCGGGCGGCCACGGAGTGTCGGGAGACGCCGGAACGCCCGGGAGCGAGGGCATGCCGGGTGGCTACGGGGTCTCCGGGAGCGCCGGAACGCCCGGGAGCGAGAACCTGCCGGGGAACGCGGGAGTTTCGGGGGACACCGGGGTGTCAGGCGACGCCGGGAACCTTCCCGTGCCGCGCCGCCCCGGCGACGAGGCCCTCGCCCTGCCCGCACCCGGTGAGCCGCACTCCGGAGCCGATCAAGGAGCCGATCACCGCGCCGGCCAGGGAGCCGACCAGGGTGTCGGCTACGGCGCCGCTGACGGTGCCGGCTATGGCGCCGTTCCTCCGCAGCCCGCTTATGGCGCCGGCACGCCCACCTGGCAGCAGCCTGAAGGCCAGGGCATCCACGCGTGGCAGCAGCCCGGTCCCGGCGAGCCGCAGCAGCCCGGCCAGGGCGCCCAGGGACACCCCGGGTATGGCCCGCCTGCCTGGCAGCCCCCGGCTCCGGCCACGTCCCCGTGGCAGCCTCCGGCCGACCCGAACGCCGCCAACCCGCAGCCACCCGCGCTCGGCCCCGGCGGACCCTCCTGGCAACCCGAGAACCAGGGCAACCCGTGGCAGCCACCGGCCGACCCCAACGCCGCGCAGTGGGACCACCAGCACCCGCAGCACGCACAGGGCCCGGACGCCGCGTCCTGGCAGCCCGCGCAGCCGTCCTGGCAACCCGCACCGGGCGCGGGCGGCCCGGCGTACCCGCAGCTTCCCCCGCCTCCGGGCCCGCAGCAGCCCGCCCACGGCCCCGGGGCGCACTCCTGGCAGCCGCCCGCAGATGGGGCGAACCCTGCGGCGTGGCAGCCGCCCATGGAGGGGCCCAACCCGGCGTGGCAGGCGCAGGCCGATCCGGGAGCGCAGCCGTGGCCTCCGCACGGCCCCGGAACACCGGCCTGGCAGCCGGCCCCGCCGGGCCCGATCCCGCCTCCGCCTGGTTCGGCCCCGCAGTCGTGGCAGCAGGAGCCGCCCTCCGCGGGAGCCCCGCAGATGTGGCCCGCCCCCGTCGGCGATCCCGGCACGCAGCCTGGTCCCCAACCCGGTCCCCAGCCCGGCATGCAGCCTGGCGGCGTCACCTCCTGGCCTTACTCGGGCAACGAGTCGCAGTGGCCGCAGGGCCCCGCCCCGGCCGGGACGGGTGACACCGGCCCCGCCCCGTGGCAGGCCCCGCCGGGTGGCGCACCGGCCGGTCCCGGTGCCTTCGGCGCGTCCCCCTCGCCGTACGACGAGGGATCTCACGGCGGGGCGTGGCAGGGCCCGGCCGGGCCTCCCGCCTGGCAGCAGCCCGGCGGCCCTCCTCCGGCACCGGGGTCGTACGGGCCGGATCAGCAGAACACTGGCGGACCCTGGGCCGCCCAGCCCGGCGTGCCGACGTTCCCGGAGTGGGGACCCGCCCCGGGGCAGCCGTCCGGCGGGGACGGCTGGCATCAGGCTCCCGCTCCCCACCAGGGGTATCCGCCCGCCGCCCCGCCGCAGTCCGGGCCCGAGTACGCACCCCAGCACGGGCCCCAGCACGGGCCGCAGTATGGGCCCCAATACGGGCAGCAGTACGCGCCGCAGCCCGCCCCGGAGTTCGCCCCGTATCCGGAGGCGTACGGGCAGGGAGCCGTGCCCCCGGAGGCGGTCCGTCCCGGGGAGCCCGGAGACGTGCCCGTGTGGCCGCCACGGCTGCCGGGCGAGCCGTACCCGCAGGGCGAGCTGCCCGCGGGCACCTCCTGGCCGCCGACGCACGCCTACCAGGAGGAGCCCGCCATAGTGCAGGCGTCCGAGGGCGCGTCCGGCGACGGTGCGGGCACGAGCGAGCCGGGCGACGCACCTGGCGACGCGCTCGCTCCCACCGGCACGCCCGACCAGTCCACAGCGTCCGACCAGTCCAGGGCGTCCGGCCAGACCACGGCATCTCACCAGACCACGGCATCCCACCAGACCACCGTGCCCGACCTGCCCACCCCGTCCGGCCGCCACAGCGCTCCCGAGCACACCACCGCACCCGACCACGCCATCGCACCCGACCGAACCACCGGGCCGGATCCCTCCGCCGCGGCAGAGCACACAGGATCACCCGCGGACCCGGCACGCCCTGCCGACATGCAGGCCGACACGCAGGCCGACGGCGGCTCGTCCGCCGAAGGACCAGGACAGTCCGCACGGGGCGGCTCGGGGCAGGACGCTCCCGCGGACGCGTCGTATCCCCCCGCGCAGCATCACGCGGCACCGGATCACGCAGCACCGGATCACGCAGCACCGAATCACGCGGCACCGAATCACGCAGCACCGAATCATGCGGCATCGGATCACACGGCGCCGATCGCCGGGCCGCCCGCGGCCTTCGGGGCCGAGATCGCCGCCGCGGTGACCCCCATCGAGGGGTTGCCGCTGCCCGGCACACCGCACGAACCCGGCCATGCCCTCGTGCCCTCCGGACAGACCGCTCCGATCACCGAACCGCAGCACCCGGCCCACGACACGACGACACAGCCGCTGCCCGCACCGCAGCCCGAGGAACCGTTCCCAGCACCCACACAGACATCGATCGCGCCTGGTCAGGCGCAGGACAGCGCACCGTACGGGACACCACTGGGGAGACAGGACGAGACACAGGGTCAGACCGCGTCTCAGTCACCGTCCCCGTCGCCGTCCGCGACGTCCCCCTCGGATGTCCCGCCATCCGCCGTGCCCTCGGGCGCGGCGCCATCCGACACGCCGCCCCCGGGTCCGTCCGCGAGCGATGGCACCGACGGGGCGGACTCCCCCGACCCCAGTTCAGGACAGATGGCGACAACCTCTCCCACGACCGGTTCGCCCTCGCAGCCGACCGGTGAGACCCCGTTCGCGTTCACGCCGGTGACCCCGGCCAAGGCGGGCAAGCCGACGCCTCCACCCGGATTCGGGCCCGACCCCTCCACCCCCGGCGGCTCCGAGGGCAACCTCCCGGCACGGCTGGGCACCGCCGGCTCTCCCCCGTCCGGCGGGAAGATCAAGCGGATCCTGATGGCCGCCGGCGCAGTGGTCGTCGTGGGGGCGATCGGCACCGCGGCCTACTTCGCCTACTCGGGCGAGCCTGACGGCAGCCAGGCCGCGCCCACGCCGGCCGCCACCACCGCCGCCCCGACCGCCACCGAGGAGCCGACGCCGACTTCCACGGTCTCCTCCACGATCCTCGACTCCGAGCAGACCGACCCCAAGACCCTGAAGCCGACGGAGGCGTTCCCGGACGAGAAGGTGACGCTGGCGGGCCGGACGTACCGCAGGGTCACGATGAACGTGACCGACGACTGCGGGAAGGCGGCGACGGGCGCGTTCGCGCAGGCCCTCGCCGAGCAGCAGTGCCGCAGGGTGCTCCGGGCGACCTTCGTGGACAGCAAGCGCCAGTACGCCGTGACCACGGGCATCGCCGTGCTGCCGGGCAAGACCGAGGCCCTCGCCGTCGACCAGGCCAAGGATCTCAACGCGAACGTCTGGTTCCGCGGCCTCGACGGCGACAAGAAGAGCCGGGCGGACAAGGTGTCGATCTCCGGCGGCTACGCCGCGGGCATGGTGTGGGGGCGCTACATCGTGTTCAGCTACGCCACCTACACCGACGGGCACACCCCGGACGCGAACGACAAGAACCTCGGGCCGATCAGCGGCGCCTTCCGCGACCACATGGCGAAGGTGATCGAGAAGCGCGCCTCACGCTGACGATCCCGGCGCGCGGCCTCCGCGAGAGGCCGCGCGCCGCCACAGCCCCGATCTGGCGCGGCGTCAGGTGCTCAGGGTGCGCACGCGGCGGGTTGCGGCGGCCCGGCGTGCCAGCTCCTCCGGCCCGGGATAGCGCACCTCCTCGAGCGTGAGACCGTGCGCGGGCGCGACGTGCACGCCCGAGTCCCGTACGGCTCTCGCCAGCACCTCGGCGGGCCACTCGACGGGCCGCCTGCCCTCCCCCACGGTCAGCAGCGAGCCGACCAGCGCCCGGACCATCGAGTGGCAGAACGCGTCGGCGACCACGGTGGCGAGGAGGATCCCGTCCTCGCCCCTGACCCAGTCGAGCCGCTGCAGTTCGCGGATGGTGGTGGCGCCCTCACGCTTGCGGCAGAAGGCGGCGAAGTCGTGCTCGCCCAGCAGACGGGCGGCCGCCGCGTTGAGCAGGTCCACGTCGAGCGGCCGGGCGTACCACAGCACCTCGCGCCGCCGCAGCGGGTCCACCCCGCCCGGGGCGTCGCAGACGCGATAGCCGTACCGGCGCGAGAGCGCGGAGAACCGGGCGTCGAAGCCCTCGGGCGCCACGCTGACGGCGTGCACCCGCACGTCGAGGGGCAGCACACCGGCCAGCCGCCTCGTCAGCGCAGCGAGCCACTCAGCGCCGCGCTCCTCCCATGCCCGTTCCGGATCCTCGGGGGCGGGGGCACGCCCGGACGAGGCAGCGGCCAGCGCCGCGAGCGGGACGTCGACGTGCGCCACCTGCCCCCTCGCGTGGACGCCCGCGTCGGTGCGGCCCGCGACGGTGAGCGACGGCGGGGTCTCCAGCCGCAGGACACGGCCCAGCGCGTCCTCGATCTCCCCCTGCACGGTCCGCCGCCCCGGCTGGCGCGCCCAGCCGGAGAAGTCCGTGCCGTCGTAGCCCAGGTCCAGTCTCAGCCGCAGTTCTCGCTCCACGCCATCCCTCGTGCGGTGCCTCGGAGAAACGAAGAGCGGGCCCAGCATCCCCCGGAAGGGAAACTGAGCCCGCTCACAGAGCCTGGGATCAGGCCTCGTCCTTCTTGTCGCCCTCCGCCGGAGCGGCCTCGGCGGTGGTGCTCTCGGCGGCCTCGTCCTGCGCCGCCGGCGTCTCCTCGGCCTCGGCGGCGGCCGGAGCGGCCGGCGCGGCCTCGGCGGCCGGAGCCGTACGGGAGACCCTGACCGGGTTCAGCTGCTCGGTGACCAGCTCGATGACCGCCATCGGAGCGGCGTCGCCCTTACGCGGGCCGAGCTTGGTGATCCGGGTGTAGCCACCGGGACGCTCGGCGTACGTCGGGGCGATCTCGGTGAAGAGGTGGTGGACGACGCCCTTGTCGCGGACGACCGTCAGCACCTGGCGACGGTTGTGGATGTCGCCCTTCTTCGCCTTGGTGATCAGCTTCTCCGCGAGCGGGCGGAGACGCCTGGCCTTGGCCTCGGTGGTGGTGATCCGGCCGTTCTGGAACAGCGCCGTGGCGAGGTTCGCCAGGATCAGCCGCTCGTGGGACGGGCTGCCACCGAGACGGGCGCCCTTGGTGGGCTTGGGCATTTCATGCTCCTCATGGATAACCCGCTCCGGCCGTGTCAGGTACCGGGGTCGGGCCGACCGGCGTACCGGTCGTGACTTGTCATCGCCGTCTCATGCCGCCCTGGACGGGCGGCACGAGACGGTGGTGCCGCTGCGCGGAGACGGATCAGTACTGCTCGGTCTCGATGAACCCGCCGTCCTCGTCGTCGTACCCGCCGCCGGCGACGGCGGAGGGGTCGAACCCGGGCGGGGAGTCCTTGAGAGCCAGGCCCATCTCGTGCAGCTTCTGCTTGACCTCTTCGATCGACTTGGCGCCGAAGTTGCGGATGTCCAGCAGGTCCTGCTCGCTGCGGGCGACGAGCTCACCCACGGTGTGGATGCCCTCGCGCTTGAGGCAGTTGTACGAACGGACGGTGAGGTTGAGCTCCTCGATCGGCAGCGCCAGGTCGGCCGCGAGAGCCGCGTCCGTCGGCGACGGGCCGATGTCGATGCCCTCGGCCTCGACGTTGAGCTCACGGGCCAGGCCGAACAGCTCGACCAGGGTCTTGCCGGCCGAGGCCACCGCGTCGCGGGGCTTCATGGACGGCTTGGTCTCGACGTCGAGGATCAGGCGGTCGAAGTCCGTGCGCTGCTCGACACGGGTGGCCTCGACCTTGTAGGTGACCTTGAGGACCGGAGAGTAGATCGAGTCGATCGGAATCCGGCCGATCTCCTGGCCAGGCTGCTTGTTCTGGGCGGCGGAGACGTAGCCGCGGCCGCGCTCGACGGTCAGCTCCATCTCCAGCTTCGCCTTGCCGTTCAGCGTGGCGATGTGCAGGTCGGGGTTGTGCACCTCGACACCGGCCGGAGGCGCGATGTCGGCGGCGGTGACCTCACCCGGGCCCTGCTTGCGCAGGTACATCACCACGGGCTCGTCGTGCTCGGACGAGACGACCAGCGACTTGAGGTTCAGGATGATGTCGGTGACGTCTTCCTTGACCCCGGGCACGGTCGAGAACTCGTGGAGCACGCCCTCGATGCGGATGCTGGTGACCGCCGCCCCCGGGATGGAGGACAGCAGCGTGCGCCGCAGCGAGTTGCCGATGGTGTAGCCGAAGCCCGGCTCGAGCGGCTCGATGATGAACCTGGACCGGTGCTCCTCGAGCGACTCCTCCTGGAGGCTCGGGCGCTGTGCGATGAGCATCAGGATCTCCTGGATCCGGGACGGCCCCGCCACGCTGGACGGGAGGTCCCTGGGTTACGGCGACGCCCGCTATTTGACGCCGCTCGCCTACAACCATGATGCCGTACGGCCGGGAGTGTACCGGCCGTACGGCGTCATGAAGTGCCGGGGCTCTACTACTTGGAGTAGAGCTCGACGATCAGCTGCTCCTGGACCAGCGTGTCGATCTGCTGGCGGACCGGGAGCTGGTGCACGAGGATGCGCATGTTCTCGGCTGAGACGCCCAGCCAGGCCGGGACGGTCTTGTCGCCGGCGGTCGCGCGGGCCACCTCGTACGGAAGCAGGTTGCGCGACTTCTCGCGGACCTCGATGATGTCGTGCTCGCGCACGCGGTACGACGGGATGTCGACCTTCTTGCCGTTCACGAGGAAGTGGCCGTGGCGCACCTGCTGGCGGGCCGCGTCACGCGACTCGGCGAAACCGGCGCGGTAGACCACGTTGTCGAGACGGCTCTCCAGGATCTGGAGCAGGTTCTCACCCGTCTTGCCCGCCTTGCGGTTGGCTTCCTCGTAGTAGTTGTGGAACTGCTTCTCGAGGACGCCGTAGATGCGGCGGGTCTTCTGCTTCTCACGGAGCTGGAGCTGGTACTCCGACTCCTTCGGACGGCCGCGGCCGTGCTCACCCGGCGGGTACGGGCGGATCTCGATGGGGCACTTGGCGGACTCGCACTTCTTGCCCTTGAGGAAGAGCTTGGTCTTCTCACGGCGGCAGAGCTTGCAGTCCGGACCCGTGTAACGAGCCATTTCTCTCTACTCTCCTGAGCTCAGACGCGACGGCGCTTGGGCGGACGGCAGCCGTTGTGCGGGACCGGGGTCACGTCCTGGATGGACCCGACCTCAAGACCGGTCGCCTGCAGCGAACGGATCGCGGTCTCACGGCCGGAGCCGGGACCCTTGACGAAGACGTCGACCTTGCGCATGCCGTGCTCCATGGCGCGGCGGGCGGCGTTCTCGGCAGCCATCTGCGCGGCGAACGGGGTGGACTTACGGGAGCCCTTGAACCCGACGTGGCCGGCGCTGGCCCAGGAGATCACGTTCCCGTTCGGGTCGGTGATCGAAACGATCGTGTTGTTGAACGTGCTCTTGATGTGGGCGTGCCCGTGAGCGACGTTCTTCTTCTCCTTGCGGCGCACCTTCTTCGGTGCGCCCTGGCGGCTCTTCGGCGGCATTGAAGCGCTAACTCCTGGAAATGTGGCTGCTAAGGACTACTTCTTGCCCGGCTTCTTCTTGCCGGCGACGGTCTTCTTCTTACCCTTGCGGGTGCGCGCGTTCGTCTGCGTCCGCTGACCGTGGACAGGCAGCCCCTTGCGGTGCCGGATGCCCTGGTAGCAGCCGATCTCGATCTTGCGTCGGATGTCGGCCTGAATCTCGCGGCGGAGGTCACCCTCGATCTTGTAGTTCGCCTCGATGTAGTCACGCATCGGGACGAGCTCGGCGTCCGTGAGCTGGTGGACGCGCAGGTCGGGGCTGATGCCGGTCGCGTCAAGGATCTCCTTGGCGCGGGTGCGGCCGATTCCGAAAATGTAGGTGAGAGCGATCTCCAGCCGCTTGTCGCGGGGGAGGTCGACGCCAACCAGGCGGGCCATGGTCGGGCATTCTCCTTCAGTGTGGCGGAGGTCTTGCGCCACACTTCCCCTCCCATGCCCGGGCGAGGGCCCCGGCCTCCGACCGGGGGTCTCCCGCGTGGTACGGACTCCTCGCGGAGGCCGCCTGCGCGGGTGTGTGACGCGATTTCGTTGTCCTGGCCCGCACGCGGTCGAGACCGCCACGGGGGCGGACTCAGCAGGGGCCTGGTGGCGACGTACTGAGAGCTGGGCTCAGCCCTGGCGCTGCTTGTGGCGCAGGTTGTCGCAGATCACCATGACGCGACCGTGCCGGCGAATCACCTTGCACTTGTCGCAGATCTTCTTGACGCTCGGCTTGACCTTCATAGTCCTTATTCGTTCCGCATACGGCCCGTCCCCGCTGGCGGGGGGGCTACTTGTACCGGTAGACGATCCGTCCGCGACTCAGGTCGTAGGGGCTGAGCTCCACGACCACCCGGTCGTCGGGCAGGATCCTGATGTAGTGCATCCGCATCCGCCCGCTGATGTGGGCCAGGACCTTGTGACCGTTGTCGAGCTGCACCCGGAACATGGCGTTCGGAAGCGACTCAATAACAGTGCCCTCAATCTCGATGGCGCCGTCTTTCTTGGCCATGGCCCTCGCGTTTCACAGTTCGGATCGTCAGAGGCTTCGGAACACTAAGCAGCCGCGACCTTCGGGCGCTTCCAGAGAGCGGCGACCAGCCAGGCCGCCTAGGCGCAAAGGTCATAGTGAACCGACAAAGGAGTGTACGACAACCCGGGCCGAATTGCGAAACGACGGCAGGGGTCCCGACACAACCAGATCACAGAGTACCCCCCGTGGGGGTGTCCGGCCAGCGCGCCGCCTGCCGATTCCGATGTGGGCTTTCTGGGGAGGCCGCCGCACCCGCCCGCCCGGCACCGCCGAAATGCCGCCGCGCGCGGGTGCGGCCCGAGCACCGCGGGGGCACGGCCCGAGCGGGCCGTACGTCGCGACACCGGACGTCTACCCGCCCCAGACTCCCGCGACGGCGGTACCCCGGTAAAGAACGCTCAGGCGCCGCCTCGGGACCGTCCGCCCGCGTCGGAAATCGTCTTGAGGAGGAGGATGACGCCCCACGGGCCCATGACCCACATCGGCCACGGAGGGATGAAATGCCCCGAAGCGACGGTGGCGATGAGCCAGATCATCCAGCTGATGGCGCTCGCGCCCGCCCAGGCGGTCCACGCGCTCCTCAGGCTGCCCTGCGCCTTTCCGGGCTGGGCGACCTGGGCCCGTTGCGCGGGCTCGGTCGCGGCGGGCATCCGGTGCAGGTCGATCTCCGGCAGATCGGAGGTGAGCCGGGCCAGTTCCCCGTACGTGCGGCTCTGGTAGACCGCCTCAAGCCGCTCGTTGAACTCGTCGATGGTGAGCCTGCCCTCGGCCACGTGCTCACGCAATGCCGCGGCGACCCGGTCACGGTCGCCGTCGGAGGCCCGCATCTCCGGCATTGCCGCCATCTACCATCTCCCGGTCCGTCGAGCGATAAGACCATTATTGTTCAAGCGACGCCGAAATGGGCGTTCCCATTCGGGAGGCGGTTCAGGAGGCGCTTTCTCCCGCGTCCGCGGCGACGCCGGGGAAACGGGAGGCCCCGCCGTCGAGCGCCGTGAGAACAAGGGGGCCGTTCTCCGTCACCGCGACGCTGTGCTCGAAGTGCGCCGAGGCCTTGCCGTCGAGCGTCACGACCGTCCAGTCGTCGGCCAGCACCTTGGTGCGGTCGGTGCCGAGGTTCACCATCGGCTCGATCGCGAAGCACATACCGACCTCGAAGCGGGGGCCGCGCCCCGGCTTGCCGTGGTTGGCCACCCAGGGGTCCATGTGCATCTCGGTGCCGATGCCGTGCCCGCCGTACTCCTGGGGGATGCCGTAGCGGCCCTGAGAACGCACGTACTTCTCGATCTGGTGGCCGATGTCGGACAGGTGCCCGCCGACCCGCAGGGCGGCGATGCCGCGCCACATGGCCTCCTCGGTCACCCGCATGAGCTCGGTCAGCTTGGGGTCGACCTCACCGATGCCGACGGTGATCGCCGAGTCGCCGTGCCACCCGTCGAGGATCGCGCCGCAGTCGATCGAGATGATGTCGCCCTCGCGGAACGGACGCCGGTCTGTGGGGATGCCGTGGACGACCTCGTCGTTCACGGAGGCGCAGATCGTGGCGGGAAAGCCCTGGTAGCCCTTGAACGACGGGATCGCGCCCTCGCCCCGGATGGCCTTCTCGGCGATGGCGTCGAGGTCGAGCGGCGTCATCCCGGGCTCGACCGACTTCCGGAGCAGCTCCAGCGTGCGCGCGACGACCAGGCCGGCCGCACGCATCTTCTCCAGTTGCTCGGCGCTCTTGATTTGAATTCCGTGCCGGTTCTTCTTGAACACGTGACGCACCCCCTCCCGAAATTGTCCCATATAAGCCTGAACGCCACCCCATGTACTGGAGTGGCGTTCCCGGCCGCGGTAATGAATCAGTCGGCGAACCGCCGCAGCGCCGACATCGCCCGCTGAGTGATCTCCTCGACCGGCCCGGTCGCGTCGACCCCCTGCAGGATCCCCTCGTCGGCGTAGAACGCGATCAGCGGCTGCGTCTGCTCCTGGTAGACCTCCAGGCGCCGCCTGATGGTCTCCTCACGGTCGTCGTCCCGCTGGAAGAGCTCCCCGCCGCAGGCGTCGCAGACGCCCTCCACGGCGGGCGGGTCGAACACGACATGCCACACCTTGCCGCAGGAACGGCACGTACGGCGGCCCGCGAGGCGCCGGACGACCTCGTCGTCCTCGACGACCAGGTTGAGGACCACGTCGAGCGCCGTGCCGAACTCGGCCAGCATCTTCTTGAGGACCTCGGCCTGGGGCACGTTGCGAGGGAAGCCGTCCAGGAGGAAGCCCTCCTGCGCGTCGTCCTCCGACAGCCGGTCGCGGACCATGGCCACGGTCACCTCGTCGGGGACGAGGTCGCCGCGGTCCATGTACTCCTTGGCGAGCTTGCCGAGCTCCGTGCCGCCGGAGACGTTGGCACGGAAGATGTCGCCTGTCGAGATTTTCGGGATCGACAGGTGCGAAGCGATGAACTGGGCCTGCGTCCCCTTACCCGCTCCGGGGGGCCCAACCAGGACGACGCGCACTATCTCAGGAAGCCCTCGTAGTTGCGCTGCTGAAGCTGGCTCTCGATCTGCTTGACCGTGTCCAGACCAACACCAACCATGATCAGAATGCTGGTCCCTCCGAACGGGAAGTTCTGGCTCGCTCCGGCCACCGCCAGCGCGATGATCGGGATGAGCGAGATCACACCCAGATACGGAGCGCCTGCGGCCGTGAGCCTGTTGAGCACGTAGCTCAGGTACTCAGCGGTCGGCCGGCCCGGACGGATGCCCGGGATGAACCCACCGTACTTCTTCATGTTGTCAGCCACTTCAGGGGGGTTGAAAGTGATGGACACGTAGAAGTACGTGAAGAAGACGATCAGCAGGAAGAACGTGGCCATGTAGACCGGGTGGTCGCCCCTGATCATGTTCTGGGCCAGCCACTCGATGACCGCGTTGGGCTTCTGGCTGTTGCCGAACAGCGTCACCAGAAGCTGCGGCAGATAGAGCAGCGACGAGGCGAAGATGACCGGGATGATGCCGGCCTGGTTCACCTTGAGCGGGATGTAGGTCGAGGTGCCGCCGTACATGCGACGGCCGACCATCCGCTTGGCGTACTGGACCGGGATCCGGCGCTGCGCCTGCTCGATGAACACGACGACGCCGATCATCACGATGCCGACGATCATCACGATGACGAACTTGAACGGGCTCTGCCGGAAGATGTTCACGAGCTCCGACGGGAACACCGCGATGACCTGAGTGAAGATCAGGATCGACATGCCGTTGCCCACGCCGCGGTCGGTCACCAGCTCGCCCAGCCACATGATCACGGCGGTGCCGGCGGTCATCGTGATGACCATGGTGATCAGCGGGAAGACGTCCTGGCTGAGCAGGATCTCCTGGTTGCAGTTCTGGAAGAGCTGCCCGCTGCGGGCCAGGGCGACGAACGCGGTGGACTGCAGCACCGCCAGCCCGATGGTCAGGTAACGGGTGTACTGCGTGATCTTCGCCGTGCCCGCCTGGCCCTCCTTCTTGAGGGCCTCCAGCCGCGGGATCACCACCGTCAACAGCTGCAGGATGATGCTCGCGGTGATGTACGGCATGATGCCGAGCGCGAACACTGAAAGTTTCAACAGGGCGCCGCCGCTGAAGAGCTGCACCATCCCGTAGATGTTGGCAGCGTCTCCCGCCTGGGCCTGCTCCAGACACAGGGCCACGTTCTGGGCGTTGACCCCCGGAGTGGGAAGCACCGAGCCAAGCCGGAACAGCACGATGATGCCCAGTGTGAAGAGCAGCTTCTTGCGCAGGTCAGGCGTCCGGAACGCCCGGGTAATCGCGGTCAGCACGGTCCCTCCTGCGCGCCAGTGACGCGGTAACGGTCGGCGATGGCCCGCAAGGCGTCCATCGACATGTCTTCCTGCCAGAGTGCTTGGTCGAACACGGGGGGACCCCCGTGCCAGGCGAACTCTAACGCACTACGGGCGCGGAGGCTCATAGTGAACCTCCGCGCCTCGCAGCACGTGATGCCTACAGCTCGGAAACCGAGCCGCCGGCCGCGGCGATCTTCTCCTTCGCGCTGGCGGAGAAGGCGTGCGCCTGCACGTTCAGCGCCACGGAGATCTCGCCGGTGCCCAGCACCTTGACGGGCTGGTTCTTGCGGACCGCACCCTTGGCCACCAGGTCGTCGAGCGTGACGTCGCCGCCCTGGGGGAACAGCTCCCCGAGCCTGTCCAGGTTGACGACCTGGTAGGTCGTCTTGAACAGGGCGTTGGAGAAGCCCTTCAGCTTCGGCAGCCGCCGCTGGAGCGGGACCTGGCCACCCTCGAAGCCCGGCATGACAGCCGTACGGGCCCGGGTGCCCTTGGTGCCACGGCCGGCCGTCTTGCCCTTGGAGCCCTCGCCACGGCCCTTGCGGGTCTTGGCCTTGTTGGCGCCGGGGGCCGGACGGAGGTCGTGGATCTTGAGCGGAGCGTTCTCGGTCATGACTAGTCGACCTCCTCAACCTCGACGAGGTGCGACACCTTGGCGACCATGCCCCGGATCTCCGGGCGGTCCTCCTTGACGACGACGTCGCCGATTCGCTTCAGACCCAGCGAACGCAGCGAGTCACGCTGGTTCTGCTGGCCACCGATCTTGGACCGGGTCTGGGTGATCTTCAGACGAGCCATCACTAGCTCACCGCCTTCGCGGCCGCGGCCGCCTCGGCCAGACCCTCGGCACGAGCCTTCAGCATCGCCTTGGGAGCGACGTCCTCGATCGGCAGGCCACGGCGGGCGGCGATCTCCTCGGGCCGGCTGAGGCCCTTCAGAGCCGCCACGGTGGCGTGCACGATGTTGATCGGGTTGTCCGAGCCGAGTGACTTGGACAGCACGTCGTGGATCCCGGCGCACTCCAGGACCGCGCGGACCGGGCCACCCGCGATGACGCCCGTACCGGGCGAGGCCGGACGCAGGAGGACGACGCCGGCGGCGTCCTCGCCCTGCACCGGGTGCGGGATGGTGCCCTGGATGCGCGGAACCTTGAAGAAGTGCTTCTTGGCCTCCTCGACACCCTTGGCGATCGCCGCGGGCACCTCCTTGGCCTTGCCGTAGCCGACCCCGACGAGACCGTTGCCGTCGCCGACGATGACCAGCGCGGTGAAGCTGAAGCGCCGGCCGCCCTGGACGACCTTGGCCACTCGGTTGATCTTTACGACGCGCTCGATGTACGAGACGCCCTTGTCTGCGGCGCCACCGCGGCGGTCCTCACGACGGTCACGCCGCTCGCCACCGCCGCCGGCACCGCGACGCGGAGCTGCAGCCATCAGTGGTTCCTCTTCTCGTTGCTCTTTGGACGGGTCGTCGGTCGCGACCCACGGACCGGAGTCATCAGAACTCCAGCCCGCCTTCACGGGCGCTGTCCGCGAGAGCGGCGATCCGCCCCGCGTAGCGGTTGCCACCGCGGTCGAACACGACAGCGGTGATCCCGGCGGTCTTGGCCCGCTGAGCGAGAAGCTCGCCGACCTTCTTCGCCTTCTCGGTCTTGTCACCCTCGGCGTTGCGCAGCGAGACGTCCATGGTGGACGCGCTCACCAGCGTGTGGCCCTGAGTGTCGTCGACGATCTGCACGAACAGGTGACGGGTCGACCGGTTGACGACCAGGCGCGGACGCTCGGCCGTGCCGAAGACGTTCTTGCGGACACGGCGGTGCCGGCGAGCCCGGGAGACCGTGCGGGCGGCCGTGTGCTTGCCGAACGCAGTCTTTCCAGCCATGCCTACTTACCAGCCTTTCCGACCTTGCGGCGGACAACCTCGCCCTGGTAGCGCACGCCCTTGCCCTTGTACGGGTCCGGCTTGCGCAGCTTCCTGATGTTGGCGGCGACCTCGCCGACCCGCTGCTTGTCGATGCCGTCCACGTGGAACAGGGTCGGCCTCTCGACACGGAAGCTGACGCCCTCGGGGGCCTTGACGATCACCGGGTGGCTGAAGCCCAGAGAGAACTCCAGCTCCGTCGGACCCTTGGCCTGGACGCGGTAACCGACGCCGACGATCTCGAGCGTCTTCGTGTAGCCCTGCGTGACACCCGCCACCATGTTGGCGATGAGCGTGCGGGACAGGCCGTGCAGCGCACGAACCTTGTTCTCGTCGTTCGGGCGCGTGACGGTGATGGTGCCGTCCTCGCCGCGCGAGACCTCGATGGGCTCGGCGACCGTGTGAGTGAGCGTGCCCTTGGGCCCCTTGACCTGGACTTCCCGGCCGTCGATCGTGATGTCGACACCCGCCGGTACGGGGATGGGCAGCCGTCCGATTCGCGACATGCTGAGTGCCTCCCCTCGTTACCAGACGTAGGCGAGGACTTCCCCGCCCACTCCACGCTTGCTCGCCTGCCGGTCCGTCATCAGACCGCCGGACGTCGAGATGATCGCGACGCCCAGACCGCCCAGAACGCGGGGCAGGTTGTCCTTCTTTGCATAGACCCGCAGACCGGGCTTCGACACCCGGCGCAGGCCCGCGATGGCGCGCTCGCGGCTGGGGCCGAACTTCAGCTCCATCACGAGGTTCTTGCCAACCTTGGCGTCCTCGACGCTCCAGCCCTGGATGTAGCCCTCCTGCTGGAGGATCTCCGCGATGTGTGCCTTGATCTTGGAGTAAGGCATGCTCACGGTGTCGTGATAGGCCGAGTTCGCGTTACGCAGACGAGTCAACATGTCTGCGATCGGGTCGGTCATCGTCATGGCCGGTGGCCTTCCTCACCGCGGTTTCCCCGATGGGACCTTCGGTGTGGTCGTGGGCGCTGCGACCAGCGCCCGGTTGATATGACTTCTTTACGGCTGGCCCGCGGAGGGCTTACCAGCTCGACTTGGTGATGCCGGGCAGCTCGCCCCGGTGCGCCATCTCGCGGAAGCACACGCGGCACAGCCCGAACTTGCGGTAGACAGCGCGGGGACGCCCGCAGCGGGAGCACCGAGTGTACGCCCGGACCTCGAACTTCTGCTTGCGCGCTGCCTTGACCTTCAGCGACGTCTTCGCCATGATCAGGCCTCCTTGAAGGGGAAACCGAGGAGCTTCAGCAGCGCCCGGCCCTGCTCGTCGTTCTTCGCGGTGGTCACGACCGTGATGTCCATGCCCCGCTGCCGGTCCACCTTGTCCTGGTCCACCTCGTGGAACATGACCTGCTCGGTGAGGCCGAAGGTGTAGTTGCCGTTGCCGTCGAACTGCTTCGGCGACAGACCACGGAAGTCCCGGATACGCGGCAGCGCCAGCGACAGCAGACGGTCGAGGAACTCCCACATGCGGTCGCCGCGCAGCGTCACGTGCGCGCCGATCGGCATGCCCTCACGCAGCTTGAACTGCGCGATGGACTTGCGGGCGCGGGCGACGGCCGGCTTCTGGCCGGTGATCGCGGTCAGGTCGCGAACGGCGCCCTCGATGAGCTTCGAGTCGCGGGCGGCCTCGCCGACACCCATGTTCACCTTGATCTTGGTGATCGTGGGCACCTGCATGATGTTCTCGATGCCGAACTCCTCGCGCAGCTTCGCGATGATCTCCTCGCGGTAGCGCTGCTTGAGGCGCGGAACGATGCGCTCTTCAGTCGTGGCGGTCATCAGCTGTCCTCACCCGTCGCCTCGGCGTCGCCCTTCGCGGCGGCCTTCTTCTCGGGCTTCTTCTCGTCATCCTTGAGCTTCTTCACGTTGCTCACGTGGATGGGAGCCTCCATGGTCTGCACGCCGCCTTCCTTGGCGCCGCGCGGTCCCTGGTTGGTGACCTTGGAGTGCTTCTTGATCATGTTGACGCCCTCGACCACCACGCGCTCCTCGCGCGGGTAGGCGGCGATGATCCGGCCCTTGGCGCCCTTGTCCTTGCCGGCGATGACCTGGACGAGGTCGCCCTTCTTCACGTGCAGCTTCGGCATCACAGCACCTCCGGCGCGAGCGAGATGATGCGCATGAACTTCTTGTCGCGCAGTTCACGGCCGACGGGGCCGAAGATGCGGGTGCCCCGAGGGTCGCCGCTGTCCCTGATGATGACCGCGGCGTTCTCGTCGAAGCGGATGTAGGAGCCGTCGGGGCGGCGGCGCTCCTTCACGGTGCGCACCACGACAGCCTTGACAACGTCGCCTTTCTTAACGCCCCCGCCGGGAATAGCGTCCTTCACCGTGCCAACGATGACGTCGCCGATTCCCGCGTAGCGCCGACCCGAGCCGCCGAGAACGCGGATGCACAGAATCTCCTTGGCACCCGTGTTGTCGGCGACCTTGAGCCGCGACTCCTGCTGGATCACGTCTACTCCTGTTTGTCGTGCCGGTTCTCACCCTCGCGGTGAGCCTGGCCGAACCTGATGTGGTCTTTTTCCCTCGGCGACAGCCGTACGACCGCCGCCGCGGGCGGACGGGACCGATGCCCGGCCCCGCCCCTTGGACGCCATCATGGGGGGCGGTCTCCCACCCCCCACGAGGCGCGTCTGTGGTGTGTTACTTGGCCTTCTCGAGGATCTCGACGACCCGCCACCGCTTGGTGGCCGAGAGCGGCCGGGTCTCCATCAGGAGGACGCGGTCGCCGACGCCGCAGGCGTTCTGCTCGTCGTGGGCCTTGTACTTCGTCGTACGGCGGATGACCTTGCCGTACAGCGGGTGCTTGACGCGGTCCTCGACGGCGACGACGACGGTCTTGTCCATCTTGTCGCTGACGACCAGGCCCTCGCGGGTCTTGCGGTAGTTCCGCGCCGTCTCCGCGGTCGTCTCAGTGGTAGGGGTCTCGGTTGCTTCAGACATCGCTCGGCTCCTTCTCGACCGTGACGATTCCGAGCTCGCGCTCGCGCATCACGGTGTAGATGCGGGCGATCTCGCGGCGGACGGCGCGCAGCCGCCCGTGGCTCTCCAGCTGACCCGTCGCCGCCTGGAAGCGGAGGTTGAACAGCTCCTCCTTGGCTTCCTTCAGCTTCTGGACCAGCACCTCCTGGTCCTCGACACGCAGCTCCGCGGCGGTCAGACCCTTAGCCATCACGCCTCACCCACTTCACGCTTGACGAAACGGCACTTCATGGGGAGCTTGTGCATCGCGCGCCGCATGGCCTCGCGGGCCACGGGCTCGGCGACACCGGACAGCTCGAACATGACACGGCCGGGCTTGACATTGGCGATCCACCACTCCGGAGAACCCTTACCGGAACCCATGCGGGTCTCGGCCGGCTTCTTCGTCAGGGGACGGTCCGGGAAGATGTTGATCCACACCTTGCCGCCACGGCGGATGTGCCGGGTCATGGCGATACGCGCGGCCTCGATCTGGCGGTTGGTCACGTAGGAGTGCTCAAGCGCCTGAATGCCGAACTCGCCGAAGACGACCCGGGTGCCGCCCTTGGCGGCTCCGCTGCGGTCGGGCCGGTGCTGCTTGCGGTGCTTGACCCTGCGCGGGATCAGCATGGTCAGCTCCCTTCAGCACCCGGCTGCTCCGCCGGGCCGGTCTCGGGGGCGGCCTGCGCGGCCGCCTCAGTCCTGGGTGCACGGTCGCCGCGGCCTGCGCCGCCACGACGGGGACGGTCGCCGCCACGACGCGGACGGTCGCCCGCGCCACCGCGACGGTCGTCGCGCTCACGACGCTGGCTCGCACGGGCGCCGGCCGCGGCCGCCTCCCGCTCGGAGCGGCTGGTCGGGGCCTCGCCCTTGTAGATCCACACCTTCACGCCGATGCGGCCGAAGGTGGTGCGGGCCTCGTAGAAGCCGAAGTCGACGTCCGCACGGAGCGTGTGCAGGGGCACGCGGCCCTCGCGGTAGAACTCCGAGCGCGACATCTCGGCGCCGCCCAGACGGCCGGAGCACTGGACACGGATGCCCTTGGCCCCGCTCTTCATGGCGGACTGCATGGCCTTGCGCATGGCCCGGCGGAACGAGACGCGGCTGGAGAGCTGCTCGGCCACGCCCTGCGCGACGAGCTGCGCGTCGATCTCGGGGTTCTTCACCTCGAGGATGTTCAGCTGGACCTGCTTCTTGGTCAGCTTCTCCAGGTCGCCGCGGATGCGGTCGGCCTCGGCGCCGCGACGGCCGATGACGATGCCCGGCCGGGCGGTGTGGATGTCGACCTGGACGCGGTCGGTCGTGCGCTCGATCTCGACCTTGGAGATGCCGGCCCGCTCCATGCCCTTCTGCAGCATGCGACGGATCGCCACGTCCTCGGCGACGTACGACTTGTACAGCTTGTCGGCGTACCACCGGCTCTTGAAGTCGGTCGTGATGCCGAGGCGGAACCCGTGCGGGTTAACCTTCTGGCCCACTAGCGGGTCCTTCCCTTCGGCTCGCGGGACTCCACGATCACAGTGATGTGGCTGGTCCGCTTGTTGATCCGATAGGCACGACCCTGGGCACGCGGGCGGAAGCGCTTGAGCGTCGGGCCCTCGTCGACCCACGCCCGGCTCACGAAGAGCGTGTCCCGGTCGAGCTTGAAGTTGTGCTCAGCGTTCGCGATCGCGCTCGAGAGCACCTTGTAGACGGTCTCGCTCGCCGCCTGGGGAGCGAACTGCAGCACGGCCTGCGCCTCCGAAGCGGGCAGCCCGCGAATGAGGTCCACCACGCGGCGGGCCTTCCGGGGCGTGTGGCGCGCGTACCGCGCCTGTGCCCTGGCTTCCATCGCTTTCTCCTCTAACTGCTGGCTTGAAGGCGCTTACCGCCGGCTGCGGCGGTCTTCCTTGACGTGGCTGCGGAACGTCCGCGTGGGGGCGAACTCACCGAGCTTGTGACCGATCATCGACTCGGTGATGAACACCGGGACGTGCTTGCGGCCGTCGTGCACGGCGATCGTGTGGCCGATCATGTCGGGCACGATCATGGAGCGCCGCGACCACGTCTTGATGACGTTCTTGGTGCCCTTCTCGTTCTGGGCGTCCACCTTCTTCTGAAGGTGATCGTCCACGAAGGGACCCTTCTTAAGACTACGTGGCATTTCGGCTGCTCCTACCGCTTCTTCCTCTTGCTCCGACGACGGATGATCAGCCGGTCGCTGGGCTTGTTCGGCTGGCGGGTGCGACCCTCCGGCTTGCCCTTCGGGTTGACCGGGTGACGACCACCGGAGGTCTTGCCCTCACCACCGCCGTGCGGGTGGTCGACCGGGTTCATGGCAACACCGCGGACCGTGGGGCGCTTGCCCTTCCAGCGGTTGCGGCCGGCCTTACCGATGCTGATGTTGGCCTGCTCGGCGTTGCCCACCTGGCCCACGGAGGCCCGGCAGCGCACGTCGACCTGACGCATTTCTCCGGACGGCATGCGCAGCGTGGCGTACATGCCCTCCTTGGCGAGCAGCTGGATCTGCGCGCCGGCGCTACGGCCGAGCTTGGCGCCGCCACCGGGACGCAGCTCCACCGCGTGGATGAAGGTACCGGTCGGAATGTTGCGCAGCGGCAGGCAGTTGCCCGGCTTGATGTCGGCCGCGGGGCCGTTCTCGACCTGGTCCCCCTGCTTGAGGCCGACCGGGGCGAGGATGTAACGCTTCTCGCCGTCGGCGTAGTGCAGCAGCGCGATGCGGGACGTGCGGTTGGGGTCGTACTCGATGTGAGCGACCTTGGCCGGGATCCCGTCCTTGTCGTGGCGGCGGAAGTCGATGATCCGGTAGGCGCGCTTGTGCCCGCCTCCCTGGTGCCGGGCGGTCACCCGGCCGTGGACGTTACGGCCGCCCTTGCTGTGCAGGGGGGCAAGCAGCGACTTCTCCGGAGTGCTGCGCGTGATCTCGGCGAAGTCCGAGACGCTCGCGCCGCGACGACCCGGAGTCGTCGGCTTGTACTTACGGATGCCCATCTCTTTCGTTCATCCTTCGTCGGTTCGTACCGGTCGGGGTCCGCCTCACGGCGGTCCCCCCGGTGCTTACTCAATGGGGCGAGTCCCTCGCTCGGAGGCGAGGGGCCCCTCTCCCCGCTGCGGCAGGTGCTAGCCGATCTGACCGAAGATGTCGATACGGTCGCCCTCGGCCAGGCTCACGATCGCGCGCTTGGTGTCCGGGCGCTGGCCGTAGCCGTGCCGGGTCCGCTTGCGCTTGCCCTGGCGGTTGATCGTGTTCACGCCGGTCACCTTGACGCCGAAGATCTGCTCGACGGCGATCTTCACCTGCGTCTTGTTGGCACCCTTGCGCACCAGGAACGTGTACTTGTTGTGCTCATCGATCAGGCCGTAGCTCTTCTCAGAGACGATCGGCTTGAGGATGATGTCGCGCGGGTCGGCGATCTTCTGCATCAGGCCTCTTCCTTCCCGCTCTTCGCCAGCCGGGCCACGACCTGGTCGTAGGCCTCACGGGTGAAGACCACGTCGTCGTGGCACAGCACGTCGTAGGTGTTCAGCTGTCCCGCGTCCAGCAGGTGGACCTCGGGCGCGTTACGCAGGCTGAGCCAGGTGATCTCGTCGTTCTCGTCGACGACGACGAGCACGCTGCGGGCCTGCGTGATCTTGCGCAGGGCCTCCAGGGCGGCCTTGGTCTTGGGCGTCTCACCCGTGACCAGGCTGTCCACCACGTGGACGCGGCCGCCGCCGGCGCGGTCGGACAGCGCGCCCTTCAGGGCCGCCGCCTTCATCTTCTTCGGCGTCCGCTGCTCGTACGAGCGCGGCTGCGGGCCGTGGACGGTGCCACCGCCGGCGAACTGCGGAGCGCGGGTCGAGCCCTGACGGGCGCGGCCGGTGCCCTTCTGCCGGTACGGCTTCTTGCCGCCACCGGAGACGTCACCGCGGGTCTTGGTCGCGTGGGTGCCCTGCCGGCGAGCGGCGAGCTGGGCGACGACCACCTGGTGGATCAGCGGGACGTTGACCTTGGCCCCGAAGACCTCCTCGGGGAGGTCGACGGTCCCCGTCTTGGCGCCGCTGGCGTCGAGGACGTCAATGGTCGTGGTCACTTCGCAGCAACCCCCTTCTTGGCAGCGGTGCGGAGGAGGACCAGGCTGCCGTTGGCGCCGGGGATCGCACCCTTGATCAGGATGAGGCCCTTCTCGGCGTCCACGGCGTGCACCTTGAGGCTCTGGACCGTCGTGCGGACGTTGCCCATCCGGCCGGCCATGCGCAGGCCCTTGAAGACGCGGCCCGGGGTGGCGCAGCCACCGATGGAACCCGGGGAGCGGTGCTTGCGCTGGGTACCATGCGAAGCGCCCAGACCACGGAAGTTGTGGCGCTTCATGACACCGGCGTAGCCCTTGCCCTTGCTCTTGCCCGTGACGTCGACGTACTGCCCGGCCTCGAAGGTGTCGGCGAGGACTTCCTGGCCGACCGTGTACTCGGAGGCGTCGTCGGTGCGAACCTCGGCGAAGTAGCGGCGCGGGGTGATGTCGTGCTTGCGCAGGTAGTCGCCCAGGGGCTTGTTCACCTTGCGCGGGTCGATCTGCCCGTAGCCGAGCTGGACGGCGGAGTAGCCGTCCTTCTCCGGAGTGCGGACCCGGGTCACCACGCACGGACCGGCCTCGACGACGGTGACCGGGATCACCCGGTTCGCCTCATCGAAGACCTGGGTCATGCCGAGCTTCTTGCCCAGGACGCCCTTGATCTGCTTAGCCATGTCAGTGCGTTCCTTAGAGCTTGATCGAGATGTCCACGCCGGCGGGAAGGTCGAGACGCATGAGCGAGTCGACCGTCTTCGGCGTCGGGTCGATGATGTCAATCAGCCGCTTGTGCGTACGCATCTCAAAGTGCTCGCGGCTGTCCTTGTACTTGTGCGGCGACCGGATGACGCAGTACACGTTCTTCTCGGTCGGCAGCGGCACCGGGCCAGCGACCTTGGCGCCGGTCCGCGTCACCGTCTCGACGATCTTCTTGGCCGAGCTGTCGATGACCTCGTGGTCATACGCCTTAAGCCGGATGCGGATCTTCTGTCCCGCCATAATGGCCTCGGTGTCCTTCGCTGTCGTCCTATAAAGCTTCGCGCGGCCTGTTGCCGCAGGTCGTTTCCACGCGACCGACGTCCCGGAACCCGTCCGGTTCTCCGTGATCTGGCAGTGGCTTCGGCCGGCGCTCGGCCGAAAACACTGCGAGATCACGGTCTCGTCGTCCGTGGGGGGTCGTCTCCGGCCCCTGCGTGGTGCGGCGGTCAGGCCCTCGCGGACCCGACCGCCGCCCAGCGGTGCTACTACTTGATGATCTTCGTGACGCGACCGGCGCCGACGGTGCGGCCACCCTCGCGGATCGCGAACTTCAGGCCCTCTTCCATGGCGACCGGCTGGATGAGCTCGACGCGCATCTCGGTGTTGTCGCCCGGCATGACCATCTCGGTGCCCTCGGGGAGGTTCACCACGCCGGTCACGTCCGTCGTACGGAAGTAGAACTGCGGACGGTAGTTGTTGAAGAACGGCGTGTGGCGGCCGCCCTCGTCCTTGGACAGGATGTAGACCTGCGCCTCGAACTCGGTGTGCGGGGTCGTGGTGCCCGGCTTGATGACACACTGACCACGCTCGACCTCCTCGCGCTTGATACCGCGCAGGAGCAGACCGACGTTGTCACCGGCCTGGCCCTCGTCGAGGAGCTTGCGGAACATCTCGACGCCGGTGACGGTCGTCGTGGTGCTCTTCTCCTTGATGCCGATGATGTCGACGGTCTCGTTGACCTTGATGATGCCGCGCTCGATACGACCGGTGACGACGGTGCCGCGACCGGTGATCGAGAACACGTCCTCGATCGGCATGAGGAACGGCTTGTCGGTGTCACGAACGGGCTCGGGGACGTTCTCGTCCACGGCGTTCATGAGCTCGATGATGGAGTCGCCCCACTTCTCGTCGCCCTCGAGCGCCTTGAGCGCGGAGACGCGCACGACCGGCAGGTCGTCGCCCGGGAACTCCTGGGCGGACAGCAGCTCGCGGACCTCGAGCTCGACGAGCTCCAGGATCTCCTCGTCGTCGACCATGTCGGCCTTGTTGAGGGCCACGACGATGTAGGGAACGCCGACCTGGCGGGCCAGGAGGACGTGCTCCTTCGTCTGCGGCATCGGACCGTCGGTCGCCGCGACCACCAGGATCGCGCCGTCCATCTGGGCGGCACCGGTGATCATGTTCTTCACGTAGTCGGCGTGACCGGGGCAGTCCACGTGGGCGTAGTGGCGCTTCTCGGTCTGGTACTCGACGTGCGCGATGGAGATGGTGATTCCGCGAGCCTTCTCCTCGGGCGCCTTGTCGATCTTGTCGAACGGGGTCGCCTCGTTGAGCTGCGGGAAACGGTCGTGAAGCACCTTGGTGATCGCCGCGGTCAGAGTGGTCTTGCCGTGGTCGATGTGCCCAATGGTGCCGATGTTCACGTGCGGCTTGTTCCGCTCGAACTTGGCCTTGGCCACTGGTCTGTCTCCTTAGAGATTCTGACTTGACTTTCGTCTTCTACCTCAGGCTCGGCACGGCGGGGCGCCCCTGGAGGCGCTCCGCCGTACCGCGAGCGGAACTATTCGCCCCGAGCCTTCGCGACGATCTCCTTGGCGATGCCCGGGGGCACCTCCGCGTAGGAGTCGAACTGCATGCTGTAGCTCGCCCGCCCCTGAGTGCGGCTGCGAAGGTCGCCCACGTAGCCGAACATCTCGGAGAGCGGAACGAGCGCCCTGATCACACGGGCGCCGGACCGTTCGTCCATTGCCTGGATCTGTCCGCGACGACCGTTGAGGTCGCCGATGACGTCTCCCATGTAGTCCTCGGGCGTGGTGACCTCGACGGCCATCATCGGCTCGAGGAGTACGGCGTCTGCCTTGCGCGCGGCCTCCTTGAAGGCCATCGAGCCGGCAATCTTGAAGGCCATTTCCGACGAGTCGACCTCGTGGAAGGCACCGTCCTGAAGCGTGACCTTGACGCCGACCATCGGGTAGCCGGCGAGCACGCCGAACTCGGCCGCCTCCTGCGCGCCCGCGTCCACCGACGGGATGTACTCCCGCGGGATGCGGCCACCGGTGACCTTGTTCTCGAACTCGTAACCGTCGTTGCCCTCGCCCAGCGGCTCCAGGTCGATGATCACGCGCGCGAACTGGCCGGAACCACCGGTCTGCTTCTTGTGCGTGTACTCGACCTTCTCCACCTTGCGGCGGATGGTCTCGCGGTAGGCGACCTGCGGGCGGCCGACGTTCGCCTCGACCTTGAACTCGCGGCGCATCCGGTCGACGAGGATCTCCAGGTGGAGCTCGCCCATACCCCAGATGACGGTCTGGCCGGTCTCCTCGTCACGGCGGACCTGGAAGGACGGGTCCTCCTCGGCCAGCCGCTGGATCGCGGTCGACAGCTTCTCCTGGTCGCCCTTGGTCTTGGGCTCGATGGCCACGTTGATGACCGGCGCCGGGAACGTCATCGACTCGAGGACGACCTGCTTGACCGGGTCGGAGAGGGTGTCACCAGTGGTGGTGTCCTTCAGACCCATGACGGCGACGATCTGACCAGCGGTCGCGGTGGGGCGCTCCTCGCGCTTGTTCGCGTGCATCTGGTAGATCTTGCCGATCCGCTCCTTCTTGCCCTTGACCGAGTTCACCACGGTGGTGCCGGCCTCGAGCGTCCCGGAGTAGACGCGGATGTAGGTGAGCTTGCCCAGGTGCGGGTCGCTCATGATCTTGAACGCCAGCGCCGCGAACGGCTCGTTCGGGTCCGCGTGGCGCTCGATGATCTCCTCCTCGTTGCCCACCGCGTGGCCCTTGAAGGCCGGGATGTCGGTGGGAGCCGGGAGGTAGGCGACGATCGCGTCGAGCAGGGGCTGCACGCCCTTGTTCTTGAACGCGGTGCCGCACAGGACCGGGTTGATCGCGCCGCTGATGGTCGCCCGGCGGATCGCCGCGACAAGCTGCTCCTCGGACGGCTCGACGCCCTCCAGGAAGAGCTCCATGAGCTCGTCGTCGTTCTCGGCGACGGTCTCGACGAGCTTGTCGCGCCACTCACGGGCCGCGTCGGCGTGGTCGGCCGGGATGTCGACGGTGTCGTACATCTCGCCCTTGGCCGCCTCGGCGCTCCAGAGCAGGCCCTTCATCTTCACCAGGTCGATGACGCCCTTGAAGTCGGCCTCGACGCCCCAGGGAAGCTGGATGACCGCCGGCGTGGAACCCAGCCGGTTGATCATCATGTCGACACAGCGGTGGAACTCCGCGCCGACCCGGTCCATCTTGTTCACGAAGCAGATGCGGGGCACGCCGTACCGGTCGGCCTGGCGCCAGACCGTCTCCGACTGCGGCTCCACGCCGGCGACGCCATCGAACACCGCGACCGCGCCGTCCAGAACACGCAGCGACCGCTCGACCTCGATGGTGAAGTCCACGTGTCCGGGCGTGTCGATGATGTTGATCGTGTGATCAAGCCAGCTGCAGGTGGTCGCGGCGGAGGTGATGGTGATGCCGCGCTCCTGCTCCTGCTCCATCCAGTCCATGGTGGCAGCGCCCTCATGAACCTCACCGATCTTGTAGTTGATGCCGGTGTAGAACAGGATGCGCTCAGTCGTCGTGGTCTTGCCCGCGTCGATATGGGCCATGATCCCGATGTTGCGGACCCTGGCCAGGTCAAGAGCGGTCGTGGTGGCCACTTCTTCGCGTCCTTAACTCGTCGTCGGTGCTCACTACCAGCGGTAGTGGGCGAAGGCCTTGTTGGACTCGGCCATCTTGTGCGTGTCCTCGCGCCGCTTGACGCTGGCGCCGAGGCCGTTGCTCGCGTCGAGCAGCTCGTTCATGAGCCGCTCGGTCATGGTCTTCTCGCGGCGCGCGCGGGAGTACTGGACGATCCACCGCAGCGCCAGCGTGGTGCTGCGCGAGGCCTTGACCTCGACCGGCACCTGGTAGGTGGCGCCACCGACGCGGCGGCTCTTCACCTCGAGCGTCGGGCGGACGTTGTCGAGAGCGCGCTTCAGGGTGACGACCGGGTCGTTGCCGGTCTTCTCCCTGCAGCCCTCGAGGGCGCCGTAGACGATCGACTGCGCGAGGGAGCGCTTGCCGTCCAGGAGAACCTTGTTGATCAGAGCGGTGACCAGCGGCGAGTTGTGCACCGGGTCAGCGACCAGCTGGCGGCGGCCAGGGGAACCCTTGCGCGGCATGTCAGCTCTTCTCCTTCTTCGCGCCGTAGCGGCTGCGGGCCTGCTTGCGGTTGCGGACGGCCTGAGTGTCCAGCGAACCACGGATGATCTTGTAGCGAACACCCGGCAGGTCCTTCACACGACCACCACGCACGAGCACCATCGAGTGCTCCTGGAGGTTGTGGCCCACCCCGGGGATGTAAGCCGTGACCTCGATGCCGTTGGTGAGCCGAACACGGGCCACCTTGCGCAGCGCCGAGTTGGGCTTCTTGGGGGTCGTCGTGTAAACGCGGGTGCAAACGCCGCGCCGCTGCGGGCTCCCCTTGAGGGCAGGAGTCTTGGTCTTGCTGACCTTGTCCTGCCGGCCCTTACGGACCAACTGCTGAATGGTGGGCACCGCGTCTCCGTTTCGTGCCTAGCCGGTGATACGTAGGACCCGGTCGAGGTGGCGAGGCCGCCTCTCACAGGCTTGCAGGTACTGCCGGTGTCATGACCTGCTGGTTTTCCATCCCCTTCGACCCCCGCGGTCGGGCGTGTCGCGCTCTTGTCGCAGCACACCCGAGCAGATCCGGTCGATCTGGAGGAGTCACACGGCGCCCCCCGCACGCCCCTCTCTTCGAGAAGCGGCATTTGAGCGCACGCATGCGAGCCCACAGACGGGCACGAGGGTAAAGCCTACCCTCCCCCGTACAACACGTCAAAACAGAGGAGGACGCCCCGGAGGGACGTGCCCCGCTGTCTTGACGTGCCGCTGCGCCGACGGCCCAAGCCGGACCGTCGAAGGACTCGGCCCCCCATCATACCGCCCTCACGAGGGGCTTCTCACGGTTTCCACGCCGTCCCCGCCCGGCGTCGCGCGCGTACGCGGAGCGCGGACAACGGAAAAGCGGCCCGGGGGATGCCCCGGACCGCTTTTCCGTATGTAGCCCGCCGCGGCGATCTCTCACCGCGGCGACCTGTCAACGGCCGTACTGGCCGAAGTCGTACTCCTCCAGCGGGACGGCCTCGCCGCTGCCGGAGCCGAAGGTGTAGTCCGCGGCAGAGCCGTCGTAGCCGCCGACCGTGTACATCGCGGCCTTGGCCTCCTCGGTCGGCTCCACCCGGATGTTGCGGTACTGGGGCATGCCCGTACCGGCCGGGATGAGCTTACCGATGATGACGTTCTCCTTGAGGCCGAGCAGCGAGTCGGACTTGGCGTGGATCGCCGCGTCGGTGAGGACTCGCGTCGTCTCCTGGAAGGACGCCGCCGACAGCCACGACTCGGTCGCCAGCGAGGCCTTGGTGATACCCATCAGGACCGGACGGCCGGAGGCCGGCTGGCCGCCCTCCGCCACGGTCTGACGGTTGATGGCCTCGAAGCGCGGCCGCTCGACCAGCTCACCGGGCAGCAGCTCGGTGTCGCCGGACTCCAGCACGTTCACGCGCTTGAGCATCTGCCGGACGATGACCTCGATGTGCTTGTCGTGGATCGACACACCCTGCGAGCGGTAGACCTGCTGCACCTCGTCCACGAGGTGGAGCTGGACGGCGCGCGGGCCGAGGATGCGCAGCACCTCGTTGGGGTTGCGCGCACCGGCGACCAGGAGCTGGCCGACGTCCACGTGCTGCCCCTCCGAGACCAGCAGCCGCGACCGCATCGACACCGGGTAGGCGACCTCGTCGGAGCCGTCGTCCGGAGTGATGACGATCTTGCGGGTCTTGTCGGTCTCGTCGATCCGCACCCGGCCGGCGACCTCGCTGATCGGGGCCACACCCTTGGGGATGCGGGCCTCGAACAGCTCCTGGACACGCGGCAGACCGTGGGTGATGTCCGCGCCCGCCACACCACCGGTGTGGAAGGTACGCATGGTCAGCTGGGTGCCGGGCTCACCGATCGACTGGGCCGCGATGATGCCGACGGCCTCGCCGACGTCCACGAGCTTGCCGGTGGCCAGCGAACGGCCGTAGCAGGTCGCGCAGACACCGATCTTGGCCTCGCAGACGAGCGTGCTGCGGGTCCTGACCGTCTCGATGCCGGCGTTCACCAGCGCCGTCACGACGTCGTCGTTGATGTCGACGCCCGCCGACGCGATGAGCTTGCCGTCCACCTCGACGTCCTCGGCCAGGATGCGGCCGTGCACGTTGCTCTCGGCGTTCTCGGCCTTGACCAGGTTGCCCTGGGAGTCGCGCTCGCCGACGTGCAGCGGGACGGCCCGGTCGGTGCCGCAGTCGATCTCGCGCACGATGACGTCCTGCGCGACGTCGACCAGACGACGGGTCAGGTAACCGGAGTCGGCGGTCCGCAGAGCGGTGTCCGCCAGACCCTTCCGCTGACCGTGGGTGGAGATGAAGTACTCCAGCACCGACAGGCCCTCGCGGAAGGAGGACTTGATCGGGCGCGGGATCGTCTCACCCTTGGTGTTGGACACCAGGCCGCGGATGCCGGCGATCTGCCGGACCTGCATGCGGTTACCACGGGCGCCGGAGTTGACCATCATCCAGACCGGGTTGGTCGCCGGGAACGCGTTGACCATGTCGGTCTCGACGTCCGCCGTCGCGTGGGTCCAGATCTCGATGAGCTCCTGACGGCGCTCCTCGTCGGTGATCAGACCGCGGTCGTACTCCCGCTGGACCTTGTCGGCCCGGCGCTCGTACGACTCCATGATCTCGGCCTTGTTCGGCGGCGCCACGACGTCCTCGATGGAGATCGTGACACCGGCGCGGGTCGCCCAGTAGAAGCCGGCGTCCTTCAGCGAGTCGAGCGCGTTGGCCACCTCCACCTTCGGGTACCGCTCGGCCAGCTCGTTGACGATCGCCGAGAGCTGCTTCTTGCCGACCTGGTAGTTCACGAAGGGGTAGTTGTCCGGCAGCGTCTGGTTGAACAGGCATCGGCCCAGCGTGGTCTCCAGCCGGATCGGGTCGCCGGGCTCCCAGCCCTCGGGGGCCTCCCAGCCGCGCGGCGGCGGGACGTCCTTGAGCCGCACCTGGACCTTGGCCTGGATGTCCAGCTCGTGGCGGTCGAAGGCCATGAGAGCCTCCGACACCGTCGCGAACACCCGGCCCTCGCCGACGCCGCCCTCCTTCTGGGTGGTCAGCCAGTAGAGACCGATGACCATGTCCTGGGTGGGCATCGTCACCGGCTTGCCGTCCGCCGGCTTGAGGATGTTGTTGGTGGACAGCATCAGGATCCGGGCCTCGGCCTGGGCCTCGGCCGACAGCGGCAGGTGCACCGCCATCTGGTCGCCGTCGAAGTCCGCGTTGAACGCGGTGCAGACGAGCGGGTGGATCTGGATGGCCTTGCCCTCGACGAGCTGCGGCTCGAAGGCCTGGATGCCCAGGCGGTGCAGGGTGGGCGCGCGGTTGAGCAGCACCGGGTGCTCGGTGATGACCTCTTCCAGCACGTCCCACACGACCGGCTTGGACCGCTCGACCATCCGCTTGGCGGACTTGATGTTCTGCGCGTGGTTGAGATCGACCAGGCGCTTCATCACGAACGGCTTGAACAGCTCCAGCGCCATCTGCTTGGGCAGGCCGCACTGGTGGAGCTTGAGCTGCGGGCCGACGACGATGACCGAACGGCCGGAGTAGTCGACGCGCTTGCCGAGCAGGTTCTGCCGGAAACGACCCTGCTTACCCTTCAGCATGTCGCTGAGGGACTTCAGCGGACGGTTGCCGGGGCCCGTGACCGGGCGGCCGCGGCGGCCGTTGTCGAACAGGGCGTCGACGGCCTCCTGGAGCATCCGCTTCTCGTTGTTCACGATGATCTCGGGCGCGCCGA
The DNA here is from genome assembly GCF_012034195.1 of Microbispora sp. CL1-1. Lineage (NCBI taxonomy): Bacteria > Bacillati > Actinomycetota > Actinomycetes > Streptosporangiales > Streptosporangiaceae > Microbispora > Microbispora sp. CL1-1. The sequence continues at coordinate 331,604 of NZ_JAATEK010000005.1, forward strand.
GGTCGAGCAGACGCTTGAGGCGGTTGTTCCGGTTGATGACCCGGCGGTACAGGTCGTTCAGGTCCGAGGTGGCGAAGCGGCCACCGTCGAGCTGGACCATCGGCCGCAGGTCCGGCGGGATCACCGGGATGCAGTCGAGGACCATGCCGCTCGGCGAGTTGCGGGTGTTGAGGAACGCCGCGACGACCTTGAGCCGCTTGAGGGCGCGGGCCTTCTTCTGGCCCTTGCCGCTGCGGATGGTCTCGCGCAGGTTCTCCGCCTCGGCCTCCAGGTCGAAGCTGGCGAGCCGCTCCTGGATGGCCTGGGCGCCCATGCCGCCGCGGAAGTAGCGGCCGAACCGGTCGCGCATCTCGCGGTAGAGCAGCTCGTCGCCCTCCAGGTCCTGGACCTTGAGGTTCTTGAAGCGGCTCCAGACCTCCTCCAGCCGGTCCAGCTCACGCTGGGCGCGGTCGCGGAGCTGGCGCATCTCGCGGTCGGCGCCCTCACGCACCTTGCGGCGGGCGTCGCCCTTGGCGCCGCTGGCCTCCAGCTCGGCCAGGTCGGCCTCGAGCTTCTTCTGGCGGGCCTCGATGTCGGCGTCACGGCGCTGCTCGATGTGCTGCCGCTCGACGGAGATCTTCGCCTCCAGCGACGGCAGGTCGCGGTCACGCATCTCGGTGTCGACATGCGTGATCATGTACGCCGCGAAGTAGATGACCTTCTCCAGGTCCTTCGGGGCGAGGTCGAGCAGGTAACCGAGGCGCGACGGGACGCCCTTGAAGTACCAGATGTGGGTGACCGGAGCGGCGAGCTCGATGTGGCCCATCCGCTCGCGGCGCACCTTGGCGCGCGTGACCTCGACGCCACAGCGCTCACAGATGATGCCCTTGAAGCGGACGCGCTTGTACTTGCCGCAGTAGCACTCCCAGTCCCGGGTCGGACCGAAGATCTTCTCGCAGAAGAGCCCGTCCTTCTCCGGCTTGAGGGTCCGGTAGTTGATGGTCTCGGGCTTCTTCACCTCGCCGTGCGACCACTGCCTGATGTCGTCGGCGGTCGCGAGGCCGATGCGCAGCTCGTCGAAGAAGTTGACGTCGAGCACTAGATAATCCCCTTTTGAATCAGACC